>CAKRON010000029.1 GCA_934373455.1 uncultured Marvinbryantia sp.
AGTAAGATTGCTCCGCCCTTCTTCATAGCGTCCTTGAATGCCATAGAACCGGCAATATGGAATGCCATTTCAGAAGAGTCGACTTCATGGTAAGATCCATCATATACGTTAGCATGTACACCCAGTACAGGGAATCCACCAAGGATACCAGACTGAGCAGCTTCTTCAATACCTTCGCCGACAGCGGGGATATATTCCTTCGGAATAGCACCACCGACTACAGTAGATTCAAACTTGAAGGTCTCTTCACCGTTTGGATCCATAGGTGTGAAGATAACTTTACAGTGACCGTACTGTCCACGTCCACCGGACTGTTTAGCGTACTTGCTGTCAACTGTAACTTCTTTTGTAAAGGTCTCTTTGTAAGCAACCTGAGGTGCACCTACGTTAGCCTCTACCTTAAATTCACGAAGCAGACGGTCAACGATGATTTCCAGGTGAAGTTCACCCATACCAGCGATGATGGTCTGACCTGTTTCCTGATCAGTATGAGCACGGAATGTAGGATCTTCTTCTGCAAGTTTTGCAAGAGCTTCACCCATTTTGCCCTGACCAGCTTTGGTCTTAGGCTCGATAGCCAGCTCGATAACTGGTTCTGGGAATTCCATAGATTCCAGAATTACCGGATGCTGTTCATCACAGATGGTATCACCTGTAGTTGTGTTCTTGAAACCAACTGCTGCCGCAATATCTCCTGAATATACTTTATCCAGTTCCTGTCTCTTATTAGCGTGCATCTGAAGGATACGTCCTACACGTTCCTTTTTGCCCTTTGTTGCGTTCAGTACATAAGAACCGGAATTCATAGTACCTGAGTAAACACGGAAGAATGCCAGTTTACCAACAAATGGGTCAGCCATAATCTTGAATGCCAGAGCGGAGAATGGTTCATCATCAGAAGAATGTCTTTCCACTTCGTTTCCTTCCATATCCACACCCTTGATAGATGGGATGTCGATAGGTGATGGCATAAAGTCGATAATAGCATCCAGAAGTTTCTGAACACCTTTGTTACGATAAGCTGTACCACAGCAAACCGGAACTGCTGTACATTCGCATGTACCTTTTCTCAGAACCTTCTTCAGGGCTTCAACAGATGGTTCTTCACCTTCCAGATATTCCATCATCAGATCATCATCCAGTTCGCAGATTTTTTCAACCAGCTCTGTATGATACAGTTCTGCATCTTCCTGCATATCTTCTGGAATGTCTACGATAGAGATATCTTCACCCTTTTCGTCATTGTAAATATATGCTTTCATTTCGAACAGGTCGATGATTCCCTTGAATTCATCTTCCTTACCGATTGGCAGCTGAAGAACAATAGCGTTCTTACCAAGTCTTGTTCTGATCTGATCTACTGCACCATAGAAGTTAGCGCCAAGGATATCCATCTTGTTGATGAATGCCATACGTGGTACATTGTAGGTATCAGCCTGACGCCATACATTTTCTGACTGAGGCTCAACACCACCCTTTGCACAGAAGACGCCGACAGCGCCATCCAGTACACGAAGGGAACGTTCTACTTCTACTGTAAAGTCAACGTGACCTGGGGTATCAATGATATTGATACGATGTTCCAGAGCACCTGGCTGTGGCTTACAGTTTTCCTGATGTGTCCAGTGACAAGTTGTAGCTGCTGAAGTAATTGTGATACCTCTTTCCTGTTCCTGCTCCATCCAGTCCATGGTTGCAGTACCTTCATGAGTATCACCGATTTTATAGTTAACACCAGTGTAATACAGGATACGCTCTGTTAATGTTGTCTTACCAGCATCAATATGCGCCATAATACCAATATTTCTGGTTCTCTCCAACGGATATTCTCTTCCAGCCAAGGTAAATTCCTCCTATTAGAATCTGTAGTGAGCGAAAGCTTTGTTTGCTTCTGCCATCTTGTGCATGTCTTCTTTTCTCTTTACAGCTGCACCTGTGTTATTGGCTGCATCCATAATCTCATTCGCAAGTCTTTCTTCCATAGTCTTCTCGCCTCTTTTGCGGGAGAACATGGTTAACCAACGAAGAGCTAATGCCTGACGTCTGTCAGCTCTTACCTCGATAGGTACCTGGTAGGTAGCTCCACCGATACGTCTTGCCTTTACTTCCAGTACAGGCATAATGTTGTTCATAGCTTCTTCAAATACTTCGATAGCTGGCTTTTCAGTCTTCTCAGCCACTCTATCAAATGCTCCGTATACGATCTTCTGAGCTACACCTTTTTTACCATCTAACATGATGTTGTTGATGAGCTTTGTAACCACTTTGTTATTGTATAACGGATCTGCTAATACGTCTCTTTTCTGAGTATGTCCTTTACGTGGCACGTTACTTCCCTCCTTAATATATTCATTAATTCATCGGTACTCACATGTGTCGTTCTAATGTGTTCGTGCTCGAAAGCTTCTATTTAAACCTGCAACCACCTGGTAATAGAACCCCGGCACTAATACTAGTTCTGTTTGTGATACGAATTATTTTACTAATTTATATTACTAACTAAAATCAATATCTAAGAATTATTTCTTAGCGTCTTTTGGTCTCTTTGCTCCGTATTTGGAACGAGCCTGTCTTCTCTTAGCAACACCTGCTGTATCCAGTGTACCACGGATGATGTGGTATCTTGTACCTGGTAAGTCTTTTACTCTACCACCACGGATAAGAACTACGCTATGCTCCTGCAGATTGTGTCCTTCACCTGGAATGTAGCTTGTTACTTCGATATTATTTGACAGACGAACTCTGGCGATCTTTCTAAGAGCTGAGTTAGGCTTCTTAGGTGTAGCTGTCTTAACAGCTGTACAAACTCCTCTTTTCTGTGGAGCAGATGTATCAGTGCTTTTCTTCTTCAGGGAGTTAAAGCCTTTCTGAAGAGCTGGTGCAGTAGATTTTTTAATTGATGTCTGTCTGCCTTTTCTTACTAACTGATTAAATGTTGGCATTCTTTTTACCTCCTGTGTTATTCCCTCATTGGGGTGTGGTTGCCGGCTATTCATTCTTGAATAATTCCGTTTATGCGCACTTCCACCTTCTGGGTTTGTCACGCACGGTTAAATTATAGTAAGTTCATTTCTGTATGTCAAGAACTTTCTTATATTTTTCTAAAAACAATAGACTTCTGCTTCTTCCCATGATATGATTAGGGACAAATTTAGTAAGCAAGGAGTGTTTTTTATGATCAGAACTTTATTAAAACCACTGTCCTTTATTCCTGCCATCTTACTGATGATGATGATTTATCGTTTTTCTGCTCAGCCGGCTGAAGTTTCTTCTCAGCTGAGTTATAAAGTCAGTTATAAAATAGTAGAAACCGCAGATTATCTTTTTGACACCAATTTAGACTACTGGCAGATGGATGAATGGGCAAATCGCATTCACGGTGTTACACGTAAGCTTGCACATATGACAGAATATTTCGCTCTTGCCATTGCTGTATCCTTTCCATTATATGTATATGGTGTACATGGAATCTGGCTCATGCTTCTGGCCGGTATGATCTGTGTAGGTTTTGCTGCCGGGGATGAATATCACCAATCTTTTGTTTCCGGGCGGAGTCCTTCTGTAAAAGATATAGGAATTGATAGTTTCGGTGTCTTCTGGGGTATCATTTTAGTACGTATTATTGGATGGACCGGACGAAAAACTATTTTCCGTCCAAAAAAGAAAAAAGTGAAGACTAAAAAAATCAACAAAAATAACAAGAATTATCAATACGATTATGAAGGAAATGAGGATCTTCCACCATACCATCCTGGTGAAAATTATCCACCTTATCAAGAAGCTCCTCGTTATTATCAACCACAGCAGTCCTATGACCGTTCGCCAAAATATCAAAGACGTCCAGAATATCCGCCGTATCCGGAGCAGCCTCCTTATCAGGGACAATCTCTTTACCAGGGTCAGCCTCCTTATCCCGGACATCCATCTTATCCGAATGAGTCTTCTTATGACAATTATGATTCTTCCCCAATGGAAGAAGATGTACATTTTGAAAATAATCCTTCTGACGAGAAAGAACCATTCTTTATGAAAAGTGCTTATGACGGGAAAACAAAGCCTTATGATCCAAAAGATCCATTTCAAGACTGGATGGATGACTATTTTCCAGAAAAGGATGATTCCACTAAATAATATTTTACTTAAAACAAGGGTCACACACCGACTGGTGCGTGACCCTTGTTTCATAATGCAATATCCGCGAGGATGCGCAGTGATTCTGTAAAGAATATGTCAGCTTCGCTGACCAGAATCACGCGCCAAGTCTCACGGACGTTCGACTTGAATTATTATTCTTCTGTAGTTTCTTCAACATCTGTTTCTGCTGCATCTTCTGTAATATCTTCGATTACTTCTTCTGCGGCGGTTTCTTCTGCTGCTTCTTCTACATCATCATAATCCATCAGATCATCATAAAGAATATCATCATCATCTTCTGGCTCATCCTGCATATATTCTGTATTCAGATGAACATTGCGGTATCTCTTCATTCCGGTACCTGCCGGGATCAGCTTACCGATGATTACGTTTTCTTTCATACCAATCAGTGGATCGATTTTACCCTTAATTGCTGCTTCTGTCAGAACCTTGGTTGTTTCCTGGAAGGATGCTGCTGACAGGAAGGAGTTTGTAGCCAGGGAAGCTTTTGTAATACCAAGCATTACCTGCTTTCCTTCTGCCGGTTCTTTGCCTTCTTCTATCATCTTTTCATTGGTATCTTCAAAGTCGAGAATGTCAACCTGTGTTCCCGGAAGGAAATCGGTATCTCCTGCTTCTTCCACTCTGATCTTCTGCAGCATCTGACGTACAATTACTTCGATATGCTTATCGTTAATTTCTACACCCTGCAGACGATATACTCGCTGTACTTCCTGAATCATATAATCCTGTACCGCACGAACACCCTTAATTCTCAGAATATCATGTGGGTTTACACTACCTTCGGTCAGTTCATCACCGGCTCCCAGTTCTACACCATCCAGGACTTTAATTCTGGAACCATATGGAATCAGATATGTCTTAGATTCTCCTGTTTCCTGATTGGTTACAACAATTTCACGTTTTTTCTTAGTATCACGGATTTCAACCTTACCGGCGATTTCTGTGATAATTGCAAGACCTTTCGGCTTTCTTGCTTCGAAAAGTTCTTCTACTCGAGGAAGACCTTGTGTAATATCTCCACCGGCTACACCACCTGTATGGAAAGTACGCATGGTCAGCTGTGTACCAGGTTCACCGATAGACTGTGCAGCAATAATACCTACAGACTCACCTACCTGTACCGGTTCACCGGTTGCCAGGTTGGCACCATAACATTTTGCGCAGACACCAATGTGTGACTTACAGGTCAGCACAGTACGGATCTTGATCTTTTCAAATGGCTTACCTTCTGCATCCACACCTTCAGACATGATCTTAGCTGCACGTTTTGGTGTGATCATATGATTTGCTTTAACAATCACTTCGCCATTCTTATCACAGATTGTTTCACAGGAAAATCTTCCTGTAATACGTTCCTGAAGACTTTCAATCTCTTCCTTACCATCACGAAGAGCCTGCACATACATGCCAGGTGCAGCTTTTCCTTCGCAGCAGTCTGTTTCACGAATGATCAGATGCTGTGATACGTCTACCAGACGTCTGGTCAGATAACCAGAATCGGCTGTACGAAGAGCTGTATCAGACAGACCTTTACGAGCTCCGTGTGCAGACATGAAGTATTCCAGTACGTCCAGACCTTCACGGAAGTTAGACTTAATAGGAAGTTCGATTGTATGACCAGTTGTATCTGCCATCAAACCTCGCATACCGGCCAGCTGTTTGATCTGTTTATCAGAACCACGGGCTCCGGAATCAGCCATCATATAAATATTATTGTATTTGTCAAGACCGCTCAACAACGCTTTTGTCAGAATATCATCCGTGTTCTTCCATGTCTCAACAACTTCTTTGTAACGTTCTTCTTCTGTGATCAGACCACGTTTGTAGTTTCTTGTGATCTTATCCACAGTATCCTGTGCCTGAGCAATCAGTTCCGGTTTCTGTGGCGGTACTGTCATGTCAGAAATGGAAACTGTCATCGCTGCTCTGGTAGAATACTTATAACCCATGGATTTAATATCGTCCAAAACTTCTGCTGTCTTAGTAGCTCCATGTGTATTGATAACTTTCTGAAGGATCTGTTTCAATACTTTCTTACCTACATGGAAATCTACTTCCAGTGCAAGATCATTTTCAGGATTGCTTCTGTCTACAAATCCCAAATCCTGTGGAAGAATTTCATTAAAGATAAATCTTCCTAATGTAGAACTTACTATTCCGGTCTTTTCTGTTCCATCTGGCATAGTCTTCGTTACACGAACGTGAATCTTTGTCTGAAGCGTAATTACCTGGTTCTCATAAGCAAGGATTGCTTCGTTGACGCTCTTGAAGAACTTACCTTCTCCCTTTGCTCCAGGTCTTTCCTGAGTCAAATAATAGATACCAAGGACCATATCCTGTGAAGGAACGGCAACAGGACCTCCATCTGACGGCTTCAGCAGGTTGTTCGGTGAAAGAAGCAGGAAACGGCATTCGGCCTGTGCTTCTACCGATAACGGAAGATGAACCGCCATCTGGTCACCGTCGAAGTCGGCATTGAACGCGGTACAAACCAACGGATGAAGCTTAATTGCCTTTCCCTGTACCAGAATCGGTTCAAACGCCTGAATACCAAGTCTGTGCAGTGTAGGAGCACGGTTCAACATAACCGGATGTTCTTTGATAACCTGTTCCAGAACATCCCATACCTGCGGTTCCAGTCTTTCAACCATCTTCTTGGCATTCTTAATATTATGGGAAGTGCCGTTTGCCACCAGTTCTTTCATAACGAAAGGTTTGAACAGCTCAATAGCCATTTCCTGTGGCAGACCACACTGGTAAATTTTTAATTCAGGACCTACGACAATAACAGAACGTCCGGAATAGTCAACACGTTTACCCAACAAGTTCTGACGGAAACGTCCGGATTTACCCTTTAACATATCAGACAGGGATTTCAGTGGTCTATTACCTGGTCCGGTCACTGGACGACCTCTACGTCCATTATCAATCAAGGCGTCTACAGATTCCTGCAGCATTCTCTTTTCATTACGGACGATAATATCTGGTGCTCCCAGCTCCAGAAGTCGTTTCAGACGATTGTTTCTGTTAATAATACGACGGTACAGATCATTTAAATCAGACGTTGCAAAACGTCCTCCATCCAACTGTACCATTGGACGGATATCTGGTGGAATAACCGGAATTACGGTCATAATCATCCATTCCGGTCTGTTGCCTGATTCACGGAATGCTTCTACTACTTCCAGTCGTTTTACAATACGCGCACGTTTCTGACCTGATGATTCAACCAGTGCAGCCTGCAATTCTGCTGAATCTTTTTCCAGATCAATTGACTCCAGAAGCTCTTTGATTGCTTCCGCACCCATACCGACACGGAAAGTATCTCCATAAGCTTCTCTGGCTTCCTGATATTCCTTTTCTGTCAAAACCTGCTTGTACATCAGATTGGTATCACCTGCATCCAATACAATGTAATTTGCAAAATACAGTACTTTTTCCAGTACTCGTGGTGACAGATCCAGAATTAATCCCATTCTGGAAGGAATTCCCTTGAAATACCAGATATGAGAAACAGGTGCAGCCAATTCAATATGGCCCATACGTTCTCTACGAACGCTGGATTTTGTAACTTCTACACCACAGCGGTCGCAGACAACACCTTTATAACGGATCTTTTTATATTTTCCACAGTGGCACTCCCAGTCTTTGCTAGGTCCGAAAATACGTTCACAGAAAAGTCCGTCTTTTTCCGGTTTCAGTGTTCTGTAGTTGATGGTTTCCGGTTTCTTTACTTCTCCATGGGACCACTCTCTGATTTTCTCAGGAGATGCCAGGCCAATTTTGATTGCATCAAACGAAATTGGCTGATAAACTTCTTTATTTGTTACTTCTGCCATGAATGGTTCCCTCCCTATTCTACATCGTCATCGAAGCTGTCATCCACATCAACGAGGTCTTCATCTTCAGATTCCTGAACGTCTACAAATTCATCACCGGAAATTTCCTGCTGACTGAATCCATAGCTGCCAAAGGAATTTTCCTCACGCTTATAACCTCTGTCTCCTTCAATGACGGAACGGATATCTGTTTCACCATAATCAACAGTTTCCATAATCTCTACTTCCTGCTGGTTCTCTCCAAGTACTTTTACATCAAGACCGAGAGCCTGCAGTTCCTTCAGCATAACCTTAAAGGATTCCGGAATACCTGGTTCAGGAATATTCTCACCCTTAATGATTGCTTCATATGTCTTCACACGACCAACAACATCATCAGATTTCACTGTCAGGATCTCCTGCAGTGTGTAAGATGCTCCGTATGCTTCCAGAGCCCAAACTTCCATTTCTCCAAAACGCTGTCCACCGAACTGAGCTTTACCACCCAGTGGCTGCTGTGTTACCAGAGAGTAAGGACCTGTAGAACGTGCATGGATCTTATCATCAACCAGATGATGCAGTTTCAGGTAGTGCATGTGTCCAATGGTTACAGGACTGTCAAAGAACTCACCTGTTCTACCATCACGAAGTCTTACTTTACCATCTCTGGAAAGCGGCACACCCTTCCACAGTTCACGGTGATCTCTGTTCTCATATAGATAATCCAGAACCTCAGGAAGCAGTTCTTCGCCATGTTTTGCTTTAAATTCATCCCATTCCAGATTGACATAATCATTTGCCAGATCCAGAGTGTCCATAATATCATTTTCATTCGCACCATCAAATACCGGTGTGGAAATATTAAATCCAAGTGCTTTTGCAGCAAGGCTTAAGTGAATCTCCAATACCTGTCCGATGTTCATACGAGAAGGCACACCCAACGGATTCAGTACGATATCCAGTGGACGTCCGTTTGGCAGGAATGGCATATCTTCTACTGGTAATACACGGGAAACGACACCCTTGTTACCATGACGTCCGGCCATCTTATCACCAACGGAAATCTTTCTCTTCTGTGCAATATAGATTCTGACTGCCTGATTTACTCCAGGTGCCAGTTCATCTCCATTTTCTCTTGTAAATACTTTTGCATCTACAACGATACCATATTCACCGTGAGGTACTTTCAGAGAAGTATCTCTTACTTCACGAGCTTTCTCGCCAAAGATCGCACGAAGCAGTCTCTCTTCTGCTGTCAGTTCTGTTTCTCCCTTAGGAGTTACTTTACCAACCAGGATATCCCCGGCGCGGACTTCTGCACCAACACGGATGATACCTCTTTCGTCCAGATCCTTCAATGCATCATCACCAACACCTGGAACATCTCTTGTGATCTCTTCCGGTCCCAGTTTTGTGTCACGTGCTTCCGCTTCATATTCTTCAATATGAACAGATGTATATACATCGTTCATAACCAGTCTTTCACTTAACAGGACAGCATCCTCGTAATTGTAACCTTCCCATGTCATGAAACCGATCAGTGGGTTCTTACCAAGAGCGATTTCTCCATTGGAAGTAGATGGTCCATCTGCGATAACCTGTCCTGCTGCCACACGATTGCCTTTAAATACAATCGGTTTCTGATTGTAACAGTTACTCTGGTTGCTTCGCAGGAATTTTGTCAGATGATATTCATCTTTCTGACCATCATCTGTCTTAATCACAATTTCTTTGGATGTTACTGTATCAACCACACCGGCACGTTTTGCAACTACGCAGACACCTGAGTCAACAGCTGCCTTTGTCTCCATACCAGTACCGACTACAGGTGCTTCTGTTGTCAAAAGCGGTACGGCCTGACGCTGCATGTTAGATCCCATCAGCGCACGGTTCGCATCGTCGTTCTGCAGGAACGGAATCAGCGCTGTAGCCACGGAGAATACCATCTTAGGAGATACGTCCATGTAATCAAATCTGCTGCGTTCGTATTCCTGTGTCTCTTCTCTGTAACGTCCGGATACATTCTTACGAACAAAGTGTCCGTCTTCATCCAGCTGCTCATTCGCCTGTGCTACATGATAATTATCTTCTTCATCAGCAGTCATATAAACTACTTCATCTGTAACTCGTGGATTCTTAGGATCTGTCTTATCAATCTTACGGTACGGTGCCTCAACAAAACCATACTGATTAATTCTTGCGTAGCATGCAAGAGAGTTGATCAGACCGATGTTCGGTCCCTCAGGAGTCTCAATTGGGCACATTCTTCCGTAATGGGAATAATGTACGTCTCGAACCTCGAATCCGGCTCTGTCTCGTGACAAACCACCAGGTCCCAGTGCAGATAAACGTCTCTTGTGAGTCAGCTCACCAAGTGGGTTGTTCTGATCCATAAACTGTGACAGCTGGGAAGATCCGAAGAACTCTTTTACTGCTGCTGTTACCGGTTTGATATTAATCAGGGACTGTGGGGAAATACCTTCCAGATCCTGTGTTGTCATTCTTTCACGAACAACTCTTTCCAATCTGGACAGACCAATACGATACTGGTTCTGAAGAAGTTCTCCTACCGCACGAATACGTCTGTTACCCAAATGGTCAATATCATCATCATTTCCAATACCATATTCCAGATGCATATTGTAGTTAATAGAAGCAAAAATATCTTCTTTTGTGATATGCTTTGGAATCAGGTCATGAATATCTCTCTTAATTGCATCTTTGATGTCATCAAGATTTTCATATTCTTCCAGTATAGTAGACAATACCGGATAATATACTAACTCTGTCACGCCAAGGCTTCTTGCTTCTTCTTCATCGATATCAACCCATTTTGTGATATCTACCATCATGCTGGACAGAACTTTCTCATTACGTTCTTCTGTCTGAATCCAGACAAATGGAACTGCCGCATTCTGAATGTCATCAGCCAGTTCGCGTGTTACTTTTGTGCCTGCTTCTGCAAGAACTTCTCCTGTAGATGGATCTATTACATCTTCAGACAATACATGACCTGTAATACGATTGCGAAGCATCAGCTTTTTGTTAAATTTATAACGTCCGACTTTTGCAAGATCATATCTTCTCGGGTCAAAGAACATTGCCGTTATGAGACTTTCTGCACTCTCCACAGCAAGTGGTTCACCCGGACGGATCTTCTTGTACAGTTCCAGAAGACCTTCTTTATAGTTTGTTGATACGTCCTTGGTTAATGATGCAAGAATCTTCGGTTCTTCACCAAACAATTCGATGATCTCAGCATTAGTGCTGACACCAAGTGCACGAATCAATACTGTAATCGGTACTTTTCTGGTTCTGTCTACACGAACATAAAATACGTCATTGGAGTCTGTTTCATATTCCAGCCATGCTCCACGATTTGGAATTACGGTAGAAGAAAACAGTCTCTTACCAAGTTTGTCATGTGCTATTGCATAATAAATACCTGGAGAACGAACCAACTGGCTGACGATAACACGTTCTGCACCATTAATAACGAACGTACCTGTAGCTGTCATCAGTGGAAGATCTCCCATGAATATTTCATGTTCATTAATTTCATCAGTCTCTCTGTTATGAAGTCTGACCTTAACTTTCAAAGGAGCTGCATAAGTAGCGTCACGCTCTTTGCACTCTTCGATTGAGTATTTGACATCATCTTCGCAAAGCTTGAAATCTACGAATTCCAGGCTGAGCTTTTCACTGTAATCTCGAATCGGTGAGATATCATCAAACACTTCATTGAGGCCTTCGTCCAAAAACCACTGGTATGAGTCCTTCTGAACCTCGATCAGGTTCGGCATCTCAAGAACCTCTTTCTGTCTTGAGTAACTCATTCGGAAACTGTTGCCGTTTGTGATAGGACGTATCCTGTTTTTCTCCATATGACGTTTCACCCCTGTCTTTTTATATAAATGTGCCGGTGTGTTTCTGCTCTTTTTCGTAAAAAAGCAACAAGTTACATTTTGGGTATACTTCACCCAATTGCATACTCCCGCACAATAATGCAACCTATACTGTATCACCAATTTCAAATCTTGTCAAATGTTTTTTTCTTTATTTTTTAACTAATTTTCTACTTTCTTTACTGAAGAAATTTTATCTTATCGCCAAGAAAAAAACATGTAGGAAATATTTTCTTCCCTACATGTCTTTTCATTCTACATATCCAATTTCATATCGCCATATTTGATCCAGCCTTTTTTTCTCATAAACTCTGAGATAGCCAGTGTCACCACTGCCGGCAGAATGATCTGAATCAAAAGAATCTTAATCATTACTACCATACCTGTTTCTGTCTGAATCATTGTCTGCCATGTCATAATCTGTCCTACCAGCCCTGCTGTTCCCATCCCGGAACCAGTCGCATTACTCGTCATTTTAAATACCATAGTTCCCACCGGTCCCAGTATCGCACTGGAAAGAATCGCCGGAATCCAGATCAACGGCTTACGCACAATATTCGGCACCTGAAGCATGGATGTTCCAATTCCCTGTGCGACCAAGCCACCGATTTTGTTCTCTCGATAACTGGCTACCGCAAATCCAACCATGTTGCAGCAACAGCCCACAGTTGCCGCGCCTGCTGCCAGACCTGACAAATTTAAAATAATTCCCAGCGCTGCGGAACTGATCGGTAAAGTAAGGATCATACCCATCAGTACAGATACCACGATTCCCATCAGAAATGGCTGCTGCTCCACACCCCAGTTAATCATTGCGCCAAGACTTGTCATGATTCTGGATACTCCAGGTCCAACCAGCAATCCGACTAATGATCCTGTTCCGATTGTCACAATTGGTGTTACAAGAATATCTACCTTCGTCTTTCCAGCTACCAGATGACCGCATTCAATTCCAATATATGCTGCAAGAAATGCTCCCAGAGGTTCTCCCGGTCCGGCAAACACCATACTACCATCTACCAGCACTGTACCCGCAAGAAGCTTACTGGCAAATGCCCCAACCATACCTGCTGTGGCCGCTGATACTACCACCAGATAGCTTTCCTTAAATTTTGCTGCAACACCAACGCCGATTCCGGCACCGGTCAGTGCTGCCGCAACTTTTCCCACAACAAAAATCATATCCCCGGTTGAACCGCCAATCAGGGTTCCGATCTGTTGAATAATCGTTCCGATGATCAATGTAGCAAACAACCCTTGCGCCATTCCACTCAGACCGTCGATAAAAATTCGATCCAATAACTCTTTTATCCTTTTCATAATCCACCTCTCTTGTCATTGCAGGTGTCTTGTCACCGTGCATATTAAGAGGTATCATACTACAATCATACTGTAAAATCAAGTATTTTAGAAATTACTATTCTTATTACAATAAAATAGCTGTCTCCAATGCCACTTTCATCATATCCGTAAAACTATTCTGTCTTTCTTCTGCTGTGGTAGCTTCCCCTGTTACAATGGAATCTGAAACAGTAAAAATTCCCAGAGCTTTCACTCCTGCCCTTGCAGCTTCGCAATAAAGTGCATAACTTTCCATTTCAATTCCAAGCACTCCCATTTTAGCCCACTGCTTCCATTCCGGTGTTTCTGTATAGAACACATCGCTGGACAGAATATTACCCACAATATATGGATATCCTTCCTTTTCTGCTATTTCCTGTGCTGTTTTTAACAAATTGAAATCTGCAATAGCACTGTAAGTTCCAGGAAGCTGATACTGATGTGCATAGCTGCTGTCTGTGCAGGCTCCCTGCGCCATTAAAATGGTACCAACTTTTGCCTTCTCCTGTGTTGCTCCGCAGGAACCCACACGAATTAAATTTTTCACACCATAAAAGTGAATCAGTTCATGACTGTAAATACCAATCGATGGCATACCCATTCCTGTTCCCATTACGGATACTTTTTTCCCTTTATAAGTTCCGGTATAACCAAACATATTACGTACTGTATTGAACACAACCAGATTCTCTAAAAATGTCTCTGCAATTACCTTTGCGCGAAGAGGATCTCCAGGTAATAAAATTGTTTCTGCTATGTCGCCCATACTGGCATTATTATGTGGTGTTGCCATAGTAATTCCCTCCTTTGACATAATGTTTGAACGAAGTTCATCTATATTATAACATATATAAGCGCAATTCGCTTATTTTTTATCCATCTCTTTCTTTTCCATTATATGATCCAGCCATTCCAGACACAGATTCATCCAACGGGCAATGTGAACATCCGGGTTACGCTGTTTTGCCGGTTCCGCGACTTCCTCATCAGCCAAAGACAGACCATGCACTCCATTCGGAAACAAATGATATTCCGCCGGAATCTTGTTTTTTGCCAATTCATTTAGCAGTAACAGGGAATTTTCCACCGGAACCAGCTTATCAGCAAATGTACCCCACAAAAAAGTCGGAACACAGTCTTTATCAACATATTTTTCCAGGCTGTATCTTTCCTGCTTCTGCATTTCTTTACCCGCCAGACGTACCAGACTGCTTCTATGTGCATATTTTCCTGAAGAAATTACCGGATATGATAAGATCATACCTGCCGGCTTATGCAGGCAAAGATCTGTATCCGGACGAAAATATTCTTTTTTATTCCACAAAATTCCAAGACTTGCAGCCAGATGTCCTCCGGCAGAAAAACCGCAAACATAAATATTCTTATCTGATATCTGATATTTTTCTTCCTGTTCTCTGAGCCAGATAACAGTATCTGATAATTGCCAGAGCGGAAGATCTCCCAAAAGAGGTGCTGCCACTTCATACCAAAGTACTACTGCCAGATAACCATCTTCTACAAATTTTCTTGCCACCGGCTCTGCTTCCCGTTCCGAAAGATGCTCATATCCACCACCGGGGCAAATGACCACCGCTGCTTTTGGAGTATCTGCAGTTTGATAAACATCTATATAAGAACCGTTTTTCTTCATATCAATTCTTTCCATTTTCCCTGCCTCATTTCCAAGATTCCAGTTTGTTTTGTGATTATATTATATGAAAAAACAGCCTCCATCAAGTAAACTCGACGAGGCTGTTTTGTTTAAATTCTTATAATTTTGAATTGTAAGCGAATTATTTAAGAGTAACTTTAGCGCCTTCTGCTTCAAGTTTTGTCTTAAGTTCTTCAGCTTCAGCTTTAGAAGCGCCTTCTTTAACAACCTTAGGAGCGCCATCTACAACTTCTTTAGCTTCTTTCAGTCCAAGACCTGTTGCTTCACGAACAACTTTGATAACTTTAACTTTGTTTGGTCCAACTTCTGTCAGTTCTACGTCGAACTCATCTTTTTCTTCTGCTGCTTCTGCTGCTCCGCCTGCTGCTGCTACTACAACACCTGCTGCTGCAGATACACCAAATTCTTCTTCACATGCTTTTACTAATTCATTTAACTCTAAAACTGTAAGCTCTTTGATAGCTTCAATAAATTCAGCTGTTGTTAATTTTGCCATTTTATTTTCCTCCATATTTTCATTTTATTCGTTTTTGCTTCGCCAGTCATGCTGCCAGCGAGATTCTTTTTAAAATATCAGGCTGCCCTAAGGACATCTGATTGCGCCGTATTCGACTTAAGCCTCTTTGGACTCTGCGATCTGGCTGATAACACGTGCAAAGTTTGCAACTGGAGACTGGATGCTTCCAAGCAGTTTTCCAAGAAGTTCTTCTCTTGATGGAACATCTTTCAGTGCCTGAATAGCTTTTTCGTCATAGTAGCCGCCTTCAACAACACCAGCAACTAATTTCAGTGCCGGAACTGTCTTTGCATGTTTTGCAAGAATTCTGATTGGAGCAGTTGCATCTGTCTTACAAATTGCAACAGCATTAGGTCCTTCCAGATTCTGAGAAAGTGGTTCGCAGTCTGTACCTTTGAATGCAAAGTTCATCATTGTGTTCTTGTAAACTTTGTAAACAACACCAGCTTCTCTCATCTCTTTACGAAGAGCTGTATCCTGCTCTACAGTAATTCCACTGTAAGTAACCAGAACAACAGACTGTGCGTCTTTAATGTGCTCGCTGATTTCTTCAACGATCGGTTTCTTCTGTTCTACTTTTGCCATGAATGGTGCACCTCCTTTATAGTTTGTGTACCGCCGCATGAATTTCGGAAATAAAAAACCTCTCTGCACACAGAGAGGTAAATAAATCATTTCTTTAAGAAATTCTTTACTCCTCGGCAGGCGTTTCCAACCTTATGCCTTACGGCACCTGCTGTCTTCGGCAGTTCTTTATGAAGATAACACACATTACCGTGTGTGTCAACTATTTTTTATCTATAATCCAATTTTTTTCAAAATTTCTTGTTTTACAATCGAATCCATCTCTTCCGTTATCGAATTAGACCTATCCAAATTTTCCATATTCTCAAAAAACCCGGAATCGAAAGATTCCGGGTTTAGATCTAAGAGCTCTTATACAAACTTAGCAGTATTTAATTTTACGCCAGGTCCCATTGTAGAAGTGATTGTTACACTCTTCAGGTACTGTCCCTTTAATGCTGCTGGTCTAGCTTTCGTAATAGCTCCGATAAGCGTCTGGAAGTTGTCGCTCAGCATTTCTTCTGTGAAAGAAGCTTTTCCGATTGGCACGTGAATGATGTTTGTCTTATCCAATCTGTATTCAATCTTACCAGCTTTAATATCGTTGATAGCTTTTGTTACGTCCATAGTAACTGTACCAGCTTTTGGGTTTGGCATTAAGCCTTTTGGTCCAAGTACACGACCCAGACGACCAACAACACCCATCATATCAGGTGTAGCTACTACTACGTCAAAGTCTAACCAACCTTCGTTCTGAATCTTCGGAATCAATTCTTCTGCTCCTACGAAATCAGCTCCGGCTGCCAGTGCTTCATCAGCTTTTGCGTTCTTAGCGAATACAAGAACACGAACTGTCTTACCAGTTCCATGAGGCAGTACAACTGCGCCACGGATCTGCTGATCTGCATGACGTCCGTCACATCCGGTTCTGATATGAACTTCGATTGTTTCATCAAATTTTGCTACAGCATTTTTCTTTACTACGCTGATTGCATCAGCTGCATCGTAAAGAGTTGTGCGGTCAATTGCTTTAGCCGCATCAGTATATCTTTTTCCTCTTTTCATATTAAATAACCTCCTGGTGGTATTTGCGGGAATCTCCCTCCCACTTTACATTGATCAGTTACGATTGAATATTATTCTTCAACTGTGATACCCATACTTCTTGCTGTTCCTGCGATCATGCTCATAGCAGTTTCTACAGAACTTGCATTAAGGTCTGGCATCTTCATTTCTGCGATCTCACGGATCTTGTCTTTGCTGATTGTTGCAACTTTTGTCTTGTTAGGAGCACCTGAACCAGATTTCAGATTGCAGGCTTTCTTAAGAAGAACTGCTGCAGGCGGAGTCTTTGTTACGAAGCTGAAGCTTCTGTCTGCGTATACAGTAATAACTACAGGGATGATCAGATCACCCTTGTCAGCTGTTCTTGCGTTGAATTCTTTTGTAAACTGTACAATGTTAACACCGTGCTGACCAAGAGCTGGTCCAACAGGTGGTGCTGGTGTTGCTTTGCCGGCAGGAATCTGTAATTTAATATAACCTGTTACTTTCTTTGCCATAATGAGGCACCTCCTTGTGGTATTGTCGGGGGATTTCCCTCCCACTGTCTAACCGTCTGCGAATTGACGGGGACTATCTACATTTTCTGAATCTCTGTGAAACTTATTTCTACCGGTGTTTCACGACCGAACAGCTCAACATTAATGGTAACGCTCTGCTTTTCTTCATTGATGCTCTGAATGACTCCGACTGTATCTTTCCAGATACCACCGATGACATTCACAGTATCACCGATTTCAAAGTCCACAACCACGTTATCATTCTTAATTCCTAACGGTTTCATCTCTTCTTCCGTAAGTGGCACAGGCTTGGATCCCGGACCGACGAATCCTGTTACACCACGGGTATTTCTTACGACATACCAGGTGTCATCATTCATCACCATGTTGAGTAGAACATAACCCGGAAACATTTTTTTCTGGACTGCTTTTGAAACGCCATTCTTTACTTCAACAACCTCTTCCAGCGGTACACGCACCTCCAGAATCTGGTCTTCGAGATGTCTGTTTTCAATTGTTTTTTCAATATTCGCTTTTACCTTGTTCTCATATCCTGAGTAGGTATGAACGACATACCAGTTTGCTTCTGACATATGCTCACCTTGTCCTTACTTAATAAAGAAATTAATACCATACTGAACAACACTGTCGATCACTGTGATCAGTGCACCCAGTATTACAGAAACGACTGTAACTGCGACTGTCTGTTTTACGAGATCATCTTTGTTTGGCCAGATAATCTTTCTGAATTCAGCTTTAATTCCGTCTGACCAACTCTGTGCAGGGACTTTATCATTCTTTGAATTGTCTCCCATGTTGTTCTCCTTTCACAAATAGACAGGTTTATTTTGTTTCTTTGTGCAGTGTGTGTTTCTTACAGAATCTGCAGTACTTCTGTGTCTCCATTCTGTCAGGATGATTCTTTTTGTCTTTTGTTGTGTTGTAATTTCGCTGCTTACATTCTGTGCATGCCAATGTGATTCTTGTGCGCACAACTTCCACCTCGCTCTCAAACAATATTTTGCGGATGACCCGCGACGGTCATCGATTTTAGGCATAAAAAAAAGACCTACTTCCATTCGCCTGTCCATCGTATCACATCAAATACTGGATCGTCAAGTCTTTTTTATTTCTTATTACATATTTTTTCTTTCACATCATATAATTTATAAAACTTTTTCAGAACTGTTGGAGTTTATTATGCATCATTCCAGGCTTTTTCGCAAGGTTTTTCTGATACTTTTTTTCTGTTTTTGTTTTGCCGCCGGTAGAATGGCTGCACTTTCCGGGAAAATATCGGCTTCCGTTTTTTCTCCTTTAAAACACCAGACAGACAGCTGGGGGTTAAGCTTTCAAGAGGAAGGGCAACGTCCCGTCGGAAATGCATCTGTTTCTGATCTGCTCCCTTATCATGCTTTTTATGCTCAGGATACAGAAGAAAAAGTTATTTATCTGACTTTTGACTGCGGATATGAAAATGGAAATTTGCCTGCCATTTTGGATGCATTGAAAAAACATCAGGTATCTGCCACTTTTTTCGCAGTGGGAACTTTTCTGGAATCAGAACCCGAACTGGTCAAAAGAATTGTCGCAGATGGTCATACCATCGGTAATCACACCTGGCATCATCCCGATATGTCTGCCATCTCCACAAAAGAAGCCTTTTCAGAAGAACTCAACCGCACTGCTGATGCATATCATCAGATCACCGGAAAAGAAATGCCGCATTACTATCGTCCGCCACAGGGAATATACAGTACAGAAAATCTCCAAATGGCTAAGGATCTCGGCTACTACACATTCTTCTGGAGTCTTGCTTATGTAGACTGGTATCAAGATAATCAGCCCTCAAAAGAAGAAGCATTTTCGAAACTGCTTGGCCGTATTCATCCGGGAGCTATTGTTCTTCTGCACAGCACCTCCTCCACGAATGCTGCCATACTGGATGAACTGCTGACCAGATGGGAAGAAATGGGATATCATTTTGGCACACTGCAGCAATTGATTGATCAAACCGGAGGGCAGTGAAGACTGGTGCTGAAATACAGCGGATCACGATACTCCAGTTCTACTTTCTGCTCCGTAAATGGCTGCAAAAATTCCACTTTCCAGGCGCAGAGCTTTGCCGCATCCTGATGATGTATTCCGCTTCCATACAGTGAGTCTCCCACAAGAGGATGTCCCAGTCCGGCCATATGCACCCGTATTTGATGAGTTCTGCCAGTCTCTAAATAAAATCTCACTAACGCCTGTTCTTCTTGCTGTACCAGTACCTGATAACGCGTAACTGCCATTTTTCCATCCGCTGACAGATGCATCTTCTGCCCTTCTTTGCAAACTGACCTGTTTTTTCCGATTGGCATCGAAATACATTGTTCTTTTGTCATTGCTTCCTTCGGAAATACTCCCTGACACCATGCCAGATACTCTTTTTGGAAAATTCCCTGGCTTCTCTGCTCCCATAATCTGGCTGCTGCAACACGATTTTTTGCAAATACTAAAATTCCAGAAGTATCTTTATCTAACCTTCCAATGCTGCGTACTGTAACCTGCTCTTTCTTTGCCGCGAAATAAGTAACCAAATCTCCTGCAACCGTATCCTTTTCATGACCGGCTACAGGATGCGTAACTCTTCCTGACATTTTCCAGACACATATCACATCTTTATCTTCATAAAGTACTTCCGGCATGAATCCGGATGCTTTGACCTTTTGTACACCAGCCTCTTTTTCCTGTAGTGTAATTCTCAGCTGATCACCTTTTTGCAGCATCTGATTTACTCTGCACCGTTCACCGTTTTTCCAGATTCCATCTTCATGGAACTTCAGACTTCGTATCTGTGCGGCAGTCAGATGAAGTTCCTGCTTTAAATAAAGGTTTACCGGCTTTCCCATCCACTCTTCTTCAATCTGATATTCCATTATCTTTTTCATATCATTTGTACCGGCTTACCTTTTCCGCAAAATATTTTCCGCAATTACCAGATCTTCCGGTGTTGTCACTTTTATATTATCATAGGAACCCATCACCAGTTTTATCGGACAAATCCCCAATGCTTCTATAATCATCGAATCATCTGTAATTCCTTCCATAGAACCTTTTCGTATTTCACGGTGGGCTTTACAGATCAAATCATACTGAAATACCTGCGGTGTCTGCACATTCCACAAAGTCTTACGATCCAGAGTCTTTTCAACCATTCCATCCTCTGTTCCCACTTTTATCGTATCTTTCGATGGAACAGCCGCTACGCAGGCGCCGTATTCTTTAGCCGCCTCCAGGGTTCTCTTCAGCATTTCTTCATCTGGAAACGGTCTTGCGCCATCATGAATAAAAACGATATCACAGTCTTCACAAACCTTTAATCCTTCATATACCGAATCATATCGTTCTTTTCCACCTGTCACGATATATTTCACTTTCTGAAATCCATACGTTTCCACCATTCTCCAGCAAAACGGAATCGCATCTTTTCCGGTAACCAGAATAATTTCTGAAATCCATTCTGTCTTTTCAAAGCATTCTACAGAATAATACAACAGAGGTTTTCCATTTAGTTTCATGAATTGCTTTGGTATGGCGCTGCCCATTCTTTTTCCCTGTCCCGCAGCCAGAATAATTGCTTTTACCTGTTTCATTTTCTTCTCCTACTGCCTTTGTTTCACAAGTTCGACAATCTGTTCTTCATAATCAGGTCCGGTAAAATCTTCTGTCCTTCCGGCTGTTCGAATATTGCTTTCCGCACCCAATCCATTCTCATCAAATTCCCAGATATGATAGCTGATTCCTCTGTACTCAAAATCAATACTACCAAGACCGGCTTCTTCTGTATAGCGGTAGTCCCAGCCTTTTTCTTTCAGTTCGTCCTGTACTTTCTGTAATCTCATGCCTTTACTCCTTCTTTACCGGCACTGCCCAGTCGCAGAGCAGTTTTTCTATTTTTGCATATTCAAATCCGAATCCTTTATCAAATTCCTGTCTTTCCCAGGTACCATAAGGAAACCATACTTCCAGATAATCCTGGAATATTAATATCTGGCTCTGATCCATCACCGGCATCAAATCCTCTTCGGAAACAGTTGTATCTTCTACTGAACAAATTTCTGCCAGTTCTTCTTTCACTTCCTTTTCTGACTTTGCAAAAAGATTCCAGATATCTATGTTTTCTCCGGTTTTTCGATCAAAAACAGCCGTCAGATAATTGCAGGTAGTACCTCCGTCAAAATGAATTTTTTTGGGTGTGGTTACTGCCGTAAGAATCACCATATAATCCAACATTTCCGCTGATTCTGTCACATCCTGGCTCACCTCATGGCAGGTAAAGCGCTCACCGTTTTTGTTACATTCCTGATAATCGTAATAGGCATTCTCCAATTCCTGTTCCAGATCATATACCTCACCCTGTTTCTGATACCACACTCTCACCTTTTCTTTCGCCTGATCCGTAAACCCGTCAAATCCCGATAGTTCTGAACCAGTCTCTTCTTCAGGTGAAAGCGCCACATCCAGTTTCAGCAGATCTGTTCCATCTTGTAACCGGTACAAATACTGTCTCACATCTTCTTTTTCATTTTTCCATTTTTCAGCAGTCACACCATCTGAAAATGTATAAGATGCACTGTCCATTTTTTCCCATACTGCAAAACTATGTACTTCTTCCGTCTTGTTACTGCTGCCACAGCCTGTCAACATCAGTGCCGGCAGAAAAATCAACATTCCTATGCATCTTTCAAATTTGTTCATACTCTTTTCCTTTTACTATTTTACCCTGTTAAGGTAAAAACCGACGATATGTTTCTTCTTCACATCGCCGGTTTCACTTAAACTTCTGATTCAGGAATCGCCTTTTTATGCCAGTGGCTTACCTGTCAACATTTCATATGCCTGCAGATACTTCTCAATAGTCTTATCCACAATATCCTGCGGTAATGTCCAGTCATTATCCGGATTGGCCTTCAGCCAGTCACGTGCGAACTGCTTATCAAAGGATGGCTGACCATGACCCGGTTCATATCCTTCTGCCGGCCAGAATCTGGAGCTGTCCGGTGTAAGCATTTCATCTCCGATAACAATATTTCCTTCTTCATCTAATCCGAATTCAAACTTGGTATCTGCAATGATGATACCTTTGCTTAATGCATATTCCGCACATTTCTTATATAAAGCAATCGTGCAGTCACGAAGTTTTGCTGCATATTCTTCCCCTTTACCCGGGAATCTCTTTTCCAGATATTCAACGCTCTGTTCGTAGGAAATGTTCTCATCATGATCGCCGATCTCCGCTTTGGTGGATGGTGTATAAATCGGTTCCGGCAGTTTGTCAGACTCTCTCAGACCTTCCGGCAGCTTAATACCGCATACCTCACCTGTCTCCTGATAACTTGCCCAGCCGCTGCCTGTAATATAACCACGTACAATGCATTCTACAGGAAGCATCTCTAATTTACGGCACAGCATACTGTTGCCATCAAACTTCGACTGCTGAAAATATTCAGGCATGTCTTTCACATCAACAGAAATCATGTGGTTTGGCAGGATATCCTGGGTCAGATCAAACCAAAATTTAGACATCTGTGTCAATACGGTACCCTTTTTTGTAACCTCATTCTTGAGAATCACATCAAAACAACTGATGCGGTCTGTTGCTACCATAATCAGGCTGTCACCATTGTCATAAATCTCACGTACTTTTCCTTCTTTTACAGGCTTCATTTCCATAATCAGTACTCCTTCATACTTTTAATTAACATGATTTGTTTTATGCTCTGCATTCACACAATCTCTTGTTATTATAACTACTATCCCAGTCTAATTGCAATACTCATTTTCACAAAACTGCCTCGTAGATCCTTGATACGATCTCTTCCTTTTTTTCCAGAGGAATAGAAGAATAATTCATAACATAGATTTGTTCTTCTTCCGGCCGGATGCCGAAATAATATCCAGACACAGGATTGAGGCGGATTCCCTTTTCCCTGGCTGCATCCATAACTTCTTGTTCTGTCTTTTTTGTATCGATCTTCATCAGAAAATGTACACCGGCTTCTTCTTCATAAATAGAGATATATTCATGTATCGGATGACTGTGAAAAGCTTCTAAAAGCTTATCTCGCTTCATCTGATAATAATTGCGCAGACGATTAATGTGTTTTTCAAAACTTCCATTTTGAATAAAACGTGATAATGTATACTGTTCAAAATTAGATACCGTACAGGAGTAAAAACTCAGATTCTGATAAAAGCGTTCTGCCAGAGAATCCGGCAACACCATATAGCTGATACGCACAGTGGAAGACAGTGTCTTCGTAAAAGTGTTCATATAGATCACTTTTCCAGATACATCCATACTCTGCAGCGTCGGTATCGGTTTACCACTCAACCGCAGTTCGCTGTCATAATCGTCCTCTATAATATAACGGTCAGGAGATCCCGCAGCCCAGCCCAATAATTCATATCGCCTGCTTACCGGCATAACTATTCCTGTAGGAAAATGGTGGGACGGTGAAGTGTGAAGAATCTGAACTTTCTTTTCTTCAAGCTGTGAAGGCAGTACACCTGCATGATCCATGTCCAGGTAGCAATATGCTACACCCATACTTTTATAAATCTTTGCAACTTTATGATAACCAGGGTTTTCCACTCCATACACACAATTTTCTCCCAACAGCTGAATCAACAAGCTATAGAGATATTCTGTTCCTGCCCCTACGATGATCTGTTCTCGCTGCACATTCATTCCACGGAAATCCATGAGATAACGTGCA
>CAKRON010000030.1 GCA_934373455.1 uncultured Marvinbryantia sp.
GGATACAGCTTTGCCAGTGATCATTACGGAACCGGTACGGTAGATGACGGGCTTCACTATACTACAAGGACATATAAGCGTATTTTTGCAAAATGTATGGATTCGTTGAGAGTGCCTGCCTGACTAAATGACAGAGAGCATGATCTAACACACCTTCCAAAAGAAAAAACACAGTTAAATACCAGATTACTCCTTGCGTGAAAACAGGGAATAGTCTATACTAAAAGGCGAGACGGCTGTTATCTGAAACAGCGTTTCGTCTTTTTGTGTAAGACCAGAACGATGAGGAGAAAGAGGAAACATAGATATGAAGTTAACAACAGTAAAAGAGATTTACAAAGAGAGAGAAAAATACCTGGATAAAGAGGTTACAGTAGGCGGATGGGTACGAAGCGTACGTGACTCCAAGACATTTGGATTTATCGTGCTTCACGACGGAAGCTTCTTTGAGACTCTTCAGGTAGTTTATCACGATACAATGGAGAACTTTGCTGAGATCAGCAAATTAAACGTAGGTGCAGCGATCATTGTCAAAGGTACACTGGTAGCAACTCCACAGGCAAAACAGCCATTTGAGATCCAGGCAGCAGAAGTTACAGTAGAGGGTAATTCTGCACCTGATTATCCGCTTCAGAAGAAACGACACAGTCTTGAATACTTAAGAACCATCACACATCTCCGCCCGAGAACAAACACATTCCAGGCAGTATTTCGTGTGCGTTCTCTGTGTGCCTATGCGATTCACCGTTTCTTCCAGGAGCAGGGATTTGTTTATGTGCATACTCCACTGATCACAGGAAGTGACTGTGAAGGTGCAGGTGAGATGTTCCAGGTAACTACTCTGGATATGAACAACGTTCCGACAGATGACAAGGGTGCTGTAGATTACTCTCAGGATTTCTTCGGAAAAGAAACTAATCTGACAGTAAGCGGACAGTTAAACTGCGAGACTTTTGCACAGGCATTCCGCAATGTTTATACTTTCGGACCAACCTTCCGCGCTGAGAATTCCAACACAACCCGCCATGCGGCAGAGTTCTGGATGATCGAGCCGGAATGCGCATTTGCAGATTTAAATGACAACATGGATCTTGCAGAGGCAATGCTGAAATATGTGATCCGTTATGTACTGGAGAATGCACCGGAAGAGATGAATTTCTTCAATTCTTTCGTTGATAAGGGACTTCTGGACAGACTGAACCATGTGATCAATTCTGAGTTTGGTCATGTTACTTATACAGAAGCGATTGAGATTCTGGAAAAGAACAACGATAACTTTGACTATAAAGTAAGCTGGGGATGTGATCTCCAGACAGAGCATGAAAGATATCTGACAGAACAGATATTCAAGAAACCAGTATTTGTGACAGATTATCCGAAAGAGATCAAAGCATTCTATATGAAGATGAACGAAGATGGCAAGACAGTTGCTGCTATGGACTGTCTGGTGCCTGGTATCGGAGAAATCATTGGAGGATCTCAGAGAGAGGATGATTATGACAAACTTCTTGCACGTATGACAGAACTGGGATTACAGGAAGAAGATTATAAATTCTATCTGGATCTGCGTAAATATGGTTCTACCCGTCATGCAGGATTTGGACTGGGATTTGAACGCTGCGTTATGTATCTGACCGGTGTGGCAAATATTCGTGATGCGATTCCATTCCCAAGAACAGTAGGAAACTGTGAGTTATAGAAAAGAGGTTTTTATGTCTGATAAGATACTTGTAGTAGATGATGAACGAGAAATTGCGGATGTCATCGGTCTGTATCTTCAGAATGAGAATTTTGAAGTGGTAAAATGCTACAATGGAAAAGAGGCACTGGAAGCGGTGGAGAAGGAACAGCCTTCTCTCGCCATTCTGGATGTCATGCTTCCGGATATCGATGGATTTACAATTTTACAGAAAATCAGAGAAAAATATATGTTTCCTGTAATTATGCTGACTGCAAAGACAGAATATATGGACAAAATTACAGGACTGACTCTGGGGGCTGATGATTATATTGAAAAGCCATTTAATCCCCTGGAACTGATGGCACGTGTAAAAGCGCAGCTTCGCCGTGTCACAAAGTATAATGAAGGAACAAAACCACAGGAAGATATCATAGACTTTGGCGGACTTGTGATGAACCGAAGTACTCATGAATGTCAGTTTAATGAACGGGAACTGACGTTGACGCCGATAGAGTTTGATATTCTGTGGATATTATGTGAGAACCGTGGACAGGTAATCAGCTCAGAGCAGTTGTTTGAGCAGGTATGGCATGAGACATATTATAAACAAAGCAACAATACGGTAATGGTACACATCCGTCATCTGCGGGAAAAGATGGGCGGTTCTATGGGAAAAACAGATTTTATTAAGACCGTATGGGGAGTTGGATACAAGGTTGAAAAATAATTATAAGAAGCTAAAAAGGACAATTCTGATTCGAACAGGACTGGTGGCACTACTGACACTGGTCATAGGGGTGTGGATTGTCCGCTTTTTTATAGACGGGATATTTCAGGGATTGTTTACAAAACTGATGATGTGGATTTTCACAAAGTTGAATATGGAACAGTCCATGGCAGATGAGTGGTACCGCAGAATTTTTATGGATCATAAAGCGGTCTTTTTGGTGCTGGGATTTATCATACTGTTTCTGGTCTTTTACAATCTTCTTGTGAAAAGAATGATTCACTATTTGAGCAGTGTAGAAGCAGCAATTGATGCCATACAGAGGGAAGATGATGAACAGATTGTGCTTGTTCCGGAATTGAAGCCGCTGGAAGATAAGCTGATGGCACTTCGTGCAACACTGAAACGCAAGGAGATGGAGACTGCGATCAGTGAACAGAAGAAAAATGATCTGGTAGTCTATCTGGCTCATGATTTGAAGACTCCGCTGACATCCATTATTGCCTATTTGACGATGCTGGATCAGAGAAAAAATATGCCGGAAGAAGACCGGGAAAAGTACATTCATGTTACATTTGAAAAGGCATCCAGGCTTCGGGAGCTGATTAATGAATTCTTTGAGATTACCAAGTTTAATCTGCAAGATATTGTTCTGGAAAAGAAGCAGCTGAATCTGTCTTTTCTTCTGGAGCAGCTGGCGGATGAAAGCTATGGAGTGTTGAGGGACAAGTATCTGACATGTTCTGTGAAGACCGATGATGACCTGATGGTGATGGGAGATCCGGATAAGCTGGCCAGGGTCTTTGATAATCTGCTGCGAAATGCGATTGCATATAGCTATACGGATACAGAGATTGAGATTGAAGCCCGTGCCCGAGGTACCGATATTGTGATCACATTTAAGAATCAGGGACATGAGATACCGGAACAGAATTTAAAGCTGATTTTTGAAAAGTTTTATCGGGTGGACAACGCCAGATCCAGCCAGACAGGAGGATCGGGGCTTGGTCTGTCTATCGCTAAGAGAATTGTAGAACTTCATGGTGGACTGATAGAAGCGAGCAGTGACTGGGAGCATACAACGTTTACTGTTACACTTCCTGGTATTCATAATCCGACACAGAAAGTAGAAGCTCAGAAAAAAGAAGAGGAAGATCCATTGACCAGGCATCAGCGTCTTGGTACGAATAAGAAGTCAGAAAGCGGAAAAAAGAATCGAAGAAGAATTTAACATAAAATATGTGATAGGAAAGGAGCAAAAGCTGCATGGCAAGACGTGAGACAAGAAGAAAGAAAAAAGGCGGCATCGGAAATGTAATCAGTACATTAGTGTTACTCATTGCAGTTGTAGTTTTCTGTTTTGCAGCCTGGCGTTTAGTGCATATTTATCTGGATTATAAAACAGGGGTGGATGAGTATGCAAGTCTTGAACAGTATGTGGGGGATCAGAAAGTGACAGAAGGACTGGATGATTCCATGGATGCAAATGATAAGATGGGAGACGAATGGGGAGATGCTGATCTGAGCGAATATGGAACAGGAAGCAGATTTGAAGCAATGGAGAATCCTGTTGATTTTGACAGCTTGCAGAGCATCAACGAAGATGTCATCGGCTGGATTCGTATGGATGCGGTAGATACCATTAATTATCCAATCGTACAGGGAACAGACAATGATTATTATCTGTATCGGACATTTGAAAGAACTGATAATTTTTCAGGTTCCATTTTTATGGATTATATGAATAAGAGTAATTTTGGACAAAGAAATACGATAATTTATGGTCATAATATGAAGAACGGATCCATGTTTGGAAGTCTGAAAGATTATCGTGATAAAGCAGTATATGATAAGAGTCCGTATTTTTGGATTTACACGCCAAACCGTATTTACAAATATGAGATTTTCTCATGTGCAGAAGTGGATAAATTTGGCATGAATTATCAGATCACGTTCCGGGACAAGGAAGATTTCCAGGAATTTATATATCAGGCGAAAGAACAGTCCTTGTATGATACCGGTGTAGATGTGGATTACACGGATACGATCGTGACGTTATCTACCTGTACCGGCAATGATGCTACCAGATTTGTAGTTCAAGGAAAACGTGTCAGAACGTACCAGGCGGTACCGAAGACAGAGTAGAGGAGGCGTAAACTGTGGAAAAGAAGATAGAGACATTGCAGAATTGGATTCAGGACAGTCACAAAGTTGTATTTTTTGGCGGCGCAGGGGTATCTACAGAAAGTGGTATTCCAGATTTTCGAAGTGTGGACGGTCTGTATCATCAGGAATACGATTATCCTCCGGAGACCATATTAAGTCATAGCTTTTTTATGTATCATACAGAAGAGTTTTACCGTTTTTATAAAAAGAAAATGCTGTGTCTGGATGCAAAACCGAACATGGCACATAAGCGTCTGGCTCAGTGGGAGGAGCAGGGGCATGTACAGGCCGTGATTACCCAGAATATTGACGGTCTGCATCAGGCTGCCGGAAGCAAAGAAGTGTTGGAGCTTCATGGAAGTGTGCTTCGAAATTATTGTATGAAGTGTCATAAATCTTATGATGCAGAATATATGCTTCATGCAGAAGGTGTACCGACCTGTTCCTGTGGTGGAACCATAAAGCCGGATGTGGTATTGTATGAAGAAGGATTGGATGAGTATACGCTGCGTAAATCTATAGAATATATTTCAAAGGCAGATGTATTGATTATCGGAGGAACGTCACTGGTAGTGTATCCGGCAGCAGGACTGATTGATTATTTCCGAGGAAAGCATCTGGTAGTTATCAATAAGAGTGTAACATCCAGAGATAAAAATGCGGATCTGGTGATACAGGAAAGTATTGGCAAAGTATTTGAAAGTATAGAGATAAAATAACCGGAGGAAAAATGGAACATTTACAGTATGAAGTAGGGGACATCGTAAAATTGAAAAAACCACATCCATGTGGCAGCCAGGAGTGGGAAATTTTGCGAGTAGGAGCTGACTTTCGATTGAAATGTCAGGGATGCGGTCATCAGGTGATGGTATCTCGGAAACTTGTGGAGAAAAATACAAAGGGACTGACTAAAAAAGAATAGCAGAAAGAAAAAGAGAAAATTTTAGAAAGTGCTTGATTTCAGGCACTTTCTGTGCTAAAGTATATATTCGTGATATATTTCAATTCCTTGCTCCTTTTTCGGAAAGGGGCCAGAGACCACAAGGAGGTGCAAAACGCATGAACAAGTATGAATTAGCAGTTGTTGTCAGCGCAAAGCTTGAGGACGACGCAAGAACAGCTACCGTAGAAAAAGTAAAAGAGTATATTACACGTTTTGGCGGTACTATTACGAATGTTGACGAATGGGGTAAGAAGAAACTTGCTTACGACATTCAGAAAATGAGCGAAGGTTTTTACTATTTCATTCAGTTCGATGCAGAGGCTGATTGCCCAGCAGAACTGGAAAGACATGTTCGTATTATGGAAAACGTTCTCAGATATTTGTGTGTTAGACAGGACGCATAATAAGAGGAGATCAGAATGAATAAAGTCATTTTAATGGGTCGTTTAACGAGAGACCCGGAAGTTCGTTACTCAGCAGGCGAGAATGCTACCGCTGTAGCAAGATATACATTGGCTGTAGATCGCAGATTCAGACGTGATGGTGAAGCAACCGCAGATTTTATTCAGTGTGTTGTGTTCGGTAGAAGTGCTGAATTTGCCGAGAAATATTTCCGTCAGGGAACTAAGGTAGTAGTTACCGGTCGTATCCAGACAGGAAGCTATACCAATAAGGACGGAGTGAGAGTATACACAACAGATGTTGTTGTAGAAGAACAGGAATTCGCTGAGAGCAAGAATGCATCCGGAGCATCAGAAGGCGGCTATAGCGCAGCACCATCACCAAGCAGACCGACACCTAGTGCCGCAGCCGGAGATGGATTCATGAATATACCGGATGGTATCGATGAGGAGCTGCCGTTTAACTAGAATTTCGATAGGAGGTAAGAATCATGGCTTACAATAGAAGTGATAGAAGCGACTCTCCAATGAAGAGAAGAGGCGGACGCAGAAGAAAAAAAGTTTGTGTATTCTGCGGTAAAGAAAATAATGAAATCAATTACAAGGATACAGCCAAATTAAAGAAATACGTTTCTGAAAGAGGAAAAATCCTTCCAAGAAGAATCACAGGAACATGTGCAAAACATCAGAGAGCTCTTACATCTGCAATCAAGAGAGCACGTCACGTTGCACTGATGCCATACGTACAGGACTAATTTTAGTCAGACGTAGAAAAACATAAAATAAACCCCTTAGAGATCGTGAGAACGATAGCTGAGGGGTTTTTATTTTGAGATTGGCATTTTTATGTTAGAATCGGAATGAAAAAACTATTCGGAGGAATTTATGAATCAGCTATTAAAAGAGATCAGAAAAGAAAATGCTTCTGCATTTACTCATGGTGGGAAGTTTCATGCAGATGATGTATTTTCAGCAGCATTATTATTATATTTAAATCCGGAAATTCAGATTGAGCGTGGCAATCAGGTATCGGAAGACTACGATGGAATTGTATTTGACATAGGAAGAGGTGCATATGATCACCATCAAAAGGATAGTCGTGTAAGAGAAAATGGTGTGCCGTATGCGGCATTTGGACTCTTATGGGAGGCATTGGGGGCAGAGATTCTTGGGAAAGAATTGGCTATACAGTTTGATGAATCTTTTGTACAGCCACTGGATCAGAATGATAACACCGGAGAAAAAAATGAACTTGCTACCTTAATAGGAAATTTCAATCCAGCCTGGGATGCAACCGGAGGGACAGACGAATCATTTTTTCAGGCAGTAAGCGTTGCAGGGATGATCCTGGAAAATAAATTTCAAAGGTATCTCGGAAATGAACGCGCGGATAAACGATTGGAAGAGGTTTTGAAAAATCATGCAGATAGATTGCGAGATGGAATAGTTCCGGCAGAAGAGGAAAAAATTTTGGTACTACCGGAATTCATTCCTTGTCAGAAGTATCTTTCAGAGACACAAATCGCATTTGTGATATTTCCGTCTAATCGAGGAGGATATTGTATACAACCACAAAAACGGGAATATTCAATGAACTATAAGTGCAGTTTTCCGGAAAAATGGCTGGGGCTGGAAAAGGAAGAACTTATAGCGGTAACTGGTCTGGAAAGCGCGAATTTTTGTCATAAAGGTGGTTTTCTTATGACAGTAAACAAATTGGAAGACGCAATTTCGGCCTGCAAGATCAGTTTACAGGAGTTTCATGAAGAACCAAGAATTGTGAATTTGGGTGGATCAGAAGAGACAGACGTACTTTTGCGTCAACTTCCGGAATTAAAATCTGTACAGATTATACATATGGATCTACTGGATTTACCGGAGCTGAAATTTCAGGGAATATATGCGGAAGTTACCTTAGAAAAAGCAGAGTGGAAGAGTCTGGTGAAAGAGCAGGTGAAGAAGATACTAAAAGAAAAGCCAGATGCTGTATATGTGGAAGGAGATGTATTTTCGACATATCCAATTGTACATATGCTCAGAAAAAAACATATACCAGTATTAACTTCCGTTAGAAAAAACGAAGTAAACTATATTGTCCGCATTCCGTCAGGATCCTGATATGTCTGTAAAGCAGAACTGAATTTTATAACTCACAAATAAAAAGATACTTGAAATAATAATAAGAGTGTGTCAAGATTGGATTTACATAAAGCATAGTTTTTCAATTCAAGGTGCATGACACTGTCTGAGTTCTTATTACATTTCAGAAATCTTATGCTTTCAATAATTTATAAGCAAAAGAGTACTGGAATATCAGTTTGCGGCAGACAGAGAACATGCTGACAGGTCATTCCTCTTTCTCTTTTGCAGAAAGGAAGAATTGGATGGGAAAAAAGGATATTTACACAAAAGATTATATGGAGGAGAATATCTTAAGTAATTAAATTTATTAACTAATATGATTAAATGTGTTTAAATGTACTCAAAGGAGTAAATTATTATGAACACATCAAATATCACAAATTACAAGCCAAAAGATTTTGCTGAACTGTTAGGTGTATCTGTAAAAACATTACAGCGTTGGGATAGAGAAGGAACTCTAAAGGCAAACCGAACTCCAACTGATAGACGTTATTACACTTATGACCAATATCTACAATTCAAAGGAATAAATACTGAAGATGACCAACGTCAGGTAGTTATTTATGTCAGGGTATCTACAAAAAATCAAAAAGATGATTTACAAAACCAGGTTGCATTTTTACGACAGTTTTGTAATGCTAAAGGTATTATTGTAGACCAGTGTATTGAAGATTATGGAAGTGGTCTTAATTACAATCGTAAAAAGTGGAACGAATTATTAGATGAAGTGATGGAACAAAAAATCAAAACCATAATCGTAACTCACAAAGATAGATTTATCAGATTTGGTTACGACTGGTTTGAAAAATTCTGTACGAAGTTCAATACGACCATCGTGGTAGTGAACAATGAAGAACTATCACCACAAGAAGAACTCGTGCAGGATATTGTTTCAATACTCCATGTGTTCTCTTGTAGGTTGTACGGACTTCGTAAGTATAAAAAACAAATAGAAAGGGATGTGGAAATTGCTAAGGAGCTTCAAGACGGAAATAAATCCGTTAGAGGAACAGAAAGTCAAGATTCATAAGACGATAGGAACTTGCAGATTCATTTATAATTTCTATATTGCTCATAATAAAGAACTTTACGACAACGGTGAAAAGTTTATGAGCAGTAACAGGTTTAGAGTCTGGCTTAACAATGAATATCTTTCTGAGCATCCAGAGCATTCGTGGATTAAGGAAGTTTATTCAAAAGCAGTAACACAGTCAGTAAATAATGGACAAACTGCTTTTACAAGATTTTTCAATCACGAGAGTGCTTTTCCTAATTTCAAAAAGAAAGGCAAATCTGATGTGAAGATGTATTTTGTAAAGAATAATCCAAAGGATTGTCGTTGCGAAAGGCATAGAATCAATATTCCGTCACTTGGTTGGGTTCGTATCAAAGAAAAAGGATATATTCCAACAACTAAAGACGGATATGTGATGAAAAGCGGTACGGTTTCAATGAAAGCTGACAGATACTATGTTTCAGTTCTTGTAGAAATTTCTAATAACAAGATTGCTGATAATTCCAATGCAGGAATTGGCATAGACCTTGGATTAAAGGATTTTGCCATTGTTTCTAATGGTAAAACTTATAAGAACATCAACCAGTCAGCAAGACTGAAAAAGCTTGAGAAACAACTTATTCGGGAACAGAGATGCCTCTCTCGTAAGTATGAAAATCTAAAGAAAGGAGAAGTAACTCAAAGGGCGAATATACAAAAACTCAAGGTACAGAAACTTCATCATAAGATAGATAATATCCGTACTGATTACATTAACAAGACAATCGCTGAGATAGTGAAAACCAAGCCATCTTATATAGCGATTGAGGACTTAAATGTAAAAGGCATGATGAAGAATCGACATCTTTCAAAAGCAGTTGCATCACAGAAGTTTTATGAATTTAAAACAAAGCTTCAAGTTAAATGCAATGAAAATGGAATCGAACTACGAGTAGTAGACAGATGGTATCCATCATCTAAAACTTGTCACTGCTGTGGCGCTGTCAAAAAAGATTTAAAGCTTTCAGATAGAATATTCAAATGCAGTTGTGGTTATGTCGAAGACAGAGATTTCAATGCTGCACTTAATTTGAGAGATGCAATAACTTACGAAGTTGCATAACTAAAACGCAAACGTAAGTATGTACCGAAGGCTATTTTCGGGAATTTACGACTGTGGAGTGTACAAGAACTTGTGAGTAGATATGATTTCGGTCAATCAAAAACATACACAGTGAAGCAGTAAATAGAACTCGTGAGAGTCTACATCATCTCGATGTGAGTATATTTACACATATTTTGAGTGGCAGGACAAGATATTTGCGGATGCATTCAATCAATTTATTTATCATGGTGAACAGATTATTAAATCAGATAGTTTGAAAACAGTAGATAGTGCGGCTATTGGAGTGCCATATGGAATGAACGGCGCCGAGCGCCCGATAGAAAGATACCGAGACAAGATAAAATTTTTAAGTGCAAAAGAAATATGTCATGCTTTGCATGACGCGCATCTCGCAGCAAGAATGCCGAGGCATTCTTGAAGATGCTTTGGAGTATGCCAGCCAGGTAGAAAGAACAACGAAAATTCATCGGTCAATGAAAAATAAGGATAAAGAACATCTTACTGCGGGAGAGTATCTATCAGGATTTTATAAAGAAGATCGATTGATACCGGTTATTACGTTGGTGATCTATTTTGGAGCAGAAAAATGGGATGGTCCACGACAACTTCACCAGATGTTCGATCTGCGAGATGAAAAACTGATGTCGTTTGTGCCAGATTATAAGATAAATTTACTGGCTCCGGCAGAGTTGACAGACGAGGAAATAAGTCGTTTTCAGACAGATTTACGAGAAGTGATGTATTTTATTAAGTATTCAAAAGATAAAAAGAAATTGATGGAAATAATACAACAAAATCCGGCTTATAGGAATATGGACATTAAGGCGGCTCGAGTTGTAAATGCAGTAACTGATATCGGAATAGAAATGGGAAAAAGTGAGGATAAAGTAAATATGTGTAAAGGAATGCAGGATTTGTTAGAAGATGCCAGAGAAGAAGGGCGAAAAGAAATGCAAGAACAGTTGGAAACAGAGAAGAAACGAGCAGAAAGTATAGAAGCAGAATTGGGGAAATATAGAAATAGATTTGGTGAAATCTGATATAGTCTCCGGTAGAATAGTGGGGGTATGTAGAGAGAGTATCGAGGCGTTTATGAAATGGGGGAAATATTCAGTATGAATAAGCATGTAACAAGTTCAATATTACAGGGACAGAAAACAGAATTGCAACAACAGTTATTTACTATGCAAGATCTGAAATACCGGGATTTTCAAAGTAAACTATTGCCAGGGATTGAAAAAGAAACGATTATCGGCATACGTACCCCAGTTTTACGCAAATTTGCAAAAGAATTTGGTCAAACAGAAGAAGCGCAGACTTTTTTGAAAAATATGCCTCACCAGTATTATGAGGAAAACAATCTTCACATGATGCTGATAGCAGCGAATAAAGATTATGAATCTTGTTTAAAACAGGTAAAGAGTTTCTTACCATATATAAATAATTGGGCAACATGTGACCTTCCGCTGCCAAAATGTTTCGCAAAACATAAGCAAGAGCTGCTTATGGAAATCAGAGATTGGATTACATCTGGAGAGACATATACGATTCGGTATGGAATAGGGGTGTTGATGAGTTTATATCTTGATGATGATTTTACACCAGAATATTTAAAACAGGTATCAGCTGTAGAATCAGAAGAATATTATGTTAATATGATGATTGCATGGTATTTTGCCACAGCTTTAGCAAAGCAATGGAATAATACAATTCCTTATCTGGAAGAAAAGAAGCTTTCTGCCTGGGTACACAAAAAGACCATTCAGAAAGCTATTGAAAGTTTCAGGATCACTCCAGAACAAAAAGAGTATTTGCGAACATTGCGGTGATATCATCAAGAAAAAGTTTCAATTTCTACAATTCGATTCCGGCCTCTTGTTTTCCAAATCATCAGATATATTTTGTATTCCATAGAATCTTCCGTGTACTGAAATGGCTCTTCTTTTAGGATATCAGACAGAATGCCTTGCGAGAGCAGTTCTTGTTGGCGCTGTTGAGCAGCATGTAAAAGTTTCGAGATCCTGAGATTTTCTATATCAGAAAATGTCCGTGAGGAATATTCGGAAGCTGCTTGTGTCAGTGTATTTGTTAACAGATCAATGACACGGGAATGACTGGTCAGATGTAGCATTCTGGCAATGATACAGGCAATAGGACGATAAGGAAAATGTTTATACAGATGTAGCCAATGGATCAGAACTGTATCTCCTGCATCATATGCGAATTGTTGCATAATAGCGATTGCAGCTTTTGATACAAACCAACGTGGATATTTTGGAACAAGATATTTTTCCGGAACTGCCGGATAACAGTCACAGTTAAGTGGTGGAAAGGCTGCCAGAACGGCCAGTAATTGTTCCTCTTTGTTGCAATAATCAGTACCCATATATGTCAGTTTATCGTGCAAAATAGCAATCCGGTATTCTAATTGACGCAGGTATTCATAACCAGATACCCAGAAGTGACCAGTTTTTCCATAGTCAAATAAATGAGTATCCAGAAGCAAGTTCTGAAAAAAGAGTGTGCAGATAACAGTATTCTGGTGAACAATCAGAATATAACCATGTTCATCTCTGGAAAGAGAAGCGGAAAGCTCCCCTTCAAAATCCGGCAGATATTCACCGGTAAGCCGGGCTGCCTGAAATATCAGGAAGCTTTCCACTGCATCATTCATCAGATATACAAGTTTCAGATCCTGTTTTTTTAAAGAAGGGTCATAATTTACCAGTTCAAATTGTCCTTGTGAAAGTAGAAGATCCAATTTCTGAAATTCATGATTTGTCGGCAGTGTACAGTTTATATCCATTCATCTTCACCGCCGGTGATGGCAAGAGATAAAAGTCCGTCCATTTTGATAATCTCTTCTTCACCTTCAATCACCTGAATTAATTCTGCAGAATCCAGAATATCTTCGAGAGATTCGTCTGGACCAATCTCATAATCAATGTCTTGCGCACAGTTTGGACATGGGATTTTCTTCATAGTCTGTAAGGACAGAAAGCGGTTGTCACATCGTTTGCATTCATAAAAGCCACATTTAGTGGTTCCATCTGGTAAATAAAACATAAATAAATCTCCAATTCATAAAAGTTAGTATGATAGCAGGAAAACAGATAAATAGATAATCATATAGATTCGAGCAATCTTTTTAATTATATACTGAATGATTAAAAAAGGAAAGAGAGCATATTAAACTATGGAGAGATATGTGCTTTTCTTAAAACAGTGAGAAGAAGTTCCACCACATGGACTTCTTCTCTTTTTGTATTTGGGGAAGTATATATATTTTACATTTGTATTTTGAAGTATTTAGACTGTAATAATGTATAACTTGACAATAAATGTATTATATGATATGAATGTATTGTGACCAAAAGTAGAAAGAGGGATAAAATGAACAGTGAAAAAAAACCGTGGTATTTGCAGATAAAAGATTATCTATTAAATGAGATTACAGAAAAAAGATTGCAAGAAGGAGATATGCTTCCGTCGGAAAAGGAATTATCAGAAAAATTTCAAGTTAGTCGTATAACGGTAAGAAGAGCGATGGCAGAATTGGAGCAAGAAAATATTATTTCAAGATATCCTGGTAAAGGCACTTTTGTTTCATCTAAGCAATTGGTATCAATGGTTCAGGAGAAAAGTAGTCAAAGTAAGAAAAGAACGCCATATTTGATTGGAGTGATCATGAGTCATTTAGATTCGCCGTTTCAAGTATCATTACTCCAGTCTTTAGAAACTGCTATTGGAAAAAGAGGTTATCAATTGATGTTTGGTCTGTCTCATGGGAAACATAAAATTGAGAATGAATTAATTGATAGAATGCGTGAGCACGGAGTAGATGGATTGATTATTTATCCAGTAGATGGAGCGTTTTATAGTGAGAAAATTTTGCAAATGAATATGGAAGGTTTTCCTGTCGTTTTAGTAGATCGATATTTGCCAGGGGTAAATACGTGCAGTGTTTATTCGGATGACCGAAAAGGTGGACAAATGTTAGGAGAATATCTTGTAAACAAGGGGCATAAACGAATTGCGTTATTCTCACAAAATCCTGAAAACACTGTTTGTTTGATGAATAGAATAGAAGGATTCAGATATGCTCTTTTGTGTGCAGGAATTCCTTATAGAGAAGAAGACTGTATAGAAAACTTGGTTAATTGTTCTGTGAATCATGAACCGCAGCAATACGAGAAGAATATCAAAATAATTGAGGAGTTTCTAAAGAATCATTCTGATATAACGGCAGTTTATTGCACGATTGCGACTTTTGCGATGAATACACTTTGCGCTATCAGAAATTTAAAAAAAGATATAGAGATTGTATGCTTTGATAATGTAGAACCATATCAATGGACGGAAAAGTTGTTTATTCCCTATATTTCTCATCCAGAAACTGAAATGGGAACTAAAGCGGTTGAATCTTTGATAAAACTCCTTGAAGGGGAGAACCCTCAAAGTATTATTATTCCATGTGAATTAGTAGATATTCAAAAAGAAAAATAAATATATTAATTTTAATGAAACCGGTTGTTGTAAATAAAGCAACTGGTTTTTATATTAAATAACCACACAAATGTATTAAATGTACTATTTATTATTAAGATGATGAATATAATTGACAAATAATACATATAATGATACAATGCAGACATGAGAAAAGCGTATCATAGAAAGTGGGGGATAAAAATGAATACGAAAGAACAGGTGATGAAAAAAATTGATTCTTGTGTGCAGGAATATGTTGATTTTCTAAAAGAAGTAGTATCTGCAGATACAAGAATTTTTGAACATGGGAAACGTGGAAATGAAGATAATGGGCAAAAAATTGTCAAAAAATTTTTAGAAAAGTATGGTGCAGAAATTGATGAATTTGAACCTACATATGAAGAAATGAGTTTCTGTCCAGAAGTTAATTTGGATCATGAATACGAGGGGCGACATAATGTAGTTGGAACATTTAAAGGAAAAGGTGGAGGAAAATCACTCTTATTCAACGGTCATATGGATACTGTTGATTTTGGAGATTTGAGTCTTTGGAAAACAGGTCCAACACAGCCTTTTATTAATGATGGCAAATTATATGGTCGTGGTGCGTGTGATATGAAAGGTGGATTATGCGCCTCTTTAATGGCAATGAAAGCCATTTGTGATTGTAATATTCAATTAAAAGGAGATGTTTTCTATGAATCAGTAATAGATGAAGAAGGAGGGGGGAATGGAACACTATCTTGTTGTGCCAGAGGGTATCATGCTGATGCAGGGATTATACCGGAACCTTCAGATTTATGGTTGGCACCGGCACATATGGGGTGGTTAATTTATGAAGTGGAAGTAGAAGGAAGAGCAAATCATTGTGGAGCTAAATGGGATGGAGTAAATGCTATTGAAAAAATGGAGAAGATTATAATAGGGTTACAGGAAGCAGAACGAGAATGGGCATTAACGAGAAGACATCCATATTTGCCACCGCAAAGCCTTAGTATTGATACAATTAATGGTGGTGTTGCATCTACAATTGTGCCAGATAAGTGTAAGATGGAATTTATTGTTCATTTTCAACCACATTATGAAGAAGGATATACATGGATGGGAGAAAAGTATGACAAAGAAGTTCGGGAAATTATAAAGCGCATCGCTATTAGTGATCCATGGATGGAGAAACATTTACCAAAAGTAACCTTATATCAATTGGGAAGCTCATGTGATATAGGAATAGAGCATCCGATTTGTGTTGAACTTTCAGAACAAACAATGCAAATAAGGGGAGAAGCACCAAAATGTAAAGGATTAGTCAGTGGGGCAGATGGTAGACTGTTGAACAATTATGCAAATACGCCAACTGTACATTTTGGACCTGGCGCTATGGAGATAGGACATACAGTTAATGAATACATACCATTACAAGAGTATATTGATTGCATTAAAATTTTTGCAGGAACAATTATGGATTGGTGCGGAGTAGTTTAAAGGTGGTGAAAGCATGCAGGAAATTTTAGCAATGAATGGAATTGTTAAAGAATTTCCAGGAGTAAAAGCTCTGAAAGGGGTACATTTAGATCTGCGTTCAGGTGAAGTCCATGCTTTAGTGGGAGAAAATGGAGCTGGAAAATCTACTTTAATGAAAATTCTGACAGGTAGTTATCAGGCTGATCAGGGCGAAATTATTTATATGGGGGAGAAAATTGAAGTTTCTAATCCAAGAAAAGCTCAAGATATTGGAATCAATATTGTTCATCAGGAAATTAATTTAATGCCGGATCTTACTGTTGCAGAAAATATTTTTGTAGGATATGAACCACGTGTAAAAGGATTTCCATTTGTTTTTGATTTTAGAAAGATGAACCAGCAAGCAACGGAGGTGCTTCAAGAAATAGGATTACATATTTCGCCCACGACCATCACTGGAGAATTGAGCGTGGCGCAGAGGCAAATGGTAGCAATTGCAAGAATGCTGGCGCTAAATAGCAAAATTGTTATTCTCGATGAGCCAACGGCCGCATTAGCAGCTGCTGAAGTAGACACTTTATTTAATATAATTGCGAAGTTGAAGAAAAAGGGTATTGGGATTGTATATATTTCACATCGTTTGGAAGAATTGGATGTTGTAGCAGATCGTGTTAGTATCTTCCGAGATGGGGAATATATTGGTACAAAAGAATATCAAGAAACTAATAAAGAAGAACTAATATCACTTATGGTGGGAAGAAAACTTGAAAATCAGTATCCAAATCATTTTGCAAAGCGCGGAAAGGAATTGTTGAAAATAAATTGCCTGACAACTAAACAGGGATTGGATATAAAAGATATTACTCTTTATCAAGGAGAAATACTTGGAATATATGGTTTAGTTGGAGCTGGTAGAACAGAATTTGCAAGAGCATTATTTGGAGCGGATAAGGCAGAAAAATATGATGTTCTGATACAAGGAAAACAAATTGGTGTTAAAAATACCGCAGATGCAGTTAAAAATGGCTTGGGTTATTTGACAGAAGACAGAAAAAAAGATGGATTGGCTTTAGGACTCGATATAGAAAACAATATTAGTATGGCGAACTTGAAACGTTTTTCTATGCATGGTGTAATGAGAAATAAGGATTGTGAAATAAATGCAGAAGAATATGTAAAAAAATTAAAAATAAGAACGCCTTCTATTTATCAGCTAGCAAAGAACTTAAGCGGTGGTAACCAACAGAAAATTATTATTGCAAAATGGCTTACGAGAAATGCACGTATTTTAGTCTTCGATGAACCAACAAGAGGAATTGATGTTGGCGCAAGAAAAGAGGTGTATGAGTTACTAAACAGATTGGTTGAAGCTGGTGTAGGAGTTATTGTTATTTCTTCTGATTTGCCTGAAGTAATTGGAGTATCTGATCGTATTATGGTGATGCATGATTTCCGTTTTACTGGAGAATTGAGTAAAGAAGAGATTACACAGGAAAAACTGCTAACAATGGCAGTTCGATAAATTGGCTTAACGGAGGAAGGACAAAATGGGTAATAAAGTAGACACTTTTTCAAAGAGCAGTAAGGTGACCACTCAATTAAAAGCTTTTTTACCATTAGTTTTATTAGGATTAGTTTTTACAATTTTGAGTGGAAATTTCTTGACAAGTAATAATTTAATTACAACATTACAGCAAGCAACTAATATTGCGATTCTCGCATATGCTGAAACCATGGTTATTATTACTGGAGGCATTGATCTCTCACTAGGTTCGATTCTTGGCGTAGCAGGAGTTGTAGTAGGAAAATTAATCTTGGCTGGTGTACCAGTTTGGATCTCGGTTATAGCCGGTATTATGTTTGGGGGATTATGTGGATTTATTAATGGTTTTGTAATTACAAGAATGAAACTAATTCCTTTTATTGCAACGTTAGGTATGCAAAATATAGCAAGAGGAATAGCATATGTATTGACAAATTCTCTTCCTGTTTCTGGATTGGATGAAAAATTGTATTTTATTGGTGGTGGTAGTGTTGGAAAAATTCCGGTACCAGTTATCATTATGTTTGTGCTTGCTGTTATATTTGCATTTATTATGAAAAAAACTTCATTTGGAAGAAAAGTTTATGCAATTGGAAGTAATAGGGAGGCTGCAAGGCTTTCTGGTATTACTGTAAAAAATGTTGAATTGTGGGTATTTACTATTGGAGGGTTACTTGCAGGTTTAGTGGGAGTCATTCTTGCAGCCAGAGTATTATCATCACAGCCAAATGCAGGTATTGGATATGAGAGCGATGCAATAGCAGCAGTTTTTATCGGTGGTACTAGTCCATTAGGAGGTGCAGGAACCATAATGGGAACAGTGATAGGGGCATTGACCATAGCTGTTTTGAAAAATGGTTTGAATTTACTGCAAGTAAATCCATTTTGGCAACAGATTGCTATTGGTTTGGTAATTATAGTTGCAGTTTTTGTAGATAGTTTGAGAAGAAAAAATAAATAAAAAATAAAGGGAGGAAACATGATGAAAACGAACATTATGAAGAAAGCAGTAGCATTTGGTCTAGCTATGGGAGTTGTAACACTCTTACCATTAACAGCACAGGCAGAGGGACATACGTTTGCGCTGGTTACTCATTCTACTCAGTCTACATATTGGCAGACATTAAATGCAGGAGCAGAGGCCGCTGCTGCAGAAAGTGGCGATGAAATTTATTTTACGGCGCCTGTAAATGGTAGCACAGATATTAATGGTCAGGTGGATGTAATGCAAACATGTATTGATAAGGGCGTGGATGGAATCATGCTTGCAGCTGCTGATGTAGATGCATTGGTCCCAATAACGGAACAGGCAATAGAAAAAGGAATTCCAGTAGTTGCTGTAGATTGCGGATTGAATAGTGACAAGGTAATTTCATCTATTGCGACAGATAATGCAGGTGCAGCAGCAGAGTTAGCAAAAAAGGTTGCAGTAGATATCGAAGAAGAGGGAAAAGTAGCAATTATCAGTTATGCAGCAGGAATGCAGACAGGATCTTTGAGAGAAGATGGATTTAGAAAAGAAATGGAAAATTATCCAAATATCACATTACTTGAAACGCAATTTTATAACAATGACACACAAAAAGCATTGGAAGTAACGCAGAATTTGTTGACTGCTAATACAGACTTAAAAGCGATCTATGCGATGAATGAATTTGGTATTGTTGGTGCAAGCCGTGCTTTGATGGAAAAGTCTATTGATACGATTAAGGTATATGGATTTGATTTTTCTAATGATGTGCTTCCACTCTTAGAATCTGGTGTCTGTACAGGAACTATGGTTCAAAAACCATATGATATGGGATATGTTGGAGTACAGTCTTTGAACGCTTACCTTGATGGGGATACAGTAGAAAAATCTATTGATTCAGGTTGTGTTTTAGTTACACCTGAGAATTATAAAGAGGAAGATATTTATAATGTCTTATATCCAATGGGAAATGAGCAGTAATTTTTAAAGCATACTAGGAGGTTTTATGAAAAAGAAAGTATTACTTGTAGGTGAGACATGCATTAATACAGTAATTTGCACCAAGGGGTTTGACTCTTTTAGTTCTTCCTATTTAGAAGAAGAATTTCATTTTATAAAGGAAGCGGTTGAGGCGGCCGGCTATGAATTTTTTAATATCGGTTGTCAGGATGTTGATAAAAAATTTCCATCGTCAATAAAAGAGTTAGAACAATACAGTTGTATTATTTTTTCTGATGTAGGATCCAATTCATTCCTTCTTGGAAATGATACATATTTACGAGGAAGAAAATGTGTTGATAAGTTGGCACTGGTACGTGATTATGTATTAAATGGTGGGGCATTTATCATGGTAGGCGGATATTTGTCTTTTAGTGGATTTGAAGGAAAAGCTGGGTATTCCAGATGCGCAATTCAAGATATTTTGCCTGTAGAGTGTTCAAATAGTGATGATAGAAGAGAGCATCCTGAAGGAATTTGCCCAAAAACAGTATATGAACATGTGTCGCTTAAAAATATGCCTGCTCAATGGGAAGCGGTTTTAGGGTATAATAAAACTAAATTAAAAGATGGCTGTATTATGCCGGTAACTATTGATGATGATCCATATATTGCATATGGGGAATTTGGAAAAGGTAAATCGGCTGTTATCACATCAGATTGTTGTCCTCATTGGGCACCAGTCGAGTTTCTACAATGGGAAGGCTATAAAGCGATGTGGCAAGGAATGCTTGAATATTTGACTAATTAATAAAGTGTCAAAAATAAATTAAAAAGAATAAAAGGCTGTGGAGTTTCAATGCACTGTAGTGTATTATCATTGAAAAAGTCTGAAACCACAGCCTTTTTGTAATTTTTATATAACAAAAATCTTAGATATATAAAAATTAATAGATTTTTTTATTTTTTACAGCCGGTGCAATAGACAGATTTGGCGCATAATATGGGATCAATGTTGCCTGTGTCGCATGATACAGGTCAGATTTTCCCGGCCATACAGTAGTCAGAAGTTCATTATTCTGATCCAGCTGATGGAACCAGGAGCCATGTACATGATCCAATACTTTTTCATCCAGATACTTCATAAATTTTGCATAGTCATCTGCATATTTCTGAATTTTTGTGACATGCCAGAGAACGGCAGAAGTATTGATGGCTTCAGCCAGTGTCCAGTGCATGCGATCGTGAACGACAGGATGCCCTTCCCAATCCGTAGTATAGCAGATACCAGGAGCACCATCAGCTTCCCAGGCATCTTCAATAGCGCGATTATACAGAGATTCTGCAATAGCGACATAGGAAGCGGCATTTTGCATATTGGTACGGTAGAAAGAAAGTGCCCATTGGGTGATCAGTCGTGCCCATTCGATTCCATGACCAGGTGTGGCGCCATATGGCTTAAATGGATCATCTGGTTGTTCCTTGTTACATTCCAGATCAGCAACCCAGTCTTTGGAGAAATGCTCTGGAATACGCCAGTTATTATTTTTAGCCCATCCGGCAACACGGTCAATAATTCTTCCGGCTCTGATACGATATTTTTCATCACCTGTTACATCAGCGGCTGCAAGGAAAGCTTCTACGGTATGCATATTGGCATTTAGGCCACGGTAATCATCCAGTACAGTAAATTCTGTGTTCCAGGTATCGCAGGATAGTCCTTCTTCTTCATTCCAGAAACGCAGGTCGTAAGTTTTTAAAGCTTCATCCAGCAGTTCCTGGGCACCAGGTCTTCCTGCCAGTACGCCTGAAGAAGCTGCCAGAATAACGAAAGCGTGGGCATAACATTGTTTGGTAGGTACGATTTCATTATTGGCAGTCAGCCCGGCATACCATCCACCGTTGACGTCATCGTGTAATTCTCCGCGCAGACCCTTTAGTGCGGCATCTGCCAGTTCAGCACTGCCTTCATGTCCTAAGAAAGTTCCGATGCTGTATACATGAGCCATACGGCTGGTAATCCATGTTTCCCGGTTGCGGTCTTTCCATGGTGTACCATCGTCACCAAGGTAATAAGATCCACCGCCCGGAGAAGGAAAAGCATGACCGAAATTCAGCAGTCCATTGCGAATGTCTTCCAAAAATTTCTTGTTTTCATCTGTATCAATCAGATATTTTTTATTTATATCACACATTTTATGGTTCCCCCTGAAGTTTTCATTTTCATGTTCTATTATACTCGTACAGGTGGCAAAACTCAACAGGAGGAAACTTGGGTTTTGCAGTAGTTTCACAGCAAGAATACACGTTTCAAGAATAGTTGGACATTCTTGAACTTGCAGATAAGATGATCAGATGTTACACTAAATTTAGCATGGATGAGGAGAAAGTGTGATGAAAAAGAATCAGATTTTTAAAATATATGGTACAGATTATTTACAGATGACAAAAGAGATATTGGAGGAATCAGGTCTTGCAGATATGATCGAAAAAAAGGATGGACAGATCGGAATTAAGCCAAATCTGGTATCTCCTTCAGAAGCATCCTGGGGTGGAACGACTCATCCTGAGATTGTAGCAGGAATTATAGAATACCTGCAGGAGCATGAGATTCACAGGATTGTCATGCTGGAAGGTTCCTGGGTCGGAGATAAAACGCAGGAATCTGTACAAGTATGTGGATATGATAAGTTAACAGAAAAATACGGAGTGCCTTTTTGGGATATGCAGAAAGATAGCAGTCATGTAAAGGACTGTGCAGGAATGGAACTTCAGATTTGTGACAGTGTGGAAAAAATAGATTTTCTGATTAATGTTCCGGTGTTAAAGGGACACTGTCAGACAAAAATGACCTGTGCGCTGAAAAACATGAAAGGATTGATACCTAATAAAGAAAAAAGACACTTTCATGGGATGGGACTTCACAAACCGATTGCACATTTGAATATGGGGATTCATCAGGATTTTATCGTAGTGGATAATATCTGTGGAGATCTTGATTTTGAAGATGGAGGTAATCCAACCATAAGAAACTGTATTATGACAGCAGCAGATCCAGTGTTAATGGACACCTGTGCATGCCAGATGCTTCATTACGGAACAGAGGAGATCGAATATTTGGTTCTGGCAGAAAAACTGGGAGTAGGCAGTACCGATCTGAAACATGCTGACATCAGGCTGTGTGACAGAAATGTAGGATTCGCAGAAAAAGAATTGCCAAAGAGCTATAAGGTAGCAGCTTTGGAAGATGCGGTAGAAGAAGTAGAATCCTGTAGTGCCTGTTATGGATATTTCCTGCCGGCATTGCAGCGGCTGAAAGAAGAAGGACTTCTTGAAAAACTGGATACAAAAGTCTGTATCGGACAGGGATACAAGGGGAAAACAGGAAAGCTTGGTGTAGGAATGTGTACATCCGGGTTTGAGTATTGTATAAAAGGATGCCCTCCAACAGAAGAACAGATATATCAGGAATTAAAAGAATACTTAAATAAAAAAGTCCTCGTTAATGCTGGGTGCCCATAATACAGGAAGCAACAAATTTTCAATGATTATGGCATCTGGCAGTCGAGGTTAGCAAAAAAGAAAATGAGCGATACTTGGTTTGAATGACCAGGTATCGCTCATTTGTGTATGCGACAAACTTCCCTTTTCCTGTTCCATCCAGTACAATCTAAATGAAAACAGCAGATTGATTGGAGGTGCGATTATGGCTCAGAACTTAACTTATACCCAATGCGGTGATTACTATTTCCCTGACATCAGATTGGCACACACGGAAACACAGTCCCTTGGAAAATATGGCAGGATGCGTAGAATATTCCTTGAACAGAATAAACCGATACTTTTCAACGATATGATCTTGAATGAAACGCTGTTTCTGCATCTGTGGGAAGTACAGCAGACCTGTGTAAAGCGAATGGAATTGCTGATGGAGGAGTTGTTGGCGAAAAATCCTGCTCCAGACAAGGCAACACAGCAGCTTGTATGGGTAGCACATATGAATAGTTTGAAAGCACAGGCGGAAGA
>CAKRON010000031.1 GCA_934373455.1 uncultured Marvinbryantia sp.
CCTGATCCCATGGCGTACTCTCTTCTCCCGACTCCATTCTGGAAAGATGTGCTTCCGGGTGCTTTCGGATCAGATAATTCTGCACCAGTTCCTGCAAAAAATGCATGGCTCCGGTACCATCTGTCAATGCATGGTAAACTTCAAAATTAATCCGATTCTTATAGTAAGTTACCTCAAAAAGCAGCGTCTTTTTATCCGGAATATAAAGCCTGCTGCATGGTGGCTTTTCTTCTTCTTTTACCAAAGGCCTGATATCTCTGCGCTCCAGATAAAACCAGAACAATCCTTTTCGCAGAACTGCCTGAAACAGCGGGTATGTCTCCATTGTTTGATCCAAAGCTTTCTGTAAAATCTCCGGTACAACCATCTCTTTTAATTCACAATAAAATCGGAATACTCTGGTATCATTTTTTCCTGTCACCAGTGGAAAAGCCAGCGCTGCATTATCCAGTTTTCTCCATTTTGAATAACCTGTATCCATTATTTTTCGCTTCCCTTCAAAAATGCATTCATATACGCAAAACTCTCTTGCACATGTAAAAAACGAATTCCCAATGCAAAGAAACCATGAAAAGCACCTTCAATTCGATGAAGTTCCACTTCATTACCTGCCTTTTTTAGCTTCTTCGCATAGTCCTCTCCTTCGTCTCGTAAAGGATCAAATTCTGCTGTCAGTATTAAGGTTCTCGGAAGATGTGTAAATTCTTTTGCCATAAGCGGCGCAAAATATGGATTCTGCCGATCCTTGGGACTACTTTCATACAATTTCAGATAATCTTCCATCTTCACAGATGTCAGCAGATAATCTGTCCCATTTTCCCTTACCGAAGGATACGGTGATGCATCGGTATAACAATTATTCAACGCCGGATAAATAAGTATCTGCCGTTTTGGCATAAAATCTCCTGTATCCCGCGCCTTCAGACACACTGCCGCGGTAAGATTACCACCTGCTGAATCCCCCATAATCGTAATCTGATCCGGATGAATCTTCAACAGGCTGCGATTGGTATACAATGCTTTTGCAGCCGCATAGCAGTCTTCAAAAGCAATCGGAAAACGATATTCCGGTGCCAGGCGATATTCCACGGATGCCACAATACATCCGGTAGCCTGTGCCATTCTGGCACAAACCCTGTTATAAGTTTCCACACTTTCTGTCACCCAGCCGCCTCCATGAAAAAAAAGCAGCACAGAAAGATGGCTTCTTGCATCCGGCTCTAGCTTCATATCCTCCTCTGTCGGAAAATATAATCTGACCGGTACTTCATAATCCCCATTATAGATCTTCGTGTCCAGCTTCTTCAGAAAAATCCTCATAGCATCCAGTTTTTTCAGATCTGCCAGGCGTCTGGAAGACTCTACATCAATATTTCCATAAGATAAGGCATGCAATAAAGCACGCATAGTTTTTGAAATCAATTACCCAACCTCTTCTTTCAAGACTTGCTTTTCACTATATCATATCTCTCTCTTCTTGCCAATGAGAATGTTCCCTTATATAATAATCTTATAATACTAGGTTTTCACTATTTACAAGGAGTACTGATATGGATAAGAAAAACAAAATAGCGTTCACACAATCTAAAATTATAAACGAATATATTCTGATTACCATTGCTGTTTTCATCATGGATATCGGAATCTACCTATTCAAATTTCCTAATAATTTTTCCTTTGGCGGCGTATCTGGTATGGCAGTTGTTATCTGCAAATTTATTCCATTTACTGCTGCACAGATAAATCTGTTTATCAACTTCATCTTATTGATACTGGGATTTGCTGTTCTTGGAAAAAACTTCGGCACAAAAACGGCATATGTGACAATCCTGTCTTCCATTTTGCTGAATGTTTTTGAAAAAGTATTTCCGATGTCCCATCCTCTTACCGATGAAATTATGTTGGAACTATGTTTTGCTATTATTCTCCCGGCTATCGCTGCTGCATTACTGTTTTTTGAAAATGCCTCCGGTGGCGGCACGGATATTATCGCTATGATTATTAAGAAATACTCTACCATGAATATCTCCACTGCTCTGTTATTTACCGATCTCATCGTAGTGATTATTTCATTTTTAATTTTTGATATACTGACAGGACTATGTTCCATTCTGGGACTTCTTGCCAAAACATTATTGATTGACAAAGCGATTGAACGTATGAAATTAAATAAGTTCTTTACCATCGTATCCAATAACCCTCAGCCAATCTGTGATTTTATCACAGGCCAACTGGATCATAGCGCTACCATCTATAAAGCAACCGGTGCCTACTCTCATCAGGACCGCACCATTATTCTGACGGTAGTGGACGTGAAACAAGCCATCCTGCTTCAAAGATTCCTCCACAAAACGGAACCGACAGCTTTTACAGCCATTACCAAAAGCAGTGAAATTGTAGGAAAAGGATTTATGAATTATATTTAGTAATCATTGTATAGAAAAAGGCAGCGATTTCATCATTCCATGAAATTGCTGCCTGATATTCTATTCTTCTATTTCGGAAGCTGCTTCTACAATCAATTTCACACAAAGATCGTATCCCAGCTTTCCACTATCCAGAGTCATATCATAATTGTGGCTGTCGCCCCATTTCTGTCCGGTATAGTGATTGTAATACTTATGTCTGGCATTGTCTCTCTTTGCCAGCATTTTTTGAATCTCCGTCGCATTCTTGGTGCCAGTCAGTTCAGTCACACGCACACCTCTGTGAAGTTCGTCTGCGTGAATAAATATATCCAGTGTCTCTATCCCAGCTTCCTTTAAAATCACATCTGCGCAGCGTCCCAAAATAACACATGGACCCTGCTGAGCCATTTTGATGATAATTGCTTTCTGAATCTCATGAATCGCATCCTGAGAGTCATTGAAATAAGAACTGGATATCGAACTGATCTTTTTCCAGATATCATCTGTGGTAGAACGGTCTTCCTCTTCTTTTTCAATTAATTTCTTTTCGAATCCGCTTTCTTCTGCCGTTGCACGGACAATATCACGATCATAAAATGGAATTCCCAGTGCCTCGGCTACTTTTGTTCCTATAGAATGTCCTCCTGCTCCGTATTCACGGCTGATAGTGATTACTTTATTCATTGAAAATACCTCCCTTTTTAATCCAGCAGTTCATTGACCATTTTCTCATCAAATACAACCTGTGGAACGTGATCTACCTCAATCTTATATAATGCATTTGCTGCGATATGCTCTGCTGCCTGTTCCAGATCACGAATACCAGATGTGTTGCGATAACGCTCCATAACGGCATCCAGTGCCTCTTCCGTCACAATACATTCTTCTGCTTTCAAACTCATACGTCTTAATACTTTTGGCAATGCAAATTTAGAAAAAATTACTTTCTTTTCTTCCATCGTATAATCCGGTATCTCAATAACCGCAAAGCGTGACATCAACGGTGCACTGATCTGATCCTTTTCATTGGCTGTGGCAATCGGATAAACTCCTACTGTCGGAATCATACATTCCATATAGTTATCCGTAAATCCTAAATTATCCAGGAGCGTCAGCAGTACATCTGCCGGGTTTCCATTTCCTTTTCCTGAATTTGCTTTGTCCAGCTCATTGATGATAAATACCAGATTTGATGCTCCTGCCATAGAAAATGCATCCATAATAATGCCTGGTTTGGCATTCGCGTAGATTCTGGAACTTCCTGTCAGCTGCTCCGGATCATTAATCGAACTCATATCCAATGTCGTCCATGGCAGTTTTAAAATTCTGGCAACTGCATAAGCGATCTGGGATTTCCCGGTGCCTGCCGGTCCTATAAGCAAAAGTCCATATGCCGGAAGGGTATGCGTTCGATTGATCTGGATAATGGTCTCCATAATACGCTGCTTTACCCGTTCCATTCCATATAATTCTTCGTCCAAAATTCTTCTTGCTTCCTGTGGATCAATTGCTTCAAAATAATTGTTCTTCCACTGGATATTCATCATAATCGAAAGTGCTCTCTGAGCATGTCTTCGCTCTTCCTGAGATACTTCATGGGATCTGGCTACCGCGAGATTTCTTCTTGCCCAGAGACGGATATTATCCGGCATCGTTCTGCCGGCACAGGTCATAAAATCCGTGATGCTCTGAATACTGGTCAGTTTCATCTCATCCCCGTCTTCTTCCTGTTCCTCTTCTTCAACATCTTCTTCCGGTGCACTGCTGGCGAGAAGACGTTCAATCATAAACTGAAGAAATCCATCCTCAGCAGACAGCTTTGTTCCTCCTCCGAAAGCAATCTCACGAATCTTATAAACTGCATATCCTTCATCCAGGTTTGCCCCTGAAAGACGTACATTAATGTGATTTTCTCCAAGCCAGCGCAGAAGGCTGACAAATCTTGCATCGATTTTCAGGATATCACTCTGAATTGTTTCATCATCTTCTTTAAATTCAAATGCTGTTCTCTTTGTCGGATTCAGAAAAATACCACAAGAATGGTGCTTCCATTTCTTTTGGCTGTTATCCAGAATCATAATCGGCTGCTCTGCCGTCGGTTCTGAATTGCTTGAATAAAATACTTCATACGTACATTCTGTGATCTTTTCTCTTTCTGATGCACCGCTAAAATCAAATACTGGCATATTTACTTTCCTCTTTTTTTAAGTCTGTGAATGTTTTTTCTTTAAATTTCTGCCAAAACATATCAGTATTACTATAACAAGAATGACTGTAATTGTCCATATCCAGGTCGGCACATCATTAATATTAAAACATCTTACACTGACCCACATCTGATTGATTGCCTGATTCTGTGACTCGTCAAAATAAATCATAATCGAAGATCTTGACATGGCATCTGCATCTGGATACTGAGCATATAACTGTCTTTTGACCTGTTCTGCCGGTGCATGGATGATATACTCTTCACTGTTTGGATCTTCACTGAAAAAGTAAGCAAGATCATAATCTACCGTGTCTTCTTCATCATCCTCTGCCCCATAATTCCAGTCCGCATATTCAAATATTCTCGGATCATCTCCACCGGAAATAACAGAAGTATAACCTATATAATACATATTACGGACTGCATTGTCTGGTCTGGAATTGAAATTAATAAACGCTTCTGCCGCCTGCTGTTTTTCTTTATCTTCACCGATGCCGTTCTTCAGCATTACCCATCCGTCAAAATAAATATTAGTAGATTCCTCCGGTACTGCAAAGTTCAGCGTAAAGTCATCCTCATCTGCCTGATCCATCGTATAGACTGCATCTCCCGACCACTGATAATTGGCGACTACTTTTCCGGTAATCATATCCGCTTTTCCTGAATCTGTTTCAAAAGAATAGGCATTGTTTTTCACATCCTGAAGATAATCCTGAACTGCTGCAATCATCTCCGGTGACGTATCATTCATCACTTCCACCAGTTTCTGGCTATAATCCGGATCATTTCTAAAACTGTCTGAAGTCAAAAGATCAGATTTTAATGCTCCCACTGCCGCAAAATAAGAATCACGGACATTATCTTTTATCGTCACCTGACGTTTATATTGAGCATCATCCAAAATTTTCCAGCTTTTTGCATCTTCTTCACTGACCACCTCCGGATTATAGACAATACCTGTCAGTCCCCACATATAACCAGCTGCATACTTTCCCCAGGATTCTCCGTTGATTTCATTTGTCTCAAAAATATTTCGAATATATGGAGAAACGCCTTTGCTGTAATAATTATTTTCATCTGTCACATCAAAAAAATGTTCAGACAACGGAACCAGCTTATCTTCAGCCATCAGTTTCATAATCATATATTCAGACGGACAAACCACATCATATACATCTCCGAGGGTCAGCATATTATAAAGATCTTCATTGGTTCCAAATGTGGAATACTCCACATTAACTTTCACACCGTAGGTCTCATAATACCATTCTTCGAAATCTTCCACCATGGAATTCTCTCCAATGATATCTCCACTTTCCAGGTCAATGGTTTCTTCTTCATCCCATCCCCCCAGATCAATATATTCTTCCCAGTTGCATACACGCAGTGTCACTTCTTTTGCAGGTTCTGTCTTTTCTTCTGCAAAAACTTTATTTCCTGACCAGAACAGAGATGGACCATGAGATACTGCCAGCACTGCTGCCGCCAGTGTCATACAAATTCTGATTTTATTTTTCATATTACGCATCCACCCTTTCTGATAATTTTTTTCTCGCCTGCAGATTCATTACTCCCACAATAACCAGTACAATCAAAAAAATCACCGTAGATAATGCCCAGAGTGCAGTTTTAATTGTGGTCTGTGCTCCTTTTGTAGCATTTACCACATAAGTACTGATCGTATCAAATGTCGCCGGTTTGGTGTAGGTAGCTACAAAGTAATCATCCAAAGACAAGGTAATCGCCAGAGCAAACCCTGAAATAATTCCAGGAAAAATCTGCGGAATAACAATCTTTGTCAGGGCAACAAATGGTGTGGCTCCAAGATCCAGTGCTGCTTCGTAAATACTTGGATCCATTTGCTTCATCTTCGGCATAACAGATAAATATACAAAAGGTGCACATAAAATCACATGTCCTACAACAAGAGGCACAAAGCTGTCTTTGCTTACGCCAAACACTACCACTAATAAAATACATAAAGAAAACCCGGTCACAACATCTGCATTTACTACCGGAACCTGATTCATGGTAGAAATAGCCTTTGCCATTTTCTTTCTGGAATAAAATGCTCCGATTGCTCCCATCGTTCCAAGAATTGTTGCCAAAAACGCTGCACTGACCGCAAGAAGGAGTGTTCCTCCGATCATACCCAGAAGCTCTGGTGTGGTAAATAACGTCACATAATTATGAAGGGAAAAGCCCCGGATTGCTCCAATATTCGTAGCATCTGTAAAACTGTACACTGCCAGGATAAAAATCGGCAGGTAAAGGAATAACAGAACGAAGACCAAAAATCCGCCTTTGATATACTTTCTCATTATAACAGGGCACCTCCTCTTGTATTTTCTTCCTCAGAATTATTGGTAAGTAAGGTAAACAGACAAATAATTCCAAGAAGAATCAGTGCAATCATAGAACCGCCATGCCAGTTGTATGCTGCAAAATAACTTCCAATCAGACTTCCCATGATATAGGTACTGTTGTACAACATATCCAGTACTACATAGTTGGTCATTGCCGGTAAAAATACCATTGATACACCACTTATGATTCCAGGTACCGATAACGGAAGTGTGATCTTCAAAAATGTTTCCAACTCATTTGCTCCCAGGTCCATGGCAGCTTCCCGAAGCGCCTTATCCAGACGGGATATGGTTGTATAAATCGGCAATATCATAAATGGCAGGAAATCATACGTCATACCAATTACCGCATTTAAAAACGGATGCATTGCCAGATTTCCCTCTAATACCGTCAGTACTTCTTTTAATGCCGTAATTCGAAGGGAAAAATTGATCCACATAGGCATTATAAACAACATCAGGATGATCGATTTACTTTTCAGATTGCTAAATGCAAGAATATAAGCAATCGGATACGCCAGAAGCAGACACACTACCGTTGTCACAATAGCCAGTGCAAAACTATAGCAAAGCGTTCCCAATGTATTTGGATTGGTAAAAAATCCGGTCAGGTTGGCAATGGTAAACTGTCCCTGTCCGTCTGTAAATGCATAATAAAACAGTACAAGCAGCGGAGCAATCACAAATACAAGTAAAAACAATGCATATGGCACTCCGAGACTTTTTCTGGAAAATGAGAATTTACGCATACTTCCTCTCCTTATCTCTTTAATGTAAATTTCATTTTATCTATCGGCATCAAAAGACCTACCTGGTCATCCATATTCCACAGATATTCATCATTTACAATGAAATCCTGTTCCATATCTGTATGAATGACATAACTGTAGTGGTCACCTTTATAAATCAGATTACTGATATATCCCTGTACAATTCCTTCTTCCATATTATCCGTCATGCGAATATCGGATGGCTGAATTGACACCATAATTTTTGTCTTTTTCGGGTCAATGGTTTCTCCATGAGCATCCAGAAGCGTTCCGTCTTCTGCCCGCTTACTTCCTTTGATGATTTTGGTCACGCTGGTATCCAGGACATGTCCATTGTATTCCAGATGAAAGTCTGAATTGATCTCTGCCGGGAAAATATTCGTATGATCTTCTGCTATCATAATATGAATATTCTCCGGATCGACCTTCATTCCCACACGCTCTCCCGGTGTAGCAGATTTGACAGACTGAATCACCATCTCATTTTTTCCGGATACAACTGTAATTTCATAATGCATGCCTTTAAATATTACAGAATCTACGATACCTGAGATTATGCCTTCACCAGGTTCAGTCAGTTCCACATCTTCCGGACGGACTACAGCTGTAATATGTGTACCCTGTTCAATGTCGTCCACACATACAAACTCTCCGCCACAGAAACGTGCTTTTAACTTACCTGTCATGATTCCGTTAAAGATATTACTCTCTCCAATGAAGTCCGCAACAAATGCATTCTTCGGCTCATTATAAATATCCTCCGGTGTTCCGATCTGCTGCATCTTTCCTTCAGACATGACTACAATCTTATCTGACATCGTCAGGGCTTCTTCCTGATCGTGAGTAACATAGATAAATGTAATGCCAAGTTCATCATGCATTGCCTTCAACTCAATCTGCATTTCTTTTCTCATCTTCAGATCCAATGCTCCCAGAGGTTCATCCAGAAGCAGTATCTCCGGTTCATTTACCAATGCTCTGGCAATGGCAATTCTCTGCTGCTGACCACCAGAAAGTGTCGACACACTTCTGTTCTCAAATCCTTCCAGGTCTACCAGGGCCAATACCTTTTTTACTTTCTTATCAATCACCGCTTTCGGTGTCTTCTTCTGCTTTAACCCGAAGGCAATATTTTCATAAATATTCATATGTGGAAATAACGCATAACGCTGAAATACCGTGTTAATCGGACGTTTATTTGGAGGCAGATTTGTAATAGGCTCTCCATTTAATAAAATCTCGCCAGAAGTCGGAAGATCAAATCCTGCAATCATTCGCAGAGTTGTCGTTTTTCCACATCCTGATGGACCGAGAAACGTAACAAATTCTCCTCGTTTTACTTCCAGATTAAAATCTTCTACCGCTGAAAATCCATCTTCATACGTTCTGGTGATATGTTTCAATTCAATGATATTCTCTGATTTTCCCATGTTGTTCCCTCTCTTCTTTCTCTTACTTCGTTAAAACATTGGCGGCGTGCTAACCCAAATAAATCTGGCCGGACGCTGTCCCGGATTCTCAATACGGTGAATCTTCTTAGCCGGATAATAGAAGCTTTCCCCTGCTTTTACATGATAGATCTGATCTCCCAGAATAACATTCAGTCTTCCGGATATGACATATCCAAATTCTTCACCATCATGAGGTTTGTCTTCTTCCAGACTCTGATGCGGCTGCACCACTACCAGCAAAGGCTCCATGCGATACTTCTGAGCTGTCGGCACAATCCACTGAATACTGTTCCCTGCTTCATCAATTTTTTCAAAATATCCTTTTTCGGAAAATACCACCTGTTCTTCTTCTGTCTCCTTGAAAAACTCTGCTGCGGTAGTTCCAAGACATTCGATCAGATCCAGAAGCGTTACCACAGAAGGGGAAACCTGTCCTCTTTCCAGCTGAGAAATAAATCCTTTGGTCAGCTCTGTCCGATCTGCCAGTTCCTGCTGCGTCAGCCCGTTGCGGTTTCTTAAATCTCTGATTTTTCTTCCGATCTTCTCATTGATATATTCCAGTTCCATTTTTGAATCTTCGCCTCCGATTCTTCATCTCTAAACTTAAAATATTCTTCTACTAAACTTTTCTCCCCAGAAAATTATACTACTAATAAACTTTCTGTCAATTATTAATGCCATTTTACCCCAGCATTTTTTGTATTTATTTATGTACATTTTCAATTTTTTCTTAACCTTAAAAAATCCGGCAATTCTCAGATTCCCTTCTTGGATTCCTTCAGAATTACCGGACCATATCTCCCTGTTTTTCTACATTATTTTTTCATTTTCGGCTGTGTAATCAGACTCGCAATATATGAAAAAATCAGTGCCGAGGACGTTCCAATTGCAGCTGCCGTAAATCCGCCTTTAAACAATCCCAAAAAACCGTCCTCATCTACCGCCTTCTTTACACCTTCCCATAGATTATTTCCAAATCCCAGCAACGGCACCGTAGCTCCTGCACCGGCATATTCTTTTAAATATGGGAAAATACCAAGGGCGCCCAAAAATGTTCCGGTTACTACCAGCATCACCATAATTCTGCCCGGCATTAATTTTGTATTTTCAATCAGGATCTGAACCAGCACACAGATTAACCCTCCTACCCAGAATGCATTGATATATTCCATGTCTTTTCTCCTTTCACTCGCAATACTCCAGTACAATCCCATGAGCAATTCCCGGAACACTTTGCCCTTCATTAAAACTTACCGGGGATAACAGTGCTCCCGTAGGTACAAACAATACGTTTTTCCAGATTCCTTTTTGAATATTCGGTAAAATTAAGGCTGACAACACAGCCGCTGAACAGCCACATCCACTTCCTCCGGCATGGGTATCCTGTGTTTCCTGATCATAAATTTCGATACCGCAATCCATATGCTTCTGACTGATATCATACCCCTCTTTTTTCAGCAAATCGATCAATATCTCCCGTCCGACATATCCCAGATCTCCGGTAATGATTTTGTCATAATCCAGTGGTCCCCTCTGAAAATCCCGAAAATTCTGAGCAATCGTATGGCTTGCTGCAGGTGCCATACATGCTCCCATATTCATGGAATCCTGTACCCCATAATCGATCACCCTGCCTGCTGTGATCCCGGAAATTTTCACATGTCCTTTGTTTTTCCCTAAAATAAATGCGCCACTTCCTGTCACTGTCCAGGTTGCGGAAAGCGGACGCTGATTTCCGTATGCCAGTGGGAAACGAAATTGCTTTTCTGCACTGGCAAAATGACTGGAAGTTACTGCTGCCGTATAATCTGCATAATTTCCTGCAATCGTCATCGCTGCCAGTGCCAGTGCTTCCCCACAGGTTGAACAGGCTCCGTATATCCCAAACCAGGGAATTTCAAAACTTTCCAACCCGAAAGACGTCGCAATTAACTGTCCCAGAAGATCTCCTCCATATAAAAAACGAATCTTTTCTTTTGTAATTCCTGCATTCTGTATGGCATCCGTCAGTGCCTCTCTCTGCATCTCACTTTCTGCCTTTTCCCAACAGTCTTCTCCAAATAAATCATCCTGGGAAACAATAGAAAAAGCACCGCCAAGAGGACCTTCTCCTTCCTTTTTTCCAACAACGGAGGAAGCTCCTATGATGTACGGTGCTTTTTGAAAATATATACTTTGTCTGCCCTGTGTCTGATCCATTTCATAACCTCCAATTCCACAATTTAAGGTGATTTGTTTTATCAGAAGTATGTGTGATTCTGTCATTTTTATACAGGGTTTTGACAAACATTAAAGTGTTTCGTCTTCTTTACAGATTCTTCCATGAAAACTCTCCTGCAGAATATCCATAATCTTTCCTGTTTCTTCTGCATCCAGTTCATCATATGTAATCGCATAGATTTTTTGAATACCATTTGCTTTCAGGTATGCCTGATCTTCCGGACTGTCAAAGTCTTCTCCTGCTTCTTCAAATACAAGCGTATCATTCGTCAGTGCCAGTTCCAACAGATCCATTTCCAGCCAGAGTTCTGCTTTTTCCTGATATTCAGGAAGCAGGTCTGCCAACTGGGAAACTGTTGTTTCCTGTGGTATCAGATAATATTCGGTGATCATCTTCTTTGCAGGCTTTGTCTGCTGTGTATTTTTCTTTTTGCTGTTTGATTTGCCTTTCATATTTCCCTCCCTTACCTGTTCTTAGTTCTGTTCCGGACTGAACATAATATCATGATTGATTTTTTTATAAAAAATTTCACGAAAACTGTTCTGATCATGACTTTCCTGTAATGCCCACATCGTTTTTGCCACCGTTGCTTCCAGTGTCATATCATAGGATTCCAACAGCGAAAATTCTCGTTTTATCATTTTTCCAACCTGGTAAACGGTCATATCACTGCCTTCATGTGTAACCTGGGTTGCCATAATCACAATTTTTCCCTTTTCTACAAAGCGCTTGATTGCCTGATAAAATTCATCATCCCCATAATCCGGAAGCCCTCCTACACCAAAGGATTCAATGATCAGTGCATCCACATTTTCTGTCAGAGAATCAATGATCGATCCATTACTTCCGGGAATCAGCTTCAGCAAAAATACCCGGTCATCCAGTTTATGATAAAAACGGATACGGTCAACCACGCGATTTTTATCATCAATATAAAATACAATTCTTTGATCCTGTATGACTGCAATATCCGGATAATTAATACTGGAAAACGCATTATAGCTCTTGGATCGTTCCTTTTTTGCTCTGGTCCCTGCTATCACAGAGCCACCAAATACAATATTGGTTCCATGCGCTTTTGGATGAGCTGCAAATCTCAGGCTGTCCAGAAGATTTGCTCTTGCATCTGTAATTGCCAGATCGATTGGTTTCTGTGCTCCGGTCACTACAATCGGTTTTAAATTATTCTGAATCAGATAAGATAGTGCTGCGGCTGTATATGCCATAGTATCTGTTCCATGACAGATCACAAAACCATCATAGTATTCATATTTTTTTTCAATCAGTTCTGCAAGCTCCATCCATTGTCTGGAACAGATATTTGTACTGTCCAGATTGAAGGGCTGAATATGATCTATCTCACAAAATTCTTTTGCTTCCGGCACATATGACAGAAGCTCCTGGGCTGATATCTGCGGTGAAAGCCCTTTATCTGTATATTTGGATGCAATCGTTCCGCCAGTTGCAATTAACAGTATTTTCTTCATTCAAACTTCTCCTTTATCCCAGTCTGACAGCCGAAACCAGAAGGTAGATCAGGGTAATACAAAGCCCCAGAGAAAAAAGCAAAAGTCCATAGGACATACTTCTTCCAATCAAAATTGTATTTTCTCTGAATTCTTCATACATCAGTGCCAGTTTATGAATAAAGTCTGTCTGACAAGGATGCTTTTTCCAAATCGTAGCATTCAAAAGATGCTTAACAGCATTACATATCCTTCCGATTGCACAGGTAAGGTGATTTCCTTCTTCCGGATCCTCTATTTCCTGCCGTTCATGATACACATCCTGTTTCATTTCTACAATGACTGGATCCTGAATGGTATTAAAGAAACTTGCTTCTGCATATGCTGCCAGCGGTTGAATCTTTGCAAACACATCTGTCATTTTATCTAATACGATACTTATGCCTCCGCCTATTGCAGGAAGTATCTGCAATAAAATCGGACGATATAAATAATCTTCTAAATCCAGCACTTTCGGCCATCTGTTTATATATTCATTTTTTCCGTCTTTTGTATCCATCATCCAGGTTCGGATCAGGAACAGATAGATCAGCACTCCCATGCCAATCGACACAACGCTTCCTTTCAGATTCGTCAGGCTAAAATATGCAATCCGGCTGCTCTCTTCGGCTCCCATAAAATTCTGAGCCAGATCTGCGATTTTGTCCATCGTCAAATATGGAAGTATTCCCATCAGCGGAAACCATACTGCACAGATTCCAAGTACTGCCTTACTGACACCATTCATATATCTGTCTTTCAAGTCATCATAGCTTTTCTGCAGCTGTATACTCTGATTCTTCTCTACAAATACAGCCATATACAGTTTGCACATATACGCAACCGTCAAACCACCACTGAAAAGGAACAGCCATTCTGCCAGTTTTATATCTGAATATCCAAGAATCAGTCCATTTCCTGCCACTTTCGCATACTCTACAATACTTTCATGGAGAAGCGTCTTACTGATATACCCTGAAAAAAGAGGCATACCACCGATTCCCAATGCTCCGCTTAGAAAAACTGCCTTGAGAAATGGCTTATTGCGTCCAAACCCCTGTATCTCGTTGAGATCCAGTTTATGCAAATTCATGTAAATAACACCGGCTGCCATAAATAAGGTCAGTTTAAAAAGAGAATGATTTACCATATGTAATATGGTTCCCCGTACAGCCAGCAGATTCTCTTCTCCCAGCAGTCCCTGCATTCCTATTCCGACCAGAATAAATCCTATCTGAGATACAGAAGAGCAAGCCAGTGTCCGCTTAATATCTACAGAAAACACTGCCAAAACTGCTCCGATCAGCATCGTCAGTATCCCGATGATTAGTACAAAAGTTCCCCACTTTGCATCATATAAAAATATTTTGCAGCTGATTACCAGTATGCCGAAGATTCCTGTTTTTGTCAAGATACCGGACAGCAATGCACTTGCCGGTGCAGGTGCTGCCGGATGCGCTTTCGGAAGCCAGATATGCAGCGGAAACGCACCTGCCTTGGCACCAAACCCAATAAACAGGCAGATGCAGGCTGCCCATACATTCTTTCCCTGACATGCCTGATACAATTCATCAATCTTTAATGTTCCGGTCTGATGATACAATAAAAACAGTCCCATCAGCATGCAAAGTCCACCAATTACAGCAATTGCCAGATATGTTTCTGCGGCTCTTAACGATTCCTTTCTTTCATCCTGCGCTACCCAGACATAGGATGTAAAAGACATCACTTCAAAGAAAATAAATGTTGTATACAAATCAGCGGAAAAGAGTATTCCCTCTGTGGCAGATAATGTCATCAGCAAAAAAAGATAGTAACGATTTCTGTTTCGATAATGGGCAAAATATTCTCCTGAGAATAATGTAGTCATCATCCACATAAAAGCTGCAATCGTGCCATACAACACACGAAATCCATCTGTCTCAAAGGTGAGTCCCATCTGGCAGAGCGCCGGAAGTGTCAATTTTCCGTTTTCCCCATTCATGGTGATAAACAGAGTCAGCACAATTAAAAATTCTACCACTGTTACACCTGCCGCCATCCAGTCACGCAGCTTTTTATCTGCCCTTCCTGCAAGATAGGTCACTCCACCTCCGGCCAGCGGAAAAAATACAATCAATGCCAGTAAATAGATTTGTGTTTCTCCCATCTTCATCTCCTCCTGTTTAATAAAGCCCGTTTGCCACATCCATAAAAAATTCAACCAGCGAACCGGATGCCAGACCAAGTACTATAATTCCAACCGCAAACAAACATAATGGCAGGCACATTCTCCAGGAGGGATCCTGTACCCCTTCCAGGTCTTCATACTGAACTTCTTTCCCTGGAAAATAAGCTCGAAATACAATAGACATCATGTAAATAGAAGTTAAAAATGCTGAAATCAGCAAGCACCCTACTCCCAGATATGCCTGCACCTGCTCACTGGCGATTGCTGCTCTGGCAATATTCCATTTACTGATAAATCCCGCTAATCCCGGAACCCCCATTAATCCCAGAGCTGATACCGTAAAGCATCCAAATACAATCGGCATTTTCTTTCCATATCCATTCAGATCGTCTATATAAGTTTTTCCTGTCTGATGCATCACTGCACCGGCACACAGGAAAGAGCAAATCTTCATCACTGCATGGCACACCATATGACATAATGCTCCGACAAGTCCAAGGGGTGTCATTATCGCTGCACTGAAAATAATATACGAAAGATTACTGATCGTAGAATAAGCCAGTCTTCTTTTTATATGACGCTCCATCACAGCTCTTGTACATCCATATACAATAGAAAACATAGCAAATGCCATCACTGCTGCCTGAACCCAGGTACCTCTCAGGAACTCTGTTCCAAAACCGTAATATGTCAGGCGGATAATTGCAAAGACTCCCGCTTTTACCACTGCAACAGCATGAAGCAATGCTGTCACCGGGGTCGGTGCAACACCTGCATCCGGAAGCCAGGATCCCATCGGAAACATCGCTGCTTTTACGCCGAATCCCAGACAGGCAATAAAATAAACAACCAATAATACCTGTTTTTTATCGCCTATTTTTGCCATATTCAAAACACCACCCATCACAAAATCCAGTTGATTTCCGTATACCATCAGAAAAACAATTCCGATCAATGCAAATGCGGCTCCGCCCAGAGAATAGTACAAATATTTTCTGGTCGCATGTATGGCTTTTTTACTCAAACTGTGTAAGATAAGAGGCACAGTCACCAGCGTCAGCAATTCATAAAAGAAATACATACTCAACATATCTGATGCATATGCGATTCCCAGCGTTACTCCATAGGTGATGGAATAAAAAGTAAAAAAGATTCTCTGATGCTTTTCATGTTCCATATATTCAAAAGAATACAGCATTGCCAGTGGCCATAAAATCGCAATCAACACGGAAAATACCATAGATAATCCATCTACACGAAAAGAAATGGAAAGATCCTGCATAAAATGCACCACTTCCAGTGTTCCCTGTGGTCTGTGCCATGCAAGCAGCAGCACGATCACTGAGGTTGTGATCATGACACACTCCAGATAAATCTTCATAATCTTCCGGTTCGGAAATGGAATCAGTCTGGTCAGAATACCTCCAATTACCGGCAGCAAAATGGCTGCTAACATCCAATATTGACTCATATCATGACCTCCACTATTTTCTCCACATATGCTGCCAGCGGTCCGGATATAATTCCGAGCATCAGTGCAAATGCCGCCAACACAGAAATCGGTAACACCATGGTCTTTGCCGGTTCCCGCTTCTGTAAGTGCGCATAATCAAACTCTTTTCCCGGAAGAAATCCTTTCATCGCAATCGGCAACAGATAACCTGCTGTCAATAATGCACTGATCAGAAGAATTACCGGTCCAATCCAATCTATATAGTGTATGCCGCTTTCCAATGCTCCCGTTGCCAGAAACCATTTACTGATAAATCCGCTGGCCGGTGGTATTCCGATCAATGCCAGTGATGCGATTGTATAACATCCCATCGTTACCGGCATCTCTTTTCCAATGCCTGTCAACTGATCTGCTTTCGTAATTCCGGTACGATAAATAATCGCCCCGGCACAAAGGAAAAGACAAGATTTGATACAGGCATGAAATACGGTATGAAGCAAAGCACCTGTCATTGCATCCGGCTGCAACAGCGCCAGTCCGAATAAAATATAAGAAATCTGGCTGACTGTCGAATATGCCAGTCTTTTTTTCAAAATATTCTCTCTATATGCCAGCATGGATCCCATAAATATCGTAATCAATGCCAAAATGATCCATGTTCGCTGTACCCAGGTTCCACGAATGATCTCCGGTCCGATAATCTCATATACTACACGAGTTACTCCCAGCACACCCATTTTTACAATAACACCGGATAATACTGCACTGGCCGGCGCCGGTGCTGCCGGATGTGCTGTGGACAGCCATCCATGCATTGGAAACATGCCCGCTTTTACTCCAAAGCCCAATATCATAAGAAACGCTGCAATCAGTATCAGTGTTTCATGACCACTTACTGCTGCCAGATCCAACGTTCCTCCAGGTGTAAAATTTAACGATGTGGTATAACGATTCAACACATAAGTACCAAACAATACCATATATGCTCCACACAGGGAATACAGCAAATACTTAATACCTGCTGTAATTGCTTCTCTTGTTCTGCTGTGAAGTACAAGCGGAACCGTAGTCAGTGTCATCATTTCATAGAACAGATAAAATGTCACCAAATTTCCGGCATAACAAAGCCCCATCAAAATTCCATATACAATCAGAACAAATCCAAAAAAACGCTTCTGTTCCTGTTCTTTTTTCATGTATTCACCTGCATAGCAGACAGCAAGCGCCCAGACACCAGTCACCACTGTAGCAAACAGTCTGCCTATGGCATCTACATGAAAATATACCGGAAGATCTTGTCCCAGATAACACAATAACAGCTGTTTTTCTCCTCCTGTAATATTCAATATTCCAAAACAGGCTGCGATGATCATTGCTGTCAAAGCTTTTCGTGCCAGTTTTTCTTCTGGGACTTCTTTCTTTTCCAGAAGCAATACCATGCCTGCAAACACAGGGAAACACATATTCAGTATAAGAACTATTATTTCGCTCATCTTTTACGCCCCCTATGAGAAATTCTGCAGACCAACTTCAATAATATGCACGATCGGCTCGGACATCATTCCCAGCACAAGATTCACAACGATAAAACAGATTATCGTGCCTGCATATAATTTCTGCTCAGATACCCTAAAAAAGAGATATCCCTGCTTCTTTTCATATTTTTTGTTTTCCGGCACATAAATGCGGATCACAGTTTTCAGGAAATATACTGCATTTAATATGGTACTAATCGCCAGTACAATGACTGTCGGAAAAATCTTTACCGGTGTATTGTTCGCTACTGCAGCCTGCGCAAACAGAATCTTGCTGACAAATCCTGCAAAACACGGAATACCGACCATCGACAAAGAACCTACTGTAAATCCTACACCGGCAATCTTATTGCGATATCCGGAACCGGTCAGTTCTGCAAAATGACGGCTTCCATTTGATGCGTCCGTAAGCCCGATTGCTGAAATAAACAACATGGATTTTGTCGCCGCATGCATCAGTATATGAAATACACTTGCTATCATTCCCGCTTCTGTTCCCAGTCCGAATCCCATATAAATATAACCAATCTGCGCTACAGAAGAAAACGAAATCATTCTGCGGATGTCATTTTCCCAAATTGCACTGACGGATCCAAAAATCATAGCACATAAGCCAAACACAAACAGGACATTCATGATATGACTGCCACGGATAATATCAATCCCAATTACACGATAAAAAATCTTAATCAGCAGAAAAATATATCCCTTTGATACAAGACTGGAAAGCATCGCTGCGGAAGATACGGTAGAATACCCATAGGCATCCGGCAGCCAGGCATGAAATGGAAACAATGCACTTTTGATAGACAAACCAACTGTAATCAGTCCAATGGTAATCAATAATGGCACCTGATAAGTTCCCTCTGCCATAATTTGCTGCACCGCTTCCTGAATATTGGACATGAGCAGATGACCTGTCAGATCATATAACATACAAATACCCATCATCAAAAGTCCTGAGCCCAGCAGACTCATAATCATATAGCGTACCGCTGCTTCAATGGTACGTCCGTTCTGACGAATCATAATCAAGCCACATGCAGCAATCGTATTAATCTCCACAAATACATAGGCTGTAAACAAGTCATTTGTATAAATCAGTGCCAGAAGAGAACTCAGCAGTAAATCTGTCAGAATATAGTAAATATTATGCTTGGTTATCTCTACTTCATCTTTTAATTTCTTTCTTCCACCTAACAGAGACAGCAGCATAATGATTGAAAATCCCAGTGCCATCAATGCTTCCAGTGCTCCTGCACGAATCTCATTGCCCCACGGCGCCGGAAAATGTCCCATCATGAAAGTATAACTTCCGCCGACTTTCAGCAGATAAGAAAGCAGCCAGGCTGACATAACGCCTACCAGAGTAATCACCGCTGTGTTCAGCCATTTTGCCTGTTTTTCCGGAAGTACCGAACTTATAATACCGGAAAACATTGACAGAATAATCGAGAAGAAAGGTACGTTCTGTACAAAAGCCATTAAAGTCCCTCCTTCTTCAGTCTCGCAGAAATCTCGTCCAGATCCAATGTATGATATCTGCGATATAATCTTACTGTCAATGACAGCATCAGTGCCGTTACCGATACCGACACTACGATCCCCGTTAGCACCAGACCACTTGGTATCGGATTGATATATGTATCCACGTCCTGTATCCCATTCACCACAATCGGTGCCAGTCTTCCGGATATATAGCCTTTTTCTGCCAGAAACAAGTAAATAGAAGAATCCATGATGTTCAACCCGATAATCTTTTTAATCAGATTTTTCTGAAAGAGCAGATTGGCGAAACCAATTCCAAAAAGAAGCATTGCTACTTCTTCTCCTATATTCGAAATAAAATTTGCTCCAAACCACAACATTCTGTCAGAATCCTCCTTTCCGGAATAATGCAAAAAAAGCATACATGGTACATGCCACTACCATCCCCACACATATATTCAAAGGAAGAATTAATCCGCTGCTGATAATCGCACCTGCTTTTCCCAGCGGAATTCCACTTTCTAAATGATGTGCTCCTGTGTAGAATGAATAGCTTTTCGCAAGACAATAAAATGTCAGTGAACCAAAACTAACCCACTTGTATGTCTTCTCGGTAAAAAACCGTTCAATTTTCTGAAATCCAAATGCATTCAGATACAAAATCAGCCCGGCTCCGATAATCGCGCCTCCTGAGAACCCGCCTCCCGGAGACAGATGACCGTTCAGAATCACATAGATTCCAAAAATAAAAATAATAGGAACCAGAACTCTGGTTATCGTCTGAAGAATTGCATCATTTTTCGGTTCGTAATAGCTGTCCCTTTTTTCTTCTGCCTCTGCACTGTCTTTTCCTTTTTTCTTATCATTTCTCAAGAGAATCAGCACGGTACAGGTAGCAATAAACAAGACATTTGACTCTCCAAACGTATCAAATGCACGATAATCCAGGATCATACCGGTTACAATGTTGACCGCACCGGTATCCTGCAGCCCATCTTCAATGTATTTTGCTGCCACTTCGTTGCTGCTTGGATTCTCACTGCTTCCGACAGGCGGCAGATAAGATACCTGCACCATCAAAATCGTAATCAGTGCCATACAGCAAAGCACTCCGGCAATTTTATAAAAACGATGGAAAAAAACATACATTCTGTTGTGTTCCAGATCATAGGTCTTCTCCAACATCTTTTCATGATCTATGCGGTGCTCCAAAAGTATTTTTTCATCCGGCGTTCTTTCTCTTTCCAGATGAAGTTCCTTTCTCGCATCGGACTTTTCGGATCCACTGCAAAGAGCATGCCACATATTTCTGAGCAATGATTCTGTTTTATGTTCATTCATCCTGCTTTCCTCCCTGATCCGTGTCATCCTGCTTTTTTTCTTCTTCCATCGCATGAATCTTCTTCAATGTCGCAAAAAATAATATGGTCGTTACACCGGCACCAACTGCTGCTTCTGTAATCGCCAGATCCGGTGACTGCAACAGAATCCACATAATGGACATAATCAAACTGTAACTCATAAAAATCAGAATGGAATTCAACAGGTTTTTCGAAAAGCTGACAGATACTGCACACAAAACCAGAAATGCAAGTAACATATATTCAAAAATCTTCATTCTTCTTCACCCCTCTGCTGATTCTGTTCCTCAATGCTCTTTCGGATCTCTTCCGGAACATCACATTCCTGATCCAGCTTCGGATTGGTAACCGCCTCCAGTCTGGCAATCAAATGAGACGATACCGGTGAAGAACACCACAAAAATATAATTACCAGTGCCAGTTTAGCCGTAGTCAGGTTCCACCCGGATAAAAACATCAGCCCCAGCAGTGAACTTCCGATACCAAGGGTATCCCCCATTGCTGCAGCCTGCATTCTGTTCAACACATAATGAAATTTAAATAATGCAAGAATCTGTATGCCAAACAAAAACATTCCGATCAGTAAAAAAATAATTCCCAGCGCCAGGCGCAGCCAACTAAGCATGACCATGTGTCTCATCTTCCTTTCCTGTAAGTTCTTCCTGTTTTCTCTTTTCCTGATCTTTCTTTTCCAGATACACTCCTGTATAGACCTTTGTCAGTACCACAACTGCCAGGAAACTAATCATCGCATAGATCAGACAAATATCAACCAGATACCCCTCTTCCAAATATAATGCCAATATCGAAATAATTACCATAACCATGGTACCCATCATATTTACAGCCATCAGTCTGTCTGCTATTGCAGGTCCTTTTACGGCACGCAAAAGACATAAAAACAGCAACGCAGCCAGATAAATTAAGATTACGGAAAAAAGCCACGGGCATTTACTCATGATTTCCATCTGTCTCACCTATCCTTTCCATATGTTCCAGCATTTTTACAAAAGAAGAATCCTCCATTCCCTCTGCCAGTGAACGATCCAGGCAATGTACAATCACTTCATCTCCATGGAGAGATACTGTAATCGTTCCCGGTGTAAGCGTGATCGAATTTGCCAGGATCACTCTGGCCAGCCTGGATTCCAATGTCGTATGAAATGACACCATCACCGGCTCAATCTGCTCTGTCCCATATAATACAAAATGGCATACGGATACATTCGCCTTTATAATTTCGATCAGCAGATTGATCAGATACAGAACAAAATACCCGCTTCTCTTTATCAGAAGCACTTCCTTTCTCAGACTGTAATCCATAAATTTACAGACAAATCCGAACATCAAAAAAGCAACTACAACGCCAAAGATCAGAATCTCCGTTGTAATCGCCCCATTGAAAATTATCCATACAAGAAAAAATAATAAAAGCATCGTCCTCACTCCTCAGATTTCTGTTGATAATTATATCATGTTTATGACAGAAGTGGAACAGCATTTTACAATAATTATATATTTTCCTGTTTTTCTTATATCTTTTTTGTCAAATCAACCAGTAAATAACACCCAATACCCAACTGGTAAAAATACCGTACAGAATAACCGGTCCTGCAATATTAAAGATTTTACAGCCAATGCCAAATACCTGACCTTCTTTTTGAAATTCTATAGCCGGTGCTGCGACTGAATTTGCAAATCCCGTAATCGGAACCAGTGTCCCGGCACCTCCGAATTTTGCGAGGGGCTGATACCAGCCTGCCGCTGTCATAATGATACTAATCAGCACCAGCAGCATCGAACACCATCCTGCTGACGTATCCGCATCCATCCCCAGTGCCTGTCCGATATTCAACAGAATCTGACCGATGGTACAGATGGTACCTCCTGTCACAAACGCTTTCACACAATTTTTTATCACACTGTGCTTTGGTGTCACTTTTTTGACATATTCCTGATAATCCTGATTCCTTTTCTGCCCTGCATTCATCGTTATTTTCTCTCCTTCACCAGTTCATATAAAATTGCAGCAGACTGCCAATT
>CAKRON010000032.1 GCA_934373455.1 uncultured Marvinbryantia sp.
TTTCTTCCAACCATATACTGAATCAGTTTTTCTTTATCCATATTCTTACGTTCATCTGTAATAATCGATTCACCATCTCTTATAACTGTAATTCTGTCTGAAATCTGCATTACCTCTTCCAGACGATGAGAGATATACACACAGGCTACACCTGATGCACGCAGATCCTTTAAAATTGCCAGCAGATTTTCTGTTTCTGCTTCTGTCAAAGCTGCTGACGGTTCATCCAGAATTAATACTTTGGGATTTTCTAACAATGCTTTGGCAATGACAATCATCTGCTTCATTCCTACCCCAAGTTGCTCTACCTTAGTATTGGGATTAATGTCTACTTTCAGTTTCTGCAGAATCTCTCTGGTTTTATGTATCATCTGCTGCCTGTCTATTACGCCATGCTTTACAGGCTCTTTTCCCATAAAAATATTTTCAGCAACTGTCATATTATTAGCGACTTCTAATTCCTGATAAATAATCTCAATACCTGCCGCAGACGACTCTCTTGTATTCGAAAATTTCTTTATCTGACCGTCAATAATAATATCGCCATCGTACTCTCCATACGGGTAAAATCCGCTTAAGACTTTCATCATCGTAGATTTTCCCGCTCCGTTTTCACCACAAAGAGCATGTACCTCGCCTTTCTTTACCTGAAAGGTAATCCCCTTTAATACTTTATGAGAAGAAAAACTTTTCTCAATATTGTTCATCTGTAGAACATATTCACCCATTGTATTTTTCCTCCTGATAGGGGCCATACATAAAATGTAAAGCCCCCGTATTTCTGTTTTATCTACAAGCTCTTACTTTGGCCACTGATCTTCCGGAACATTTGCATAAACATCTTCTACAGACCGGAATCCACTATCAATTACTGTTTCTACTAAATTATCTTTTGTAACAACAACAGGATCACACGCAACAGTCGGAATATCTACTCCGTTAATCGTAGTTGTCGAATTTACATCTTCCAGTTCTTCGCCTCTTGCCAGTTCCAAGGCCGCCTTTATTACCGCTTCTGCAAGATCATCATATCCTGTAATAACCGTTGCCGATTGTGTTCCTTCTGCAATTCTCTGGCATGCAGATAACTCTGCATCCATACCAGCCACATAAACCTGACCGTCCAGTCCCTGAGCTGTCAGCGCCTGGATAACACCACCTGCCATACCGTCATTGTTGCAGATAATAGCCTGAATATCATTGTCATACTGTGTTAATACATTTTCTACAGCTGACATTGCTTCATCTGCTGACCAGTTTTCTGTATACTGATCATATACAATTGTGACATCCCCTGCTTCCACCTTAGGATCAATTACATTATGATATCCCGTGTTTTCATCATGAGGAACGCTATCTGCATCATGACCATTTACAAGTACGTAATTTCCTTTTGGCACAGCCTCCAGTGCCATTTCCATATTCTTTTCGCCGATAGTTACATAATCATAACTGACTACCACATCTATTTTATCAGAATTGATTACCCTGCAATAAGATACTACCGGTATTCCCATTTCTTTTGCAGCTTCTACACCCGTTGCAGCTGCTTCTGAATCCTGTGCACCGATTACCAGTACATCAATCCCCTGAGATAACATATTTTCAATCTGGTCATTCTGCAGATTTGCATCGGTATCTGCATCTGTATAAATCAATTCAAAGCTGTCATCTTCGTCCGCCAGTTCCTGCATTCTTTCTCTTTCCGCATCCCATCTTTCTTCCTGAAGTGTACCAAAAGAAACACCAACTTTAATCGGTTCATCTTCAGCATACCCGCTCACAGCCATTCCTGCGGTTAAAACTGTTCCCATAAACAATGCTGTAACCATTTTCTTTTTCATTTGTAAAATCCCCCTTTTTCTATTTTATTTATTAAGCCCAAGTACAACCGGTACGGAACGATATCCAACGCCCATTCTGTCAATTCCCATATCAATCAGCTTCAGGAAATGTTCTCTTGTACGGATGCATCCGCTTCCTTTAATTTTACATGTATCTCCTACTTCTTCCTGCATAATGGCAATTGTCTCAGGAGTAGCGCCCACACAGTCGAAACCTGTCAGGAATCCTGTACTTGTTTTTACGAAATCAGCTCCTGCCTCCATCGCACAGTGGCAGGCTTTGCGGATCTGTTCTTCATTTAATGCATCTGTTTCAAAAATAACTTTTAATTCTCTTCCATATTTGTGTGCTGCATCTGCACAGGCTTTAATATCAGCCGTTACTTCATCATACAAACCTGCACGAATTTTTCCGAAATTTGCAACCACATCTACTTCACCAACCGTATCATACTTTGCAACCATTTCGATCTGCTGCACTTTGGAAGCTGTAGAACTGGTTCCAAACGGAAAATCTGTAACCGGGCAGAGCTTTGTTTCTGAACCCTTTACATACGGTTCACACAGATCCATGTATCCAGGATTAATACAAATTGTTGCACATCCAAGTTTCACCCCATCTTTTGTTAATTCAATAATCTGTTCTGGAGTAAACTCTGGTTTTAAAACAGAATAATCAATGTATGCGGCTAATTCCTTTAACGTCATGTCTTCTGCTTTTTTAGTTAATTTTTTCATCGTCTCGTAGATAACGGAAATGAATTTGTTTGAGATTGTTCGTTATCTTTCCTCCTTTAAGTACATTAAAGCACATATTTAAACATTTGTAAACATATTTTTTCTTTTTTGTATGTTTTTGTGTGTATTTGTTTGTTTATTTGTTCACAATTACTAATTCAATTTTATTACACAATTATAAACAATTTTATAAAGAAAAAGATTCAGCATATAAGCCCACTATTGCTGAATCTTTCCTTCTTTTATATCAGATATTTTCTTTTTTAAGTTTACAACAAACACATATTAAACGGTTTCCTCCCCAACCAGAATAAAATTGCCTGGAAGGTCATCCATATTAATATAGTCTGTTCTATTGCAGAGTACAGTATCGAAAGATGTCAAAGATATCAAACTGCAAAAACCTTTTATATATAATTTTGTTGAATCGATAAGTAAAATACTCTTTACAGCCAACTTCATCGCTGCTTCCTTTACTGCCATAGTTTCTACTTCCGCTGTATATATCATCTTTCTGTCTATATCTACTCCCAGACAACTGATAAATGCAAAGTCAAAATTGAATCTGCTGATTTCTGCAAGCGCCAACGGTCCGGCTGTCATATTGTATTTAGGAATATAACTTCCTCCCACTACAAACAATTCTACTTTTTCTGAATCAAATGCGTTCACTACCAACTGACTATTTGTCACAATCTTAATTTTCTTATTTCTTAAATACTTAATTAATGGTGCAATACTTGATCCTCCATCTAGAAAAACACAGGCCCCATCTGTCACCATTTCTGCGGCTCGCCTGCAGATAGCCTCTTTTTCTGCAAGATGCTCTGTACGCTCCCTCATTTGTTTTTCGTCTCGAGTTGTAATAATTTTTTTCTTTATACTTTTGGCGCCTCCATGAACTCTTACCAAACGACCTCTTTTTTCTAACTCCTCATAATCTAGCCGAATAGTTTTTTCTGTAACACCTAAGAGAACCGCCATCTCTTTCGTGTTTACTATCCCTTTCTCATTTACTAATTCCTCAATTTTTACAAATCTCTGACTTTGTAACATAATCCCCCTCTTTATTAGTGTCATGTTTATTATTTTCCGTATATTTCCATCATAATTCAATTCAAATCAAATTTCAAACATTTTTAAACATCAACAACTATTTTTATTATTTCCTTCCCATAATACATAATCCAAAACATTTTCTTTTATTCAACTTGAAATATTATTGCTTCGTTACGCGCATATACGCTGGAGTTTTCATTTAACGCAAAAAAACGTCCCGTAGTTCCTAAATCTACAAAAGCAGTGCCTTATGTTCGCAATCTGTGGTGCGGTCGTCCGATGGACGACTCTGCCGCAGGCAAAAGCACCGACTGGTTCACAAGATCCATGGGATCTTGGTCTGAACCGTCTGGAGCGTAGCATAGACCGAAAGGCAAGAGTGAACCCGTAGAGCTTCGAACCCCATTCACGCAAAATAAAAAAGCCCTAGCCACTGGCTCTACGTCCAATAACCAAGACCTTTGATGCGCGATCAGGGGTTCGAACCCTGGACACCCTGATTAAGAGTCAGGTGCTCTACCAACTGAGCTAATCGCGCTTATTTAATTTGTTCGCTCCGAACAAATGATATTATATGTCATCTCTTTACATTTTGCAAGTGTTTTTTTTCTTTTTTTTAAAAATTTTTCAGATTTTTTTCAAAAATCGCTCACAAGTATTCATAAGGCATTTTCACACATCTGATATTTAAGAAATTCGGTGCTTGTATGTCTTTCGAAAAGCGGTTATACTGGTTGTAAAGTTTTTTGTGAGGTATAAACATGAGTCAAAATCGGAATATTTTACACGATGACCCATCCAAGTCAGACAAGCGGCAGAGGTTCCTTCCGAATAACCGTTATTTCACTATCTGCATCTACGCAGTAACAGTCATTCTTCTGGGAGCACTGATTGTCCGTGTTGTTATGACTCCTTTTGCAGTCACAAACGGAATTAAGCGTGTATTGAATGTGCTTATGCCATTCCTGATGGGTATCCTGATTGCCATGATTATGAATCCGATTATCAATTGGATTTCCCAGATCATGGAGCAATTTCTAAAAGTTAAAAAGAAAAAGGTTCGTATTATACTTGCTTCTGTACTGGCTTACATGCTGGTACTGGGATTGATCCTGATCTGTATTATATTTATCGTACCACAGGTCTTTTCCAGTATCTCAGAACTGGTAAATTCCCTGCCAAAGATGTATCGTCTGACTACGGATTTCTTCAATAATCTGCAGCAGCATTTTCCGAACACGGATATGTCAGATATTCAAAAGACTGTCAATGACATGCTTCCGAGCCTGATTACCACGATCCGTAATTTTTCAACGGATATTGTTCCGGCTATTTACAGTGCTTCTGTATCTATCGTACAATGGCTGTTAAATGCCATTGTTGCCATAATCGTATCTATTTATATTCTTGGCGATAAAAAGAATCTGAAAAAGTTGATTAAGATTATTTTATACAGCTTTGTCCCGGAAGAATATATTTCCGGTTCCATTCAGATCTTAAGAGAATGTAATAATATTTTTACGAACTTTATGGTCAGTAAAGCGCTGGACTCCCTCATCATCGGATGTCTTTGCTTCATTTTCATGACCATTTTTGGCTTGGATTACGCAGTGCTGATCAGTATGGTAGTAGGTATCACCAACATGATCCCATACTTTGGTCCATTCATCGGCGCCATTCCCGGATTCCTGATCCTGTTGATTGTAAATCCATGGAAATCACTGGGATTTCTGGTACTGATTCTGATTCTGCAGCAGTTTGACGGTCTGTATCTTGGTCCAAAACTGATGGGTAGTTCCGTGGGTATGAAGCCACTGTGGATCATCGTTTCCATCACCCTTGGCGGTAAGATCGCCGGTGTTCTGGGAATGTTCCTCAGTGTTCCAATCGGTGCTATATTGGTTTACCTGGCCACTCTTTTAATTGACCGTATCTTGCTTAAAAAGAATATCGATCGTAAAAAAATATAGAATCTCGCATGCGAGATTCTATTTCTTTTTTAATACGTTCTCTTTTGTCTCACCTTGTAAAATATCAGCCACTTCCTGAAAAGATTTTTTCATCTGATAGATTTTGCTGCCGCCAATATGACGGTCATACAGAAAAATTGCGATCTGATTTTTCCATCCTCTTTTTCTCATAAACACAGCTTTCCAGTTTTCTTCCTATTATTATATGAAATAATCCACACATAGGTTTCCTCTGTGTCCAACTTATCTGTCAATTACCATCTTACAGATTGGATTTCCCTTAGATGCAAACTTCTCTTCATACTCTGTCATAATATTATCCTTCATCAGTTCCGCATCTGTATGCAGATCAAATGTATGCATCAGCAGTCTCCAGCCTGCCGGTTCAATTTCTTCCAATGCAAAATCAAATAATCCTCGATTGTCTGTCTTAAATTCAAGCGTTCCATCTTTAGTCAGGATCTGATCATAACGTGCCAAAAACTGTCTGGATGGAAGCCGACGTCTGGCGTGACGGTCTTTCGGCCATGGATCTGAAAAATTCAGGTATATCTTTGCCACTTCTTCCGGCGCAAACACCTCCGGCAATTCAGTCGCATCCATGCAGATAAAATACAGATTATCCGGTATATCCGCAAATTCTGTCTTCTGTTTCTCTGTGTCATCCAAAATTGGTTCTTTTCCCTGCAGCTTCTCCACAGCTCGGAGCAGTACGCTGGTATAGCGCTCTATTCCAATATAATTGATCTCCGGATGCTTTCTCGCCAGTTCTGTGATAAATCTTCCTTTTCCCATCCCTACTTCAATGTGGATTGGATGATCATTTCCAAATACATTCTTCCACTGTCCACGCTGCATCTTAGGCTCCTGAATCACCAGTGGACTTGCTGCTATTACATCATTCGCTCTTGGTATATTTCTTAATCTCATCTATATTCTCCAAAACTGCCATTTAATCGGCTTTTTCCTTTTTTCTACGGTAAATGGTATCTGAGCTGACGCAAAAAGTCAAGCAGTTTTGTCGTCAATTATTTTCATGACACAGCTGTCAGTTTTTGTATACATGCCTTTCTTTTTTTCCTCCCAAAAAGGGCATTTTTTGTGAAACACATCCAAAACATTCGTTCTGAAAAATATCTATGTAAACCACTTTTGTTATTCACAAAAATGTGGATAATGTGGATAACTTGGTGTATAACTGCACATTTAGTGGATTTTCGAGAATATTTTATGTGGATATCATGGTTTATAATGTTATGTGTATAAGTCGTATTTTTGTTAATTGTGTCATTTTTTTGTATAATTTGTCGAGTTACATAATTCTGGTTATGACAACTGCCATATTTTCCATTCGGCACCTCACTTTTCCCCAAAGAAAATCACTGCCACCATTCCCGGACCAGTGTGAGAACCTATGACAGGACACAACGTCATCTTCGTTACATCTGCATTTGGATTTTCTTTTTTTATCATCTTTTCCACATCATCCGCATATTCTGCACAATCTCCGTGGACAATGTAGACTCGATTTCCATAAGCATCATTTCTCTGAGTTTTATACTTGTTCTCCAAAGCTTTCAACCCCATCTTCACTCCGCGTTTTTTCTCAATGGTAATCAATTTGCCTTCTTTATCCACCTCCAGTATCGGTTTAATATTTAAGGCAGATCCAATAATTGCCGTCGTTGCCGGAATTCTTCCACCACGTTTCAGATACATCAGATCATCTACCATAAACCACAACGTCATATTGCCTTTATTGGCATTTAACCACTGTGCATTCTCTTCGATGCTCATGCCGCTTTTCTGATTTTGAACAGCACACTCAAGCAGCAGTCCCATTCCTCCGGTTGCACACAAAGAATCTACCGGAAGCACTTTCGCTTCTGTATAAGTTTCTGCCAATTCATTTGCTGCCATACACACCGAATCAAAGGTCTTGGTCAATCCACTGGATAACGACAGATATAAGACAGATTTCCCTTCTTTTAACAATGGTTCAAAAGTCTCCACATACGTATGTGGTGTGATCTGACTGGTCTGTGTCACTTTTCCCTGTCTCTGAGCATTGTAAAATTTTTTTAGAAAAGCCTCTTCCTCCAGACTTTCACAGAGTCTTTCTTCCTCCCCCACCATATATCTCATCGGCACAAAGCGAATGTCTTCGTTTTTCATAAACTCCGGATCAATATCCGCAGAGGCATCCGTATATATCACATAATTCGTTTCCATAAAATTCTCCTTTATTCCGCAACGTTTTGTAACATATGTTGCTTTTGTAATATATGTGGATTATAATAAGCGCATACAGCAGATACAATGGTCAATCTGTCTGCATCTGTTACTTTTGAAACATATCATATAATACTGTTACTTAATTTACAGGAGACTGCACATGACTTCTCAGAATATAACAATTGACCGCCGTGTTTTACGAACAAAAAAGAATATTCGTCAGGCTTTTCTTTCACTTTTATCCAATAAGTCTCTGACACACATTACAGTAAAGGAATTATCGGACCTGGCTGATATTAATCGAAAGACTTTCTATATGTATTATTCTAATATAGAAGATATTTTGGCTGAACTGGAAGATGAACTGGTTCAAAAACTGATTCTCGTTTTTGAAAAAGAGCTGTTCGAAAAAGAGACGTTCGATTCTTATTCCTTTTTTGAAAATCTGAATCAGGCTATCCTGGAAGATATCGACCTCTATCGAATGCTGAATCACTCTGACCTGCTTTCTCACATAATCCTCCGGGCAAAAAACGCACTGATAGACGTTCTTTTCCGGAAATATAATATCCCGGAGGATGCTGATAACGAACGTTACATTCTTTATGCAGAGTACGCCGCCTCCGGAATATTATCCATGTATACCAGATGGTTCAGCAGTGACTCAAAAATGAATCTGGAAGAGCTGACGAAAACAGCTGCTGAAATTACCCTCTATGGATTCCAGCATTTGTTTCCACAGACATAAAAATCTGGAGAAACCCGATCTCTTTCTGCCGGGATTCTCCAGACTATCCTATTTTCTATTATTTTTTCTTTCGTATAACTTTTCATATAACTGTCTGACTCTTTCTATAGATGCAAGCTCACCTTTCGCTATAATATGAACCATCTGAGAGATATCTCCACTTCGATCGTAACGCCGAAATGCCTGGCGGTAGTCTCCTTTTGCTTCTATAATAATCGGCAGCAATCCTTCATTTATCAATTGCTGATTCAAAATCATACGTCCTGTCCTTCCGTTTCCATCCGGAAATGGATGAATTCGTTCAAAATCCATATGATTCTTTGCAACGTTATTCAGACTGTCTGCCATATCTTTTCCCATTACGCTTAAACATTTCATAAACTCAGTCATTCGCTCTGGTACTTTTTCATATGAAGGCGGATAGTATACCGCTTCCAAAGTAGTTCCTATATATACATCTTTTTGACGGTATCCTTCCTCACTCATCATAAGAATTGCATTCGACTTTTGGATCCATTCCTCATCTATTATTCTTTTTTTTAAAGGAAGCAACATGGCACAAATGGCACGATACAACGCTTTTGTATCCTGATACTCTGAATAAGAGTGCCCGCTTCTTACTTCATCATAATCCAGAAAATCAACAGTTTCATCTAAAGATAACGTATTTCCTTCAATGGCATTACTACTCCAGCAGAATCTTCTTGAAAAATCTTCTGTAAAAGGCTCACAAATCAATAATTCCTTCATTTTCTCATTTGCATCTGCTATTTGAACCTCTATTTTTTCAAATAATTCTTCATTATGAAATAATGCCATATCCCAAATCCCCTTTCCGTTGATTTATTTATTTTATCATCATCCGATTTATATATAAAGTCTTATTTTCCCACAGCGAAAAAGCACCTTGGACGGGGTGCTTTTTCTGATTTAAGGATATATGAACATTGTGTTACAATGAAGTAACCTGATACAATATAGGATTGCTCTCACTACACTTCAAAGAGCAGATCACCATAGGATGGCATTGGCCATGCCTCTTTATCGACAATCATTTCCAGCTTATCTACCGGGGCACGAAGTGCTGCCATTGCCGGTACAATGCTGTCATGGAAAAATCTTGCCTGTTTTTCTATTTCTTCAATGCCTGCTGCCTCTGCTGTCAGGTCTGTCAGCTTGCCAAGTGCTGCCTTGGTTTCCTCCAGAAGATCTGATGTTTCATTTAACAGACCAACCTGCACATTCGCTTTTGCACCTGCTGCGGTTACAGCATTAATGGTATCGGCCAGACTCTTTGTGTAGCCAATTACTGCAGGGATAATCTGCTTGCTGGCAACATCAATCATGGTCTTTGCTTCTATATTAATTGCTTTTGCATACGCTTCATACTGAATCTCTACACGAGCTTCCAGTTCTACCTTGCTGTATACATGGAATTTTTCAAACATTGAAACAGATTTTTCTGTTACCAGAGCCGGAATCGCATCTACCATAGATTTCAGGTTTGGCAGACCACGTCTTGCAGCTTCTTCTACCCATTCATCTGAGTATCCATCTCCGTTAAAGACAATTCTCTGATGCTCTGTCGCATATTTCTTAATCAAATCATGTGCACACTGTTCAAAATCTTCTGCTTTTTCCAGTTCATCGCAGGCTTCGCAGAATGCTTCCGCAACAATCGTATTCAGTACAATATTCGGTGATGCGATAGAATCCTTGGAACCAACCATACGGAACTCAAATTTATTTCCTGTAAATGCGAACGGTGATGTTCTGTTACGGTCAGTTGCATCTTTTGAAAATACCGGAAGGGTCTTAACACCGGTATCCAGTTTATCACCGCTAATACTATGAGTAGCGCTTCCTGTATTAATTAACTGTGCAACCACATCATCCAGCTGATCTCCAAGGAAAATAGAAATAATAGCAGGAGGTGCTTCATTTGCTCCCAGTCTGTGGTCATTTCCCACATCTGCAGCTGCTTCACGAAGCAGATCTGCATGTTCATCTACTGCTTTTAAGATACAGGTCAGCACCAGAAGGAACTGAATGTTCTCATGAGGTGTTTTTCCCGGATCCAGCAGATTAATTCCATCGTCTGTGGTAATCGACCAGTTATTATGTTTACCGGAACCATTCACACCATCAAAAGGCTTTTCATGAAGCAGACAATGCAGACCATGTTCGCATGCTGTTTTTTTCAGAATCTTCATAACCAGCTGGTTCTGGTCTACTGCCACATTTGCCTCGGCATAAATCGGAGCCAGTTCGTGCTGTGCAGGAGCCACTTCATTATGCTGTGTCTTGGCTGTCACGCCCAGTTTCCACAGCTGCTCATTCACATCTTTCATATAAGCGGCAATTCTCTGACGAATCGTTCCAAAATAATGGTCATCCATTTCCTGTCCTTTTGGAGGCATGGCACCAAATAAAGTACGTCCGGCAAAAATCAGATCTTTTCTCTGTAAATATTTCTTCTTATCAACCAGGAAATATTCCTGTTCCGGTCCAACGGAAGGTGTCACCTTCTTGGATGTTGTGTTTCCAAATAAACGAAGCAATCTTAAGGACTGTTCATTGATTGCCTGCATGGAACGAAGAAGTGGTGTCTTTTTATCCAGTGCTTCTCCTGTATAGGAACAAAAGGCTGTTGGGATACAGAGAATTGCACCTGCCGCATCCTTTCTTACGTAAGCCGGTGATGTACAATCCCATGCTGTATATCCTCTTGCCATGAATGTTGCACGAAGTCCGCCTGATGGGAAAGAAGAGGCATCCGGTTCACCTTGAATCAATTCTTTTCCAGACAGTTCCATCAAAATGGTTCCGTCTTCTCTTGGTGCTGTGATAAAAGAGTCATGCTTTTCAGCAGTTACACCTGTCAACGGCTGAAAAATATGAGTATAATGTGTAGCTCCTTTTTCTACTGCCCAGTTCTTCATAGCTTCCGCAACTACATCTGCTACGGAAAGATCCAGTGGTGTGCCTTCATCAATGGTCTTTTTCAATTCTTTGTATACTTTCTTTGGAAGACGTTCTCGCATTACTTTATCATTGAAGACGTCTTCGCCGAAAATCTCTGCCACATTAAATGCCTTGCTCATAATTATATATCCTCCTCATCAAATTCAAATCGAACGTATGTGAAACAAAAAAGGCGCTCCGCTTCTTATGCGGAACGCCCTCGTTCTCTAAAAATCTTTATCTGTTTTTCAAGATATGAATACCTTACTACTCCTCTTTTTAAATTGCAAGAGTTTTTTTATAATTTATTTATTGAAAAATTTATGGTTTATAATTTGTATTTTGAATATTTAATTCCGCCAATAACTATAACAGATAGAAGACATTCTCATCTGTTATACTAACATTCTCAGCGCCTGACGTTCATTTCGGATCTCCACTTTCTCATGATATCCGCCAAATTCTCCATCCTGTGTCCATGCCACTGGATCTTCTGAAATAAACGTAATGTGGCTGCTTCGGAACTGATAAAAATACTTATTATTGTCTGATTTTCCTGCAATGACCGCCTGAATGATCTCATTCAATTCCAAAATGTTCTGCGGGGTCTTAATCAGTGTCACTTCAAATACCCCATCATCCAGATGTACATGTTTTCCTGTAATATTGCGAAATCCTCCCACGGATGTGGAGTTCGTCACCATGCCAAATAAAAAGTTTCCCTCTACTGTCAGTTCCTCTGATTCGATGCGCATTGGATAGGATTTGATATCTGTCAGCTTCTTAATGCCTTCCAAAATATAAGCCAGATGTCCAAGCACATTCTTCACATCCTGGCTGGTCTCATAGGACACCTCTGTAAACAAGCCAAATGCGGCAATATAGACAAAATAATCATCATTAAACGCTCCGACATCACACGGGAATTCCTGTCCTTCCGCAATACGCTGTGCCGCACGGAGCATGCCGGTCGGGATCTTCAGACTATGAGCAAAGTCGTTGGTACTGCCACACGGAATATAACCGACTGTACAGCGCTGCTCACATTCCATAAGCCCACTGAATACTTCATCCAATGTCCCATCTCCTCCGCTGCACACAATCAGCTCATATTTGCCTTCCATTTCTTTCACTTTTTCCCTGGCGTCTCCGGCAAACTGCGAGACATAAACCGTCAGATCAAATTCTGCTTTTACGAAAATGTCTATAATATCCAGTAATTTTCCTCGAATTGCTCCCTTCCCCGACTTCGGATTCACTATAAATAATACCTTTTTCTTCATGTTGCCTATCGCTCCCATTTATCACATAATGCCTCGATCTGATCTGCAAACTTCGCCAGATCTTTATTTGCTCCGCCTTCATTACGGCGAATCACAGCCAGCAGTCTCTGTCCTGCTGCCATCAGACGGTCATATACCGTATTCTTGCGGCTTCCTGCCGCATATTCCTTCTTCGGAACCGGAATACCGGTCGTAGCCTTAATATATCGATTCTCTGCCAGATCATATACCGTACCGCTATATGGCGCATCCGCATCTAATTTCAATTCTGTACGAATGCGGTTGGCAAATGCCACGCAGGCTGCATCGTCCCCATGATTCACAAACACCTTTGCCGGCTTCTCATGAAACGCTGCTATCCACCGATAAAGTCCGTTCATATCTGCATGACCACTGATACCGTTCATTACACGAATCTCTGCCTGTACTTCAATATCTTCTCCAAACAGCTTCACATGCTTTGCGCCTTCCACAATGGCACGCCCCAGTGTACCGTTGGACTGATATCCCACAAACAGAATCGTAGACTCTTTTCTCCACAAATTGTGCTTCAAATGATGCTTGATACGTCCCGCATCACACATACCGCTGGCGGAAATAATCACTTTCGGATTGTTATTGAAGTTAATCATCTTAGATTCATCTCCGGTAACCGCCGTCTTCAATCCCGGAAATGCAATCGGATTCACACCTTTATTGACCAGTTCCAGTGCTTCTTCGTCAAAGTCTTCCATCCGTTCCATAAAAATCCTGGTAGCTTCTATGGCCAGAGGGCTATCCACATATACTTCAAAATTGTCATGCCCCTGGATCAGCTTATCTTCCTTAATCTTGCGGATAAAATACAGCATCTCCTGAGTTCTGCCCACTGCAAATGCCGGAATCACCACATTGCCGCCCCGGTCGAAAGTCTTCTGAATCACATCGGTCAGATCTTTGATATAATCCGGTCTTGGTCCATGACTGCGATTGCCGTAAGTGGACTCCATCACTACATAGTCTGCATCCTGCAGATATTGCGGATCTCGAATCAATGGCTGATGTTCATTCCCGATATCTCCGGAAAAGACAATTTTCTTCTTTACACCATCTTCCTCGATCCATACTTCAATTGAGGAGGAACCCAGCAAATGCCCTGCATCCACAAACCGGATCGTAATACCATCGGCTATGATCTGTTCTTCCATGTACCGGCATCCCACAAAGCACTTCATCACGCCCTGGGCATCTTCTACGGTATACATCGGTACATACTCTTCTTTACCTGCTCTTCGTCCCTTACGGTTGCGCCATTCTGCCTCGAACATCTGGATATGGGCACTGTCACGCAGCATAATATCACACAGCTTCTCCGTGGCCTCCGTCGCAAAGATCTGTCCGCGAAAGCCCTTCTTATATAGCAGAGGAAGCTTACCGGAATGATCGATATGTGCATGTGTCAGCAGTACCATATCCACGTCTCCCGGAGCAATCGGCAGTTCTTCATTGACAAAGGTGTCTACTCCCTGCTCCATTCCACAGTCAATCAGTATCTTCTGTCCACACGCCTCCAGGTACGTACAGCTTCCGGTCACTTCATGAGTGGCGCCTAAAAAAGTAAGCTTCATAAAACCCCTCCTCCCTCGTTATCCTTTTCACATATCCAAAAAAATATTCTTTACTAAATATATGAAAAAAACGGGATATACTTTACATAAGTATACCCCATTCTTTCTGAATTCGGTAGCTGTTTTTTGCTGTTTATAAACTTTTAATAGTTCATACTCTTCTTAAAACATAGTACCCGGAAATGCAGAGTCCTGCCTGTTCACTCACCTCAAAGAAACGTCTGTAAGGATCACCGGCTGAAATTGTTTTTACAGTTTCAGCCGCCGTATCGGCTGTTCCCACCATGTATCTGGCAAAACCCTTTGCCCCGGATTCCATGATTTCTTCCGCCTCAGATGGTGACAAATTCTTATCCGCAAATCCAATTACGCGTAATTTCTTTGCATGTGATCTGACCAGTTCCAATATGGTTTTCTCGCCTTCTGTTCCCATTCCAGCTTCTTTTGCAGAAGCAAACAGAAGGTGCCCGTCCACAAACTGATTCTGACTTCTCTGGTTGTGTCGCTTGCACAGTGTAAAGTCATTATAAAGCATACAGCGCATCTCGCAGGCCAGCGTATCTGCATCTGCCTTTGCCATACAGCACATATCTTCCAAGGAAGGTTTTACACAGATCAGGCATTCTTCCTTTTCGGTATCATCCTTCTCATCTGCATGATACAGCATAAGACTTTTGCGTTCTCCATGATCTGCAGGAACGATCTGAAATACTTCCCTGCATTTATAGATCCACTCGGTCTCCTTTACCACACGTACCTTTGCGACGCCCGCCTGTGAAAATATGGCAGTCACTTCCCGTATCACGTTCTCTTCTCCATCCGGGATCAATATCTCTTTTGTTTTACCGCTTTCTGCCACACGTCTTGCTCGCTCTACCGCTGCCGGTGCAAAATCTCCAAGAATCAGAAACTCATATTCATTTTCCGGTGCTGCATAGGATTCGCCTTTTTCTTTGCAGTTCTCCCCGCCTGCCAGATATAAAAAACACAGATCCTCTCTCTTTTCTCCGGTTTGATCGCTGATGCTTCCACTATAGCACAGTCCCTCTGTTACTTTATGAAACAAATATCGATAATACTTTGCGTTCATTCGTTTCTCCCTCTATGCAATGGTACTCTTCCTTATTCTGCAGCCATTGTGAAATGAGAGGTAATGTAATGGGCAGTCATTTCACATGGGGCAGAATATTTTTTGCATATTATTTTATTTTTCTCTGATTTTTTCTCTTTCTTATTTGCTCTATACTTTGTTCCGATCGGCGCCAATCCATTGTCTCCCAGTCAATGAGTGCCCGCACGGAACGTAAAACTTACTCGTCGTGGCCTTCGCCAAAGTAAATGCCGTCCGTAATACTGATATTGCTTTCCATGATGGTGCCAAATCTGGCAATGTGACCGGCTCTCATACGATAGTAATATCCTGGTTTTACAAAGACATTGATACTGTAGGATAAATAATTGGCATCATTCCCACGCAGTTCCTTTGACCACACTGTCGCCCAGGTACCGTCATCCTCCAACCGATCCATATAAAGTCCAAGATACAGTTCATCGCAAACACGATAAGCACCGGTATAACCTTCTACTGTTGCTATTTTGTTTGATCTTCTTGTAATGGAACATCCACCGGATGCCAGATAGTCTCCATGGGGAGTAATATCGTACCCTTCGCTAAAAGCATTTTCCCCTAGTGTCAGCTTGGATCCGTCAATGGTCATCCCAGGCTGAAAGGGATAGCTCCCTCCATCCGCTGCGGCTGCTGAGATACTGCATAGACTAAGCAATAACAGCATTCCCAATAGCCACGATGCCAGCTTTCCTTTCTTCTTTCCCGTCATTTTCTTTTTCTCCTTCCTGTTTGTTTTACATTACATAGATAAATACGTATGAGAACTCAAAAAATGACAGGATTTTCTAAAATTTTTTATTTTTTCTAAAAAAAGATGGAACTTATGAGGTTTGTGTATTCTTCTTTTGGAAGTTCTCCCCAAACGTAATAATATGTATTATTGTAAATAAACTGAGACATATATTTACTGCCAAGCTCTCCTTTAATTTCCACTGCCTCTATATCTCCAATATCACTTTGAATATCAAAATATTCTCCAATTTCGCCATCTGGCACATCACCTTTTGCTATTCCATCATCCTCCATTCTCATAATTATCGTCAGTACTGTCCCTTGATAACTATAAAATAACGTGGCTGATTTTGCTTTTTTATCTATTTCATATCCAGCAAACTCCATCCCCTTTACTTCATACAGAAATCGTACTGGTTTAATACCAAGGCGATTTTCAATATCTTCTACCGCATCTAATTCTTCTTTTTTATAACTCTTACGATCTGTTTCATTATTTACCCTTACCAGTGCCTCCTTCCCTACCAGTGTATTGATTACATTCACGATCTTGATTCTGTTTGCTTCGGTACTGACTCCGATCATAAATACGCAAACCAGTATGGCGGCATTCACAGCAAGGCGCATGATCCATTTATGACGCTTTCCCTGACTCAGGCGCTTTCTTCCGATTTCCAATGCCTTTCGGTCTTCCTCCGTAAGATAATCTTCCGGACGATATTCTGCCGTCTTTTCTTTCTCGATTTTCTTCGCTTCAGCCAGAATCCGGTCAAAGAGATCGGGGGATGGTTCTTCCTTTTCCAGTTCCGGATGCTGCTTCTGCAGTTCCATCTCCTGCTTTACCTCTTCTTCCAATTCTTCCTGAAACCATTCGTCCAGCAAATGATCTTCTTCTGTCTGACATTCTTCCGGCCATTTCTTCCCAGCCAGATATTTTTCATAAAATTCCTCATCTGACAGGTTCTCATTCTGCTGTCCGCTCGTCTCTATTCTGTCTTTCATATATCTAAGTCCCTTCTTGACTTTTACCCTCAGTAGTATAAGATAAAGATATGCGCAATGAGAAAGAGCACTTTCTTTTTTGCATAATATCTTCGATATGGAGGTTCGTCATGAAACGAATTATCTTAACCGGCGGTGGTACTGCCGGCCATGTTACACCAAATATTGCCCTGCTCCCTCGACTGAAAGAGCTCGGTTATGACATTCACTACATAGGTTCTTATGAGGGGATCGAAAAAAAATTAATTGAAGAAATGCAGATCCCCTATTATGGCATTTCTTCCGGTAAACTCAGACGCTATTTTGATCTTAAGAACTTCAGTGATCCATTCAAAGTTCTTAAGGGATACAGTGAAGCACGTAAATTAATGAAAAAACTGAAACCTGATATTGTCTTTTCCAAAGGTGGATTTGTAGCTGTTCCTGTTGTTATGGCTGCCCACCGCGCTCATATTCCGGTGATTTGCCACGAATCTGACATGACTCCCGGTCTTGCTAACAAGCTGACCGCCCCATTTGCCACCAAGATCTGCTGCAATTTCCCGGAAACGGTAAAGCTCCTTCCTGCTGATAAAGCAGTTCTGACCGGTTCACCGATCCGTCAGGAACTGCGGACAGGTGATCGCAAGGCTGCGCTTTCTTTCTGCGGTTTTACTCCGGATAAACCAGTCCTTCTGATCATTGGCGGAAGTCTTGGTTCTGCCAATGTCAATGCTGCCATCCGCGGCATCCTGCCTCGGCTGCTTCCTGATTTTCAGGTTATTCACTTATGCGGCAAGGACAAACTGGATCCGTCCCTGAACGGAACCAAAGGCTATGTACAGTTCGAATATATCAAAAAAGAACTGGCCGATCTGTTTGCCCTGGCAGATATTGTAGTTTCCAGAGCCGGTGCCAATGCCATCTGTGAACTTCTGGAGCTTCGCAAACCTGCGCTTTTAATTCCTCTTGGATCTAATGCCAGCCGCGGTGATCAGATCTTAAATGCGGAGTCATTTCGCAGCCAGGGATTCTGTGAAGTACTGACAGAAGACAATCTGACACCGGAGCGCCTTCTTGAGACCATTCATCAGCTTTACGATCATCGTGACACCTATATTCAGACTATGGAGAAAAGCAAGCTCAGCAATGCTATTGAGACAATTACAAACCTCATAGATTCCTGTGCTTCCTCTGCTCACTAATCATTTGTGCCGGTATCTTCCGGCACTTTTTTATTTCAGGTTCTCATAATCTTCTCCGAATATCTTTTTCAAAAATTGTCTTCCTCTGTAAATTCTGGTTCGCAGCAGCTCAATTGAAATCCCCATGCGCTTTGCCGCATCTTTCTCAGGCTGATTCAGAACGCATACTTCCATGACTGCATCATACCAGTCCTTATTTCGTTCTTCCAGCTGATACATAATCTGTCTCAGGAAATCTTTTCTGCTGACTTCTTTCGCTATATCTAATTCATAGCATGGTTCCAGACTTTCATCATTCATTTGCTGTTCATCCAGCAGCAGATGCTTATTTCTTCTGTCATTATCAATCGCCAGATTTTTCGCTACTTTCAACAACCAGCCTGTCTCACAGTCCCTCTCTACTGTATCACTGTATTCAAAATACTTTAAAAATGTCTGTTGGCAAATATCTTCTGCCAGATCACGATTGTTCGTCCGAATTAATACCGCATGGTAAATCAGTTTATGATTCTTCTGATATACCTCATGGAATTCTTCGTCATTCATAAATATTCCTCTCTCATTAAATATGAGACCGCCTTGTCTTCTCTGCGATCTCATATCAATGCGATATTTTATACTTTTTCTTTTTTATGATGCCAGGGTCAAAAGGTCTAAACCCACATGAGCTTGCTCATAGGTGGGTGAAAGACCTTGGGACCCGCCCCGATATGAGCATAAAAGTGGGATGATAGTCCCACGATATGCGAATATTGGGTAGGATTGTGGGAGTGCATAGCACGAAACAATCCGTAGGCATCAAAGTCGGGGGCTTTTGACCCCGACATCTTTTTATTTATGGAATTTATTCAGCAGTTCTTCTTTATCTGCATCTGTCAGTTTGCCCGGTTTCCATGTAACACCGACCTTATCATGTTTCATTCTCGGAATCAGATGAATGTGGAAATGAAACACCGTCTGTCCGGCTGCTTCGTGATTGTTCTGTACCACGTTGATTCCGTCACAGCCAAGTACGGACTCCATCTTTGCTGCCATCTTCTTTGCAAGAATAAATGCTTTTGCTGTCAGTTCTTCCGGCATCGCCATGATGTCTGCATAATGTTCCTTCGGAAGAATCAGCATATGTCCTTTGGCTGCCGGTCCCACATCCAGAATCACTTTGAAGTCTTCATCCTCATATACTACTGCTGATGGAATCTCTCCGGCTAAAATTTTGCAAAAAATACAGTTCTGATCTGTCATTTTTTTCTTCCTCCTGCGTATATATTTATATAGGCTATTTTCTCTTTGATAACATATTACGGTGTTTTGTTCTGAAATGTCAACTGTAATATGCGTCAAAAACATTGATTTTATAAGGTTTTTGTGGCGGTAATGTATCATCTTATACCGTCTGTTTACCATGCTTTTTAAGGAGGCTCTGTTATGAATACAGCTGAAAAATATGAAGTTCTCTTATCTACAATTTCACATGAAATACGAAATCCGGTCACTTTAATTAACAGCTATCTGCAGCTGATTGCGGATGCACATCCGGAAGTCGGAAGCTACGAGTACTGGGATACTGTCGGAGAAGAGATGCAGCATCTCAAAATTCTGCTGACGGATCTCTCTCGTTTTAATAACAGTATACGAATTCATTCTGTTTCTCTGAATATGAATACATGGCTGCATGCGTATACGCTTCATGCAAACGCTTTTTTGCGCAGCCTCTTTCCTGCCGGCAATGCCATGATTCCTTTTACAACCGAGATCTCTGACAATCTGCCTGTCATTTTTGCAGATCCGGACAAACTTCAACAAGTTCTGGACAATCTGATTCGAAATGCGGCAGAAGCAATCTTCGACGGGTCCATCACTGCCTTTGCGCCATCCCTTTCCGGTCAGATTACACTGTCTGCCCACGCAGACAAATCTATGCTGTTCCTGACTGTTACGGATAATGGCTGCGGCATTTCTCCGGAACAACTGGAACATATATTTGAACCTTTTGTATCCTACAAAACCAATGGCTCCGGTCTTGGTCTTGCCGTCGTACAGCGCATTATAAAAGCCCACCATGGAACTATTTCCGTCCATAGTGAGCCATCTTCCGGCACCAGATTTTTAATCTGTCTGCCGGTTATCTCTGATAATAAATAAATGTTTTCGGCAAAGAATGAAGCACAACACGATACCTCCCACAAAGCCTCCCAGATGAGCCATGTTGTCTGTTCCTGCCTGGGTAAATCCCTGAATCAGCGACAACACTGCCATAACTGCAAAGCGTTTTGCAAACTCTGGGTTGATTCGCTCTCTGTTTCGCAAAACCAGACAGAACAGTGCACCCAATACCGCAAATATTGCCCCGGAAGCTCCGGCAGATACTGCATAATCACCGGTGCCAACTGCGACTGCCAGAGACAGCAGATTGCCAAGAACACCTCCGACCAGATAAATAATCAAATATCGTGCCTTTCCTGTTATCTTCTCCAGCATATCTCCCACAAAAATCAGCAGCAACATATTATAAAGCAGATGTTGTACACCAAAATGAAGGAACATACTGGTAAACAGACGATAATACTCTCCATATTCCAATATCAGAGGCACATACATGGCTCCATGATGCAGCATGAACATCGTATCTGTCGTACTTCCCATAATCTCCATTACAACAAACACGACAATATTCACTGTCACCATCATCAAATTACACTTTTCTCTGCTGCGCAGAAAGTCTTGTGCTTCCTGCAGCATACTCTTATTTTCCATCCTATTCTCTCCCATTTTTGCAAGGTAGTTTTGCATGATATTTGTTAGTCAAGTCAACCCTATCGTCTAAAATAAAGTACAATCAAAACTCTTGTATAAATATCCTTTCTGTATTAGAATTAAAGCAGAAAATCGCAGGAATGTCCAGTTCCTGTGAAAATTTAATCAAATTATTTAAGGAGGATTTTTATTATGGCATACGTAATTTCTGATGAATGTGTAAGCTGTGGAACATGTGCAGAAGCATGTCCTGCTGAAGCTATCCACGAAGGTGATGGAAAATATGAAATCGATGCAGATGCATGTCTGGAATGTGGAACATGCGAAGCAGAATGCCCAACAGGTGCTATCTCTGCTGAATAATCTGATTGATACAGATTTGCATAGAATTGACAAAGAGTTCCGAGAATTCGGAACTCTTTTTTTATCACTTTTTTCTTCTATTTAGGATCTTTCTTTTTACTTCTGTGCAGGCGCTGCAGCCATCTGCTTTCTTTCGACGCTGCAACCATTTGTCGGTTCTGGTGCTGGCGTATGGATTCATCCAGCTTCCGATACCGCTCTTCTTCTCGCTGCTCCTGCATATGCACCAGATAATCCATTTCTCTGGAAAAGGTCACTTCGATATGTTTCTCCAGAGTTTCATTATTCTCCTTCACCACACGCTCCACAATTCCTTCTACCAGATTCTCAAAATGCTTTAATTTCTCAGTATTTTCCTGCACTACTTGAAGTTCCTGTGTATCTTCCTTACGATCCTGGTGTTCTTCTTCAGGCGTTGCTTTTTCAGATGTTGATGTTTCCTGCTTTGTCTGAAATTTTTCAAGTCCTCTTAAAATTGTCTTAATTGCTTTTAACTGAAGTCCTTTTTCCTTGAGATCTTTCACCTTCTGAAATGTCTCAATATTTTCCCGGGTGTAGTATCGATGTCCCAGCTCTGTTCTGCCAATAGGAAGTTCCAGTTCCTCTTCCCAATATCTGAGAACATGTGACTCCACTTCTACAATTCTGGCTGCGTCTGAGATCAGATATCTCTGCTCCTCCACCCTGCTTCCCTCCATATTTTATTTTTACGCTATGTGCGCTTTATCGCCAGGCTTTTGCCTTGCTGACCTGATTATACCATAGTTCCACAGTAATCTGGCAGGAAATTCATCGCAAGATTCGACATTTTGTTTGTGTTTATTCTATGCCGTATTCTTTTAGCAACTGCTCACAGTATTCTTTATCTTCTGTTGCCCTCTGCAAATCATCCAGGCGTTTTTCCTTCAGCAGTCTGGCTGTCAGCACCGACATCCGG
>CAKRON010000033.1 GCA_934373455.1 uncultured Marvinbryantia sp.
GTATAAAAATAAAGAAATCAATGTCATAGAGGAAGATTTCCGGAATACACTGGAAAAATGTGAGAAAGTAACAAAAGAAGTATATCGGCGTATGCCATTTTGGCAGAAACTGGCAGGAAGCTTGCTGCGTCTGTTTGCACCACTGATGTAGTGAAACAGACTATTTGACAATTTTGTCCATATTTTATCCTATTCTGTTTATGTACAGAACTTTCTGATTATGCTTAAATAATAGTAAGTTTAAGGGAGGTAGGAATCTTATGGATAAGGATTTAAGACAGCATTTTGAACAGTTATTTGGGGAAGGCGGAGACATTAAATATGCCTTTGCACCGGGACGTGTAAATCTGATCGGAGAGCATACCGATTATAATGGCGGTCATGTATTTCCATGTGCTTTGACCATCGGAACGTATGGAATTGCACGAAGAAGAGATGACAGAAAGATGTTCTTTTATTCAGAGAATTTTAAAAAGAGTGGCGTCATTGAGACAAGTCTGGATGATCTGGTGCCGTCAGAAAAAGCAAACTGGACAAATTATCCAAAAGGTGTTGTATGGGCACTGGAGAAAAGAGGATATTCCTTTGAAAGCGGATTCGATATGCTGATTTACGGAGATATTCCGAATGGTTCCGGACTTTCTTCTTCCGCATCACTGGAGGTTTTGACGGGACTGATGATGAAAGAACTTTATGGCTTTACGGATCTTACCATGCAGGAAATTGCACTGGTAGGACAGTACAGCGAAAATAATTATAATGGAATGAACTGTGGTATCATGGATCAGTTTGCCAGTGCAATGGGTAATAAAGATTGCGCGATATTCCTGGATACCAATACATTAAAGTATGAGTATGCACCGATTCAGCTGGAAAATGCAAGAATCGTGATTACGAACAGCAAAGTAAAGCATAGTCTGGTAGGTTCCGCTTACAATGACCGCAGAAAAGAATGTGAGACTGCTTTAAAAGAATTACAGGCGGTATGTGATATTCAGACTCTGGGAGATCTGGATGAAGAACAGTTTGAAAAAGTGAAAACAGCAATTACCAGTGATGTATGCCGGAAACGTGCCAAACATGCGGTATATGAGAATCAGAGAACAATTCGTGCCGTAAAAGCATTAAAAGAAGGCAATATTGAAGAATTTGGTCAGCTGATGAATGCTTCTCATGTATCATTAAGAGATGATTATGAAGTATCCTGCAAAGAGACAGACATTTTAGCTCAGACAGCATGGAATGTACCAGGGGTTCTGGGATCCAGAATTACAGGCGGTGGTTTTGGCGGATGCACAGTCAGTATTGTAAAAGAAGACAGTATAGATGCATTCCGGAAACAAGTAGGAGAAGAATATCAGAAGCAGACAGGCATCGAAGCAGAATTTTATATCGTAGATATCGGAGATGGAGCACATCTGCTTGCTTAAGAGGAGGAACTGACATGCTGAGTACATATATCAAAGAACTGACAGAATACGGAGTGCGCACAGGACTTTTACCGGAATGTGAAAAAATCTATGCGATCAATCTGCTCCTGGATTGTTTTAAAGAAGATACGTATGAAGAACCGGGAGAAGTAAAAGAGCGACCGTTGGAAGAGATCTTAAAGGATCTGTTGGATGAAGCAGTAAAACGTGAGCTGATCACGGACAGTGTGGCATATCGAGATTTATTTGACACAAAGTTGATGAATACGCTGGTACCAAGACCGGCTCAGGTCCAGGAGACATTTTATCAGAAATATCAGGAAAATCCGGAGGAAGCAACAGACTGGTTCTACAAATTCAGCCAGGATACAGATTATATTCGTCGTTATCGTATCAGAAAAGATCAGAAGTGGAAAGTGGAAAGCCCATACGGTGAACTGGATATTACGATTAATCTTTCCAAACCGGAAAAAGATCCAAAGGCAATTGCAGCTGCGCGGAAGAGTGCATCCGTATCTTATCCGAAATGTCAGCTTTGTTTTGAAAATGAAGGATATGCAGGCAGAGGAGATCATCCGGCAAGAGAGACACACCGTATTATTCCGATCACCGTCAATGACAGTAAATGGGGATTTCAGTATTCTCCATATGTATATTATAATGAGCATTGCATCGTCTTTAACAGCCAGCATACGCCAATGAAGATTGAACGGGCTACGTTTGTAAAACTGTTTGATTTTGTTAAGCAGTTTCCACACTATATGCTGGGATCCAATGCAGACCTTCCTATCGTAGGCGGTTCCATTTTGACACATGACCATTTCCAGGGCGGACGCTATACGTTTGCTATGGAGAAGGCACCGGTAGAACATGAGGTAACAATTGCCGGATTTGAAGATGTGAAAGCTGGAATTGTAAAATGGCCGTTATCAGTCATCCGTCTTTCATCAGCAGATACAGACCGGATCATCGAACTGGCAGATCACATTTTAAAAGCATGGCGTGGTTATACAGATGAAGAAGCTTTTATTTTTGCGGAAACAAACGGGGAACCACATAACACCATCACTCCGATTGCCAGAAAACGCGGAGACTTATATGAATTGGATTTGGTGCTGCGCAATAACATTACGACAGAGGAACATCCACTGGGTGTTTATCATCCGCATGCACAGCTTCATCATATCAAGAAAGAAAATATTGGTCTGATTGAAGTAATGGGTCTGGCAGTACTTCCGGCCAGATTAAAAGAAGAAATGGAGCTTTTAAAAGAGTATATCCTGAATAAGAAAGACATCGAAACCAATGAGAAGATTGCAAAACATGCATCCTGGGTGGCAGAATTCCTTCCTGCTTATTCAGAAGTCAATGCAGAGAATATAGATCATATTCTGGAAGAAGAAGTCGGAAAAGTATTTGTAAAAGTGCTGGAAGATGCCGGCGTATATAAATGTACTGAAAAAGGAAGAACAGATTTCCTGCGTTTCCTGAATACATTATAACAGAAGAGAAGAATTTCCCACATCTGAAAAAGTGTAAAGTCTTTGCTGAACCAAAAAGACTTTGCACTTTTTTATGTCATACTATCTGTAAAATGGTTGAAATAAAAGTAATTCTAATATATAATTGACTATAATCAAAAGTAAACGCAAAAATATGATTGGAGAAGAAAATGCCAAAGGGATTACAACATAAAGGGGTTATAAGACGGAATAAAATGATACATGCGGCAGTACAGCTTTTTTTGGAGAATGGATATGAAAAAACAACGACAGCGTCGATTGCGAAGGCAGCAGGAATGGCACCATCTTCTTTTTTTGCCGCATTTGAGAATAAAGAAGCATTGTTATTGACGTTGGTGAAAACGATGTTCGGAAGTCAGTTCGAGAATGCAGAGAGTCTTCTTGGAAAGAATGTGGATCCATTGCTTGTATATGGTGCAGAGACAGCTTTGCAAATGTATATATCTGAATTATCAGAGCCATTACGGGAATTATACGTGATGGCATATTCTTTGCCGACTACATCAGAATATATTTATCTTAGTACAGCGAAGAAGCTGCAATCCATTTTTGCAGAATATATGGGAACTGCGGAACTGAAAGATTATTATGAGATGGATATTGCGTCTGCCGGAATCACGAGAGGTTTCATGGCAAAGAAAGCAGATCTGTACTTTACGATGGAAGATAAACTGCGTAGATTTTTAAGCTGTTGTTTTACACTTTATAAGGTACCGGAAAAGAAACAGAACGAAATCATAGAACAGGTATTAAAGATGGATTTGAAAACTATGGCAGAAAGAATCATTGCAGATACGATAAAAAAAGCAGAAAAAGGGTTTGAAGCAGTAGTGTCAGAAGAAAGCATCCATCACTCGTAATATCCATGGATTCTTGCAAGAATCATGTTTGGTAAAAGAACGCTCCGCGAGGATGCGCAGTGATTCTGTAAAGAATATGTCAGCTTCGCTGACCAGAATCACGCGCCAAGTCTCACGGACGTTCGACTTGAATATTTTTAACGGAAGCTTTTTACCCAGTTCAGCAAGGAATCAGGATAAATATTTTCTGCCACATCTTTGCGCATCTGGTCAGTAACCGGTCCGTTTTTAGCCAATTTTTCCAAGATAGCTGACTGAAGCTCTTCTACAGACATTTCTTCGTAAGGTTTGTTCAGATCGAGAACTTTTTTTGTAACAGGCTTTGCTTCCTTTTCGGCGATTTCTTCAATGATTGGTTTTGACTCAATCATCGATTTTTTTGGAGAAACAGGCTTCTCCTCAACAATCGTTTTTTGGGGAGGAACAGGTTTCGGTTTTTTTTCGATCAGGACAGTTGGGTGAGTTTTGCCAACTGCGGATTCCGGCACCCAGATTTCCCCGAAGTTACCTTTTATGGTAACATGAATTTGACCGTTTTCCGGCTGAATCTTTGCACCTGTCAAAGTGCCAAGATAAGTTTCACTGCTGTCTACCGGTACAGAAAATCCTGCTTCGTTATCATCATTATTTACGGTAATCGCTACGGTGCAGCCATTCCAGCTTCTGGTGAATGCATACTGACGGTTAGTCAGTGTTCGCTGCTGGTAATCACCGTAGGAAAGCGCTGGAACGGAGGTGCGTACTTTTCCAAGAGCTGCGATCAGAGCAGTACATGGATTAGAGGTAAGGGCATCTTTGTAATCATCCAGATTCAGTTGTGGACGGAGAGAGTCATCAGAGCCGTATTCTTTTTTTCCTTCAATGCCAAATTCAGAACCATAATAAATAGATGGAATCCCCGGAAGGGTATACAGCAGCACATGAACCGGAGTGAAATGTGCCTTGTTATTTAGCTTGGTATAAATTCGTTCTACATCATGATTATCTACAAAATTATAAAGTTTCAGCCCGTCCGGACGGTTGCCACCCATTTCATAAAGACGCTTTACGGTATGGGCAATTTCAAAATAATTATGATCATTATGACCGGAATATAATGCTTTGTGCAGATGATAGTTGGTTACCGAGTGAAGAGTTCCCTCGTTGACCCAGCGGGTATAATCACCATGAATCACTTCACCCATCAGCCAGAAGTCCGGTTTTACTTCATTGGCGGTGTGACGCAGAGCTTTCATGAAATCAAAATCCAGGACATCTGCTGCGTCCAGACGAATACCATCGATATCAAATTCGCTGACCCAGAAGCGAATGACATCACAGATATAATCTTTTACTTCTGGATTTCGCTGATTCAGCTTGACCAGAAGATTATAGCCACCCCAGTTTTCGTAAGAAAATCCATCATTGTATTCATTATTGCCATAGAAGTTCACATTACAATACCAGTCACGGTAACGGGAATGCTCCCTGTTTTCCTGGATATCTTTGAATGCAAAAAAATCTCTTCCGGTGTGATTAAATACGCCATCCAGAATTACTCGAATGCTCTGGTTGTGACATTCCTTTACAAAAGCTGACAGATCCTCGTTGGTGCCGAGACGACTGTCCAGCTTTTTGTAATCAGTTGTCTCATAACCGTGTCCTACAGATTCAAATAAAGGACCGATGTACAGAGCATTACATCCCAGATCATGGATATGAGAGATCCATGGACGCAGAGTATTCAACCGGTGAACCGGTTTCTCATAGGAGTTCTGCTTCGGAGCTCCCGTAAGACCCAGTGGGTATATATGATAAAAAACAGCTTCATCGTACCATGCCATAATAATACCTCCAAAAAAACAAATTCTTTACCTATTATAATGGTTTTTCTAAAAAAATTCTATACTTTTATAGAGATCTACCCTATAATAAAATGGATAAAGGTAAAAGTATACGAAAGAGGAGAGAAAAACATGAATCATTTGGAAAACAAAGGTCCAGAGTATGATTTCTATGGGAAATTGTCACTGAAGAAAGCAATTCCGCTGGGGTTGCAGCATGTACTTGCTATGTTTGTGGGAAATCTTACCCCGATTCTGATTATCACAGGAGCCTGTGGAATCGGATCAGGAACAGAATTTGCGGATGTACAGATTGCGTTGCTGCAGAATGCCATGTTAATTGCAGGTATTGTAACATTAATTCAGTTATTTTCTATTGGACCGGTTGGCGGAAAAGTGCCAATTATTATGGGTACCAGTTCTGGATTTATCGGAGTGTGTAACAGTGTTGCATCCGTGATGGGCGGAGGTGTGCTGGCTTATGGCGCAATTATGGGAGCCTCACTGATAGGAGGACTTTTTGAAGGTGTGCTTGGATTTATGATCAAGCCTCTGCGAAAGTTCTTTCCACCGGTTGTGACAGGAACGGTAGTATTATCCATTGGTCTGTCTCTGATCTCGGTAGGTGTGGGATCTTTTGGAGGCGGAAGTGCTGCGAAGGATTACGGTTCAGCTGAGAATCTGATTCTCGGAGCGATTGTACTGATTGTTATTATCGCACTGAAACATGGGACAAAAGGAATGACAAGTGCGTCGTCGGTGTTGATTGGTATCATTGTGGGATACGTAATTGCAGCTGTTATGGCCGTTGTACTTCCAACGACTGCCATAGATGCAGAGGGAGTAGAATATACCAAAGCATGGGTTCTGAACTGGAGCAAAGTGGCAGATGCCGGATGGTTTGCTGTACCGAAGCTGATGCCGATAAAGATTGTATTTGATGCGAGAGCAATTTTGCCGGTACTGATTATGTTTGTGGTAACAGCAGTAGAGACAGTGGGTGATATCTCAGGTGTAATTGAAGGTGGTATGGACAGAGAAGCTACGGATACAGAACTTTCCGGAGGTGTAATCTGTGATGGTATCGGATCTTCGCTGGCAGCAATATTTGGCGTACTTCCGAATACATCTTTTAGTCAGAACGTAGGACTGGTTACTATGACAAAGATTGTAAATCGTATTGCACTGGCTACAGGGGCGGTATTTCTGATTCTTTGTGGACTGTTTCCAAAATTGTCTGCACTGATTTCTATTATGCCGCAGAGTGTACTGGGAGGAGCAGCAGTTATGATGTTCTCATCCATTGTAGTGAGTGGAATTCAGCTGATTACCAGAGAAAAGATGACGTCAAGAGACATTACAATTGTATCTGTGGCACTTGGACTGGGATATGGATTTGGATCTAACAGTGGTGTACTGGCAGGTCTTCCACAATCTGTACAGCTGATATTTGGTGGTTCCGGAATTGTACCGGCAGCACTTGTAGCTATGATATTAAATATTGTTCTTCCGAAAGAACAGGCGTAAGAAGACTGGAGAGCAGTGATGTTAAAGATAAAAGAAATTGTCAGACCACAGAGTCTGGAAGAGGCATATGAACTGAACCAAAAGAGAACCAACAGGATCTTAGGAGGCATGCTCTGGATGCGTATGAGTAATATCCAGATTCAGAAAGCCATTGATCTGTCTGGTCTGGGTTTGGATCAAATCGAAGAAACAGAAGAAGAATTTTCTATCGGATGTATGGTGACTTTGCGGGAACTGGAACTTCACGAAGGATTGAACAACATGTGTGAAGATCTGATCCGTAAGTCTGTGGAAGATATCGTCGGAGTTCAGTTCCGTAATCTGGCAACGATCGGGGGCAGCTTATTTGGAAGATTCGGATTTTCTGATGTACTGACCGCATTTTTGGTACTGGATACTTATGTGGAATTGTATCCGGGTGGAGTCTGTCCTTTAGCAGAGTTTGCTGCCCGAAAAAGAGAGAATGATATTTTGGTAAGAGTGATTGTGAAAAAGACAAAAGGACATTATGCATATCAGTCCTATCGCAATACTAAGACAGACTTTCCGGTACTGGCAATTGCTCTTTCTCAGACAGAAAATGGCATAAAGACAGCGATCGGTGCGAGACCACAGAGAGCTGAGGTGAGAAATGCTGCTGATCTGAAAGACAGTACATTAAAGCAGCTGGCAGATTCATTTACCTATGGAAGTAACATGAGGGCATCCGGAGAATACCGGAAGCATTTGGCGAATGTACTTCTAAAAAGAGCAGCATCAGAAATTCAGGGAAAGGAGACCGTTTAAGATGATCGTAACCATTACATTAAATGGGAAAAAGATAACAGAAGATGTCAGTGCAGACATGACCTTATATACCTTTGTCAGAGAACATGGGTGTTATAGTGTGAAATGCGGATGTGAGACAACGAACTGTGGATTGTGCACAGTATTTTTAAATGATAAACCAGTCCTTTCCTGTGCAGTTCTGGCGGCAAGAGCAGATGGAAAGAGAGTAGAAACCCTGGAAGGACTTCAGGAAGAAGCAGAAGAATTTGGCAGATTTATTGCAGATCAGGGTGCAGAACAGTGCGGTTTCTGCAATCCTGGAATGATTATGAATGCTATTGCCCTTTTCCGGGAGACTTCAGATCCAACGGATGAAGAGATCAAACGTTACCTCGCAGGTAATTTATGCCGCTGTTCCGGATACGAAGGACAGCTTCGTGGGATTCATGAATTTATGAAATATAAAAAAGAAGGAGGGGCAACATGGGCGAAGTAGGACGTGCAATACGAAAAAAAGACGCTATGGCACTGGTGACAGGAAAGCCTGTTTATACTGATGACCTGGCAGCCAGGGAATGTCTGATTGTTAAAGTGCTCAGAAGTCCCCATGCCAACGCGATTATAGAGGAGATTAACTGTACCAACGCATTAAAAGTACCGGGAATAGAGGCAATCTATACCTGGAAAGATGTGCCGAAGAATCGTTTTGCTCAGGCAGGACAGACATTTCCGGAATGGAGTCCTTATGACAGATTGATTCTGGATCAGCACGTTCGTTTTGTAGGCGATGCTGTAGCGATTGTTGCAGGTGAAGATGAAAAAAGTGTAGATCTTGCTATGAAGCGGATCAAGGTAACATATCAGGTTCTTCCGGCAGTACTGGACTACCATACGGCATTGGACAACCAGATATTGGTTCACCCGGAAGACAGCTGGAAATCTATGTTTCCGGTAGGTGCCGACAATCACAGAAATCTGTGCGCCCATATGGAAGACGAAAAGGGTGAAGTAGAAAAAGTTTTTGCTGACTGTGACCGGACTTTGGAGCGCACGTTTCATGTACCGGCGGTAAATCAGGCAATGATGGAGACATTCCGTACTACCTGTTATATAGATACCTATGGAAGGCTGGTAGTATTAAGTTCAACACAGATTGTGTTCCATTTAAGAAGAATTGTTGCAACGGCTCTTGGTATTCCAAAATCAAGGGTGCGCGCTTTAAAGCCTCGTATCGGAGGCGGGTTCGGAGCAAAGCAGACGGTAGTGGCAGAAATATATCCGGCGTTTGTGACCTGGATGACCAAGAAACCGTCTAAGCTCATTTATACCAGAGAAGAATGTCAGATAGCAGGTTCTCCGCGTCATGAAATGGAAATCAAGGTAAAAGTAGGAGCTGATAATGACGGAACCATTCGTGTCATTGAGGTATATAACTTATCCAATACCGGTGCATATGGAGATCATGGACCAACCACTGCAGGTCTGACCGGACATAAATCCATTCCATTGTACACAGCGAATCTGGAAGCTTATCGTCATACCTTTGACGTAGTGTATACAAATGTCTGTGCTGCCGGCGCATATCGTGGATATGGTGCAACTCAGGGGGTATTTGCCCTGGAATCCGTAGTAAACGAACTGGCTGGTCAGATCGGAATGGATCCTGTAGAAATCCGCATGAAAAATATAGTCCGTCAGGGAATGACAATGATGGCGTATGACAATGAAATTGCGGCCGGATGCAGATTGGATGACTGTCTGATGCGTGCATCTGAAATGATTGGCTGGAAAGAGAAATTCCCATGCAGAGATATGGGAAACGGAAAGATTCGCTCTGTGGGAATTGCCATAGCTATGCAGGGTTCCTGTATTTCCCATGTAGACGTGGGATCTGCAACGATTATGTTAAATGAAGATGGAACATATAAGCTGTCTATTGCGGCAGCAGATATGGGAACCGGATGTGATACGATTCTGGCTCAGATGGCGGCAGACTGTCTGAATGTGACAACAGATGAAATCTTTGTATCAGGTGCAGATACAGATTCATCCCCATATGATTCCGGCTCCTATGCATCCAGTACGACTTACATCACAGGACAGGCTGTTGTGAGAGCTTGCAGCGAATTGGAAAAGCGGATTCTCACAATGGCATCGCGCATGCTTTCCTGTGATCCGGAAGATATCGATTATGATGGGCATGTGGCAAAGAATGTGAAGAATGGTGCGTCAGTTACCATTGAAGATATTGGTTTTCAGGCACAATGCTCCAATGATTTTGCTCTTCAGGTTACAGAAAGTTATAGTTCTCCGGTGTCACCGCCTCCATATATGGCAGGTGCTGTGGAGATTGAGCTGGATAAAGAGACAGGCCATGTGGAGATTCTGGATTATGCAGCAGTCGTTGACTGTGGAACAGTGGTGAATCCGAATCTTGCAAGAGTGCAGGTAGAAGGCGGTCTGGGACAGGGAATCGGTATGACCCTGTTTGAGAACATTCAATATTCACCAAGGGGACAGTTATACAATAACTCTCTGATGCAGTACAAGATTCCGACCAGACGGGATTATGGCTCTTTAAGAGTAGAATTTCGTCCTAGCTTTGAACCAACCGGACCATTCGGAGTAAAATCCATCGGTGAAATTGTAATTAATACACCGGCACCGGCTTTGGCACAGGCAATTTATAATGCGACAGGTCATTGGTTCAGAGATCTTCCAATTACCGGAGAAAAAATTGCAATGGCAATGTCTGAGGACGTATAAGATGATTCAAAGTATGCGAAAGGACGGCTGGAAAGAATACGACAGTCTGTTTGATGCATTGGAATTAAAAGCGGATCACCGTGAGATCATTTCTTTGACCGGAGGTGGTGGCAAGACGACGGTGATTCGAAGACTGCAGAAGGAATGTATGGAACGCAGGATATTTCATGGCGTATCCACCACAACACATATGCAGTATGAAAAGAATGAAAGCTTTCTGGGGAGTCCATCACTGGAAAGCTTTCTTAAAATTTATAAAAAAACAGGTACGGTCTGGATGGGAGAACCGGTTTCAGAACTAAAAATGAAAGGTTTTCCAAATGTGTTTTATGAACAGATTGTGAAAACAGGGGCCTGGCTTTTGCTGGAAGCAGATGGAGCCAGGTATCTGCCTGTCAAAGTACCGGCGGCGCATGAACCGGTTATATTGCCGGAAACTACAATGGTATGCAATGTATATGGATTAGATGCACCTGGAAGGACGATAGAAGAGATCTGTTTTCGCAGTCAGCTTGCAGCACAGATACTGGGGAAAAAAGAAACAGATTTATTGGAAGAAAGAGATCTGGTATTTCTGGCAGCCAGTATGCAAGGCGGAAAAAAACAGGTAGAAGACAGAGAATATCATGTGATTTTGAATAAGGCAGATACACAGGAACGAATGGAAAGTGCCCGGAAAATAGGGCATGCTTTAAAAAAACTTGGGATTAAACATGTGCATATGACAGCAGATCTGCTGTGATAACAGAATGAAACAGGAAGAAAAATGGGACTTAATATATTAATCAGAGGAGCCGGGGACCTGGCGACAGGAGTAGCGGCAGAATTGAAAGAACATGGACATCAGATTGTGATGACAGAAATTGCTGTGCCACTTACAGTGCGCAGACAGGTTGCCTGTTCCAGAGCTGTTTACGAAGGAAAAGCAGTGATAGAGGGGCACACTGCGATACTGGTGAAAAATGAGAAAGAAGCCCAGGAGGTAATTTCACGAAATCAGATAGCAGTTTTGGTAGATCCGGATGGCAAGATTCGAAAAAAAATGCATTTTGATGTAATAGTCGATGCTATCATGGCAAAGAAAAATCTTGGAACGATAATGGACGACGGCAGCTGCGTCATCGCACTGGGACCGGGATTTACAGCAGGGAAAGACTGCCATGCTGTGATAGAGACAAAAAGAGGAGAGACACTGGGAAAACCGATTTATCACGGAAGCGCCATTCCAAATACCGGGGTGCCGGGAATGATAGGAGGCTATGCAAAAGAACGGCTGATTAAGGCTTCCGCAGACAGCGTTATAAAACCAAAAGCGAAGATTGGTGATGTAGTAAAAAAAGGAGATCTTCTGGCAATCACAGGAGAAAAACCGGTATATGCCATGATCGATGGAATTATTCGTGGTATGCTGCAGGAAGGTGTGCATGTGACGAAGGGAATGAAGATCGGTGATGTGGATCCAAGAAGAGAACCGGCTCTTGTAAATCTGATTTCTGATAAAGCGCGTAAGATTGGAAAAGGAGTATTAGAAGCAATACACAAAATACTTTTCGAACAATATGCACTTGTATTTCTGGCGGCGGGGTTATCCAGTCGTTATGGAGAAAAAGAAGAAAATAAGCTGCTGGCAGAAAAAGACGGAAAACCTATGTTTCGCTATATACTGGATCAGACAGAGCGGTTTGATATGTGTCATCGAATCGTGGTCAGTGGACTTTCGGAAGTGTTAAATTATGCACAGATGCATGGTATGCATCCGGTGGCAAACACCATGCCGGAAGAGGGAATTTCTCTTTCCGTGAAAATGGGTTTAAGTAAATGCATGGAAAGTAACCGGAAGCTTCGGGGCGTTCTGTTTGCTGTATGTGATCAGCCTGGATTAAAAGGTGATACGATAGAACAAATACTGGAGCTGGCATGGAAGAATCCGGGAAAAATTATTTGTGCAGGGAAAGATCAGGAGCCTGGGAATCCTGTACTTCTGGATCAGATATATTTTCAGGAACTATTGAATCTGGAAGGCGACCGGGGAGGAAAACAGGTAGTAAAACGACACATGGATAAAGTCCTTATCGCAGATACTTCTGCAAAAGAATTACAGGATATCGACGAAAAAACACAGAACTGGTGAAAAGGAAAAGAAGCCGGTCTTGAATTTTATGTCTTAAAATAGTATGATAAAGAGAAAGCTATGAAAATAAAAACGATACGAGGTATTCACCATGAAAAAGAAAGTTGTCATCGCACTGGGACACAGTGCACTGGGAACGACATTCCCGGAACAGCAGGCAGCCGTAAAGGCTTCTGCAAAGGTACTTGCTGATTTGGTAGAAGAAGGCTGTCAGCTGATTATTACACACAGTAATGCACCACAGGTTGGAATGATTCATACGGCCATGAATGAATTTGCACATTTTCACAGTGATTTTACAGGAGCCCCGATGTCTGTTTGCTCTGCTATGAGTCAGGGGTATATTGGATATGACTTACAGAATGCGCTTCGCAGCGAATTGGTAAAGAGAGGTATTTATAAGACTGTCAGCACAATTCTGACTCAGGTATTGGTAGATCCGTATGATGAAGCTTTCTATCATCCGGTAAAAGTCATTGGCCGTTATATGACGAAAGAGGAAGCAGAGAAAGAAGAAGCTAAGGGTAACTATGTGGTAGAAGAAAATGGCGGACGTTACCGCCGTATTGTATCTGCACCACGTCCAAAGGATATCATTGAGATCGATGCGATCAATGCGCTGGTAGATGCAGGACAGCTGGTGATTGCCTGTGGTGGCGGTGGAATTCCGGTTATGGAACAGGGCAGTTCTTTAAAAGGCGCCAGTGCAATTATTGAAAAAGACTATGCGGCAGGTAAGCTGGCAGAGTTGACAGATGCCGACGTGCTGCTGTTCATCACAGCCGATAAACAGGTTGATATTGACATTGATACAGATCATCCAAGCCTTCTTGGATCCATTACAGTAGAAGAAGCACTGGAACATGTGAAGCAGAATCAGTTTGGAGAAGTGGCTATGCTTCCGAAGATTCAGGCTTCCATCGATTTCCTGACAAAGAAAGAGGGAAGAGAAGCAATTATCACAAACCTTGAATATGCTGCAGCTGCAGTAGCAGGTAAAGGTGGTACTCGCATTTCATAACAGATAAAATAATTCAAAAAAAGCCTCCGGTAAGATTGCCGGAGGCTTTTTGGAACAGATTATTATGCATTATAAATCAAGGCAATGAATACCAGATTTTCATCTGTTGGATTTTCAAGAGAATGGGATTGTCCCACTTCAATATAACATACATCTCCAGGGCCTACTTCTGTACGGCTGCCGTCATTATCGACGAAAATTCCCTTTCCTTCCAGGATATAATAAGGTTCTGTATTCCCAACATGCTGATGCCAGCCAATGGTACTGTGAGGATGAAGAACGATTTTAGCAAACATCTTTCCATGACCATTTAATTCTTCAGCAGATACAATGTGATACTTTTCCAGACTGCCGGTTCCTCCTGCAGGATTTTCGGCATACTCAACTGTAGTTTTTCTTACCATGATAACTCTCCTTTTTTTAAAATTGTAATTATCATACAATGTTTCTGATGAATTGACAATGGAAATCAAATGTTTTTTCGGTATAATTTATGGACGTCCTCATATATTAAGATAAGAGGTGATGCAGATGGGGAAGAGACAGTTATTTATACAGATGCTGCCGCAGCGGATGGGAGCAGTGCTCGGTAAATTAAACTTGAATTATGAAAAATTACAGGAGATACGTATGCGGGCAGACCGGCCTCTGGCGGTAAAATGGGATGGAAAAGAATATTTTGTGAAGGCAGGCGGTGAAGCAACGATTTATAAAGAAGATGGCTGCCTTGTCAGTAAGCAGGATATTGCCCAGACCATTGAGTACATATCCGGTTATTCTTTATATGCATATGAGGAGGAATTAAGGCAGGGATTTTTGACAATACAGGGCGGGCATCGGGTCGGAGTGGCAGGAAAAGTACTTCTGGAAAATGGAAAAATAAAAAATATCCGGCATATTGCTTTTTTAAATATTCGCCTTTGCCATGAAGTGTTTGGCTGTGCAGACGAATTGCTGCCTTATATTATAGAGGATCATCATGTATATAGTACGCTTTTAATTTCACCTCCCGGAGCGGGAAAAACGACGGTACTGCGGGACATGATCCGTCAGGTGTCGGATGGAAGCAGAGACAGAACGGGGAGAAATGTAGGAGTAGTAGATGAACGCAGTGAACTGGCAGGAAGTTATTACGGAATTCCTCAGAATGACCTGGGAAATCGTACGGATATTCTGGATGGGTGTCCGAAAGCAGAAGGAATGATGATGATGATTCGTTCTATGGCGCCGGAAATTCTGGCGGTGGATGAGATAGGAACGAAAGACGACATGGATGCGTTAAGAAGTGCAGCATGTTGCGGATGTCAGATATTTGCAACCGTACATGGAAATTCAGTGGAAGATATCTGCAGCCATCCATATCTGGGACAAGCGTACAAAGAAAGGATTTTTGACCGTTACGTATTGTTGAACCGAGACTATGATACCGGACAGATCGGAGCAATTTATGACAGAGAATTGGAAAAGATACGATGAAAGAGATAGGAATATTGCTGGTAGTTATTGCAGCGACAGCACTAGGTATAACAGCCGGTGACAGTCTCAGAAAGCGGTACCGGTCATGGGTAGAACTCAAAATACTGATGAATATTTTAAAAGGACAACTTCAGTATGGAGCAGATCCCTTAAATGAAGTGTTCAGAAAGCTGGGAGAGAGAACAGAGGGATGCTTTTCAAATTTCTTTCGCAGAACAGCAAAAGCTATGGAAGACAGATGCAGCTGTTCACTGGAAGGACTTTTGCAGGAAAATGCCCGTATTTATCTGAAAATTTCTGGCTTGTCGAGAAGAGAACAGGAACAGCTGGTCCGGATCTGTGCGATGATCGGTCAGATGAGCCGCGAGTCACAGATCAGTGTTCTGGAAGGGTATCTGTTTACGATACAACAGGAAGAGACTGCTGCACTTGAAAAAGTCCGTCAGAAAGAAACCATGTACCGATGTCTTGGACTCATGGGAGGACTGTTTTTTGCAATACTTTTGTATTGAAAACGCTGTGGGTGGAGGAACAGATGAGCGTAAATCTGATATTTAAAATTGCTTCGGTAGGAATCCTGGTATCGGTTATTTGTCAAGTACTGAAGCATGGCGGAAGGGAGGATCTGGCATCTTTGACCTCGCTGGCCGGCCTGATCCTGGTGCTTCTGTGGATTCTGCCCTACGTCAATGAGTTATTTGATACGATAAAAAATTTATTTGCCTTGTAAAGGAGTGTCCATGAGTATCTTGAAAATAAGTGTTCTTGGTTTAGCTTCTGTTATCTGTGGAATGATTGTAAAGGAGCAGAAACCTCAGTTTTCTGTTGCAATCAGCATAGCTGCAGGCATTCTGATTGGATATAATGCAATTTTCCGTTTGCAGACATTGTCAGGACTTTTTAAAAGTCTGATGGAATATTCAGCCATGAAAGAATCTTATTTTTTAATTTTGATAAAAATAGTTGGGATTTCTTATATAGCTGATTTTGCATCCGGGATTTGCAAAGAGTCGGGATACCAGGCAATCGCCGGACAGATTGAAGTGTTTGGAAAGGCAGCTGTATTAACGGTCAGTGCCCCTGTTATGCTGGCGGTGTTTCAGACTGTTACAGACTTTTTAAAATGATGAAAAAATGGATGATAGCAGTATGTCTGATGCTGTATGTTTTATGCGGTAAAGCAGATGCACAGGAGAATCTGGAGCAATATATGGAAGAATTGGATATTATGTCCATACAGCAAAGCGTGGATGAAATGTTGCCGGAAGAAAAGCTGGATATCAGAGAATTGCTGGTTCAGTTGTGTAAAGGAGAATTGCAGCCGGCAGGAAAAATGATGCAAAGTATAGCAGAAAATACCCTGTTATCGGAAATAAAAAAACAGAGGACAAACATTGCACGGATCTTAATTCTGGCAATTGCCGCCTCTGTTTTTTCATCATTTTTTGGTGTATTTACAAACAGTAATGTACAGGAAATCGCTTTTTATATGATATATCTTCTTCTGTTCGTATTGCTTTTGAAAAGTTTCAGAGAAATGGCAGAACTATCAGGAAAGACAATGGAAGATATTTTGCAGTTTATGAAATTACTTCTCCCGGTCTATCTGTTGGCAGCATCATTGGCATCCAGGCAAATGACCGCAGTCGGATTCTATGAAATTACGCTGTTTTCGATTACGGTGGTACAAAGTCTGATTCAATATATTATCATGCCCGGAATATATGGATATCTCTTGATTGCCATGTTAAATAATGTAACCAGAGAAGCATATCTTTCACGTATGATGTCATTCCTGAAAAAGGGTATATCCGTGATGATGAAATCACTTTTCGGACTGATTCTCGGCATTCAGACGATACAGAGAATTCTTTTTCCAACATTAGACACGCTGAAAAATTCCATCTGGATTAAGGCGGGAAGTGCAATACCGGTAATCGGAAATACTTTAAACAGCGTAACAGAAACACTTCTGGGAACAGCTGCAGTATTGAAAAACGCAGTTGGGGCAGCAGGTATGCTGATCCTGATTTATATTTGTATAAGACCGGTACTGCGGCTGTTAATGGGAATGATTTTGTATAAGCTGGTAAGTGCAGTCATACAGCCTGTTGCGGATCGGAGATTTTCAGAATGTGTGGATCACATGGCTGATGGAATCGCTTTACTTCTGATGGCAGTATCTATTACAGGAGTCTTGTTTTTTCTTACCATTGCGATTGTAACAACAGCAGGGAGCGGAATATGAACATCATAGGAGAATGGTTAAAAAAAGTAGTATTTTCCATGTGTTTTCTGGAATTGATTTATCAGCTGGTGCCGAAAAAACCATGGCAGAATTATTTGAAATTCACGGGTGGGTTGGTTTTTATGCTGATTTTTCTGGAACCTGTTTTACAGATGTTTTCGATGACGGAGAAATTTGATAATGCTGCCTGGAACTGGCAGATGCAGGAGCGCAGTGCACAATTAAAAGAAGAACAAAAAGCGTTAGCCGAGCTTCAAAATGAACAGATTCGTTTGGGGACATGTCGTGAACTGGAACATCAGGTGGCACAGCTGATAAAAAATATGGGTGGAGAACCAGATACGGTACTGGTGACTTTGCAGGCAGAGACAGAGGAAAAGATAGAACGGGTAGAAATTGTTCTGGAAAAGGAAATGGAACAGGAAGATCTATGTCGAAAGCAGATTCAGGTATATCTCGGGCTTACAGAGAGTCAGATTGTAATCCGGTCGAAAATGGGAGGGAGAAGCAGCAGATGATCTCTGGAAAATGGAAGCTGGAACAAATAAAAAAAGAACAGTGGATACTTTTACTGTTAGTGGGCATACTGATTCTGACAGCAGTTGTACCGGCAGAAAACAGAAAAGCAGTATATGATAAAGATTATGAGACGATTACGAAAACAGAAGAAAATGAGAAAGATACAATGCAGGAGGAATGGGGAAATTATGAGGAAAAACTGGAATACATTCTGGGACAGCTGGATGGTGCCGGACAGGTAAAAGTGATGATTACGAAATCTGCCAGTATGGAAACAATGGTAGAAAAAGATCAGCCATACACGATTCAGATGAATCAGGGGAAGGAAGAGGATGGATCCAAAAGCCAGCAGGAGAATCGGGAAGAGACGACAGTATTTGAAAAAGACAGTCAGGGAAATGAAAAACCTTATATAACCAAGACTCTGGCGCCTCAGATCGAAGGAGTCCTGGTACTGGCACAGGGCGGCGACAATGCAGTGGTTGCCAGAAATATTACGGAGGCTGTGATGGCATTATTTGGAATAGAGGCGCATAAAATCAAAGTAATGAAGATGATATAAGAAGGAGGATGGTCTGTGAAACATGCAGTAAAAAAGAATCAGATGATTATTACTGCGCTGGCAATCATGATTGCAGTTGCAGGATATCTGAATTACTCAGGGACACAGCTGGAAGAAGCAGTATCCAGACAGACAACACAGGAAGAGCAGGTATTAATGGAAAACGGATACGAATTGACAGAAGAAGGAGAAGTGACCGATACGCCGGGTGAGGCTGTATTGACCAGTGTGACAGGATCTGAAATATCGGCATCTGCAAAACTAACAAGAGAACAGCTTCGAGCCCAGAATAAAGAGACCTTGATGGAGGTCATTAATAATGACACAATTGCCGAGGAGCAGAAACAAAGTGCGATCGACAGCATTACGTCTCTTACTGACATAGCGGAGCGCGAAGCGGCAGCGGAACTCTTGTTAGATGCAAAAGGGTTTGAGGACAGTGTGGTAAGTATCACAGATAACAGTGCGGATGTTGTCATTAACATGGCAGAAATTTCCGACAGCCAGAGAGCCCAGATTGAAGACATTGTGAAGAGAAAAGCAGAAATACCAGGCGAAAATATTATAATTACACCAATCAGTGCAGAATGAGGAAAGAGCCGTTGACAGCGGCTCTTTCCTTTGGTAAAATTTAGGTTTGTGAATATTAGATGTGAGAATGAAAATAGATTACATTGGAGGAGAACAAAGTGGCAGATATTACAAGTGAGATAAAGAAAAGAAGAACGTTTGCAATTATATCCCACCCGGATGCCGGAAAGACAACATTAACTGAAAAATTTCTGCTTTACGGAGGAGCGATTAATCTGGCCGGTTCCGTAAAGGGAAAAGCAACTGCCCGTCATGCAGTATCAGACTGGATGGAGATAGAGAAAGAAAGAGGTATTTCTGTCACATCCTCCGTTCTGCAGTTTAATTATGACGGATATTGCATTAATATTTTGGATACACCCGGACATCAGGATTTCTCCGAGGATACCTATCGTACATTAATGGCTGCAGATTCAGCCGTGATGGTGATTGATGCATCGAAAGGTGTAGAGGCACAGACAAGAAAGCTGTTCAAGGTATGCGTTATGCGCCATATTCCGATTTTTACATTTATCAATAAGATGGATCGTGATGCGAATGATACGTTTGAACTTTTGGATGAGATTGAAAAAGAACTGGGTATTGCGACCTGTCCGATTAACTGGCCGATTGGTTCCGGTAAGGAATTCAAAGGGGTTTATGAACGAGGCAGCCGTAAAGTGACCGTATTTAAGGATACTGAAAAGGGAACAAAAGAAGGTCTTGCGGAAGAGATTCCGGTAGATTCACAGGAACTGCGTGAGTTTGTCGGAGAAGATCACTATGGACAGCTGATGGATGAAATTGAGCTGCTGGACGGCGCAAGTGCAGAATTTGATCAGGACCTGGTGGATAAAGGAGAACTTTCACCGGTATTTTTCGGATCTGCTCTTACGAACTTTGGTGTGGAGATTTTCCTGAAGCATTTCCTTCAGATGACGACATCACCGCTTCCGCGTGTGGCAGATATTGGTGTGATTGATCCGATGAAAGAAGATTTTTCTGCATTTGTATTTAAGATTCAGGCGAATATGAACAAAGCGCACAGAGACCGTATTGCATTTATGCGAATCTGCTCCGGACGTTTTGATGCAGGAATGGAAGTATATCATGTGCAGGGAGATAAGAAGCAGCGCCTTTCCCAGCCGCAGCAGATGATGGCACAGGAACGTCATGTAGTAGACGAGGCATATGCCGGAGATATTATCGGTGTATTTGATCCTGGCATTTATTCGATCGGAGATACCATCTGTATGCCTGGAAAGAAGTTCCGTTATGAGGGAATTCCTACTTTTGCACCGGAGCATTTTGCAAGGGTACGTCAGGTAGATACCATGAAGAGAAAGCAGTTCGTGAAAGGTATTACCCAGATTGCCCAGGAAGGTGCGATTCAGATTTTCCAGGAATATAACACAGGATTGGAAGAGATCATTGTCGGCGTAGTTGGTGTACTGCAGTTTGAAGTGCTCAAATATCGTCTGGAAAATGAATACAATGTAGAAATCCGTCTGGAGAACCTGCCATATGAACATATCCGCTGGATCGAAAACGAAGAATTTGATCTGAACAGTCTGGTCGGCACATCAGATATGAAGAAAGTAAAAGATATGAGAGGAAATCCATTGCTTATTTGGGTAAACTCATGGAGCATCGGTATGACTCTGGATCGTAATCCGGGATTAAAACTGGCTGAATTTGGACGTCAGTAGTTTACAAAAAAATGAAAATTTGTTATACTCAAAGACAGATATGTTAAAAGGAAACGTCGCGAAGGAGGTCTCCGATATGGGAAAAGAAGAAGTTCAGAAAAATTATACAGTAACCAGCAGTGATGAGATGGGACAGGTTCAGATATCAAATGAAGTAGTGACTATCATTGCAGGATTGGCAGCTACCGAGGTAAAAGGCGTGGCGAGTATGGTAGGCAATATCACCAATGAGCTGGTCAGCAAGCTTGGGATCAAGAATCTTGCCAAAGGTGTGAAGATTATGATTGAGAATGATGCGGTAAGTGTGGATCTGGCGTTGAATCTGGATTATGGCTACAGCATCCCAAAGACCTGTCAGCAGGTGCAGGAGAAGGTGAAGAGTGCAATTGAAAGTATGACAGGACTCAAGGTAGAGACTGTAAATGTTAAGATTGCCAATGTAACCATGGAGAATGGTAAATAAAATGTATTCTTAAGTGTTGCGGTGGAATATCCACCGCAGGTTTTAGAATCCTGCATGCAGGATTCTTTTTCTTCATATAGAATTGAAAAAGGAGTGTACGATGAGCAGAAGAGAAATTCGTGAACATATTTTCAAATTATTATTTTTACTGGAATTTTATAAGGGAGAAGAGCTGAATGAACAGGCAGAGCGCTATCTGGATGAAGTGGAAGAAGCGGTTCCGACAGAAGCAGAAGCAGCTTATATCCGTGAAAGATTCCATAAGGTTGAAGCGAAGATAGAGGAACTGGATCAGTTACTGACAAGTGCATCTACAGGATGGAAGCTGAACCGTATGTCAAAAGTGGATCTCGCAATCATGAGACTGGCAGTTTACGAGATGAAGATGGACGAAGATATTCCGGTGAAAGTAGCAATTAATGAAGCAGTAGAACTGGCAAAGAAATTCGGAGGAGATGATTCACCGGCATTTGTAAATGGAGTATTGGCAAAGCTGGCAGATTAATCAGACCGTTTTATGGGAAATATATATTCAATCAGACAGGTGAACCGCTATATCAGCAATATGTTTACCCAGGACTTCATGCTGAACCGTATCTATGTCAAGGGAGAAGTATCCAATTGTAAATATCATACATCCGGGCATATTTATTTTTCATTGAAAGATGATTCCGGAAGCCTGGCCTGTGTGATGTTTGCCGGAAGCCGTAAGGGATTGCAGTTTCACCTGCAGAACGGGCAGAGTGTCATTGTGCTTGGCAGTATCAGTGTTTATGAGCGGGACGGCAGATATCAGTTATATGCAAAAGAAATAGTTCTGGATGGTATCGGGCTTCTTTATGAGAAGTTTCAGGCATTAAAGCAGGAATTGGAAGAGATGGGGATGTTTGCCCCGGAATATAAGCAGCCGATACCGGGGTTCTCCAGACGTGTGGGAATCGTGACCGCACCTACCGGTGCAGCAATCCGGGACATTATGAATATTTCATACAGGCGAAATCCATATGTGCAGCTGATCTTATATCCGGCACTGGTGCAGGGAGAAGGTGCAGCTGACAGCATTGTGAAGGGAATAGAGATTCTGGATCAGAGCAATGTAGATG
>CAKRON010000034.1 GCA_934373455.1 uncultured Marvinbryantia sp.
GTGGGACCTACAGGGCTCGAACCTGTGACCCTCTGCTTGTAAGGCAGATGCTCTCCCAGCTGAGCTAAGATCCCACAATGCTCGGTTCTCTCGAACACTTTATTATCATACAACATCTCTTCTAATTCGTCAAGCACTTTTTTTAATTTTTTATAATTTTTTCTGTGAGATTCTGTAAGGTGTACTCCTCATTATTTTTAGAATGTTTTCGCCATTCTTCTGTACACCTTACAGAATTCATCTCAGCTTCGCTGACCAGAATCACGCGCCAAGTCTCACGGACGTTCAACTTGAACAAAATACTTCCGTGCTCTTACAGCAGATGTGCTCGGATTTCTTCACCGCTCATCGCAGTCAGATATGCCGGTGCAATATCAAATACAGTCTTGCAACCAGATGCCCCTTCTTCAGCCAGTCTCTTGGCTGCTCTTGCATAAGCTACCAGAATACTTGCTGTGAATTCTGGATTTGAATCCAATTTCAAACGATATTCGATGATATGTTTCTTTGCTCCGTCACCAGTTGCACCACTACGAATTACAAAACCACCATGTGGAATTCCTTTGTGATTCTTATCCAGTTCTTCCTGAGAAATGAAGTGAACCGTGGTATCATAATCTGCAAAATAATTTGGCATAGTTACAATATCATGCTCAATCTGTTTCAGATCTGCACCTTCTTTTGCTACTACATAGCATTCTCTTGTATGTTTCTGTCTGGTAGTCAGCTCTGGATTTTCTCCGTTACGAACAGATTCTACTGCAGCCTCTACCGGTACGGTATACTGTCTTGCATCCTGCACACCTTCCACGCGTCGGATTGCATCGGAATGTCCCTGGCTGACTCCGCGTCCCCAGAATGTATAGTCCTTTCCGTTTGGAAGAATTGCATTTCCATAAAGACGATTCAGTGAAAACATTCCTGGATCCCAGCCCACGGAAATGATTCCCACATGTCCGCTTTCTTTTGCTGCTGCATCTACATTTGCAAAATGTTCCGGAATTCTTGCGTGTGTATCAAAGCTGTCTACCACATTGAACATCTTAACGATCTCCGGAGTCTGCTTTGGCAGATCGGTTGCACTTCCGCCACATACAATGCACACATCAATATCATCCTTATGTGCAGCCAGTTCACTAACCGGATATACCTTGCCGCCTTCTGTTGTAATTTTAACAGTCGCCGGATCACGTCTGGTAAAGACTCCTGCCATTTCACAATCCGGATTGTTCTTTATTGCTGCTTCCACACCACGGCCGATGTTGCCGTAACCTATGATTCCAATTCTTACTTTGCCCATATCCTTAAATCTCCTTTTATCTCTTTTAAAAGCCAGAACTTAACAAAAATCATCCTCTTCCGGCTTTTGCAGACTTCTTCACGGTCATTATCATATCACAACCATGATCTGCTTGCAAATTAAGAAATTGTGTGCTTATTATTCATTTTTTTCATCAGCCTTTTTTATTCAAGAATGCCTCCCACCGCTGATACTAATTTGCTCCTCGCCACCTGAAGAGGTGGGAGTCATCTCACATCTAATATACCCGGTCTTTCATCAAGGTTTCCAGATCCATTGTCGTATCAAAATACGTCTCGTCTATATTTTGAATCTTATCGACTGTTTCCCCATTTTCCAACTTTTTAATTGTCTCTGCCAGTTTAGGTCCCTGAAGAGGATTACATTCAAAATCTACATTGATTTCTCCTTTTTGCATGGCTTCCAAAGCTGCCTTTACAGCATCAAAAGATACAATGGTGATCTCGCCATCCGGACCGCATGTTCGTCCGGCTTCCTGAATGGCGTCTACCGCTCCAAAGGTCATATTATCATTTTCACTGATCACCACATCAATATCATCATATTTTTCCAAAAGAGTTTCCATTGCCTCACGCCCTTTCGCCTGAGTAAAATCTCCTCCGACCTGATCCAGCACTTTCCAGTTGGTATGCTGCGCAGCCACTTCTGTGAATCCTTTTGTTCTTCCAATCTGGGCAGAAGCTCCCTCTGTTCCAAGAAGGATCACGATATGGATATCTTCTTCTTCTCTTCCCTCATCCTTCAAATACTCTTCCAGCCAGTATCCAGCATTTCTTCCTTCTGCTTCAAAATCACTGATAATACCGGTTGTATAAAGGCTGTCATCCTCTATTTCCACATTACGATCCAGCAGTATAACCGGAATATCTGCATCTTTGGCATTTTGTAATACATTTTCCCATCCACTTACCACAATAGGGTCCAATACAATGTAATCCACTTCCTGTAAAATAAAGTTGCGCACAGCTTTGATCTGATTTTCCTGCTTTTGCTGTGCATTATCAAAGATCATGTAAAATCCATTTTCTGCTGTCAGGGCTTCTTTGATAGAGTTTGTCTGCGCTATACGCCAGTCCGATTCCGCTCCAACCTGTGATACTCCTACCACAATCAGATTTTCATCTATTTCTGTTTCTGCCTGTGTCATAGATGAAGTATGTAACATTTCTTTTGATTCTGCTTTCTCATTCTGACATCCCATGCAGGCAAGTGCCATGAATCCTGTCAAAATTCCAAATGCTGCATATCTGTTCATGAAGTCCTCCCATTCAAAAAGAGACCTGAAACATCAGGCCCCTTTTTATTTATATCATTATTTCTTACTTTCTTTAATCTTAGCGAAAATACTCTGCAGAATAATGAAGAAGCAAAGCAGGATCGCTGTTACGATATTTGCCCAGGAACTGATCAGTTTACCGTTCGCTTTTACCAATGCTGAAATCGTACCATTGATCAGTACTCCGAAAAGCGATCCGATTACATTTCCCACACCACCAGTCAGAAGTGTTCCGCCGATAACGGCTGAAGAAATGGCATCCATTTCCAGTCCCGTTGCCTGTGTCGTTGTTCCTGCCATGGTATTCAGGCAGAAACATATACCACCGATGGAGGTCAAAAAGCTGGATAACATGTAAGTTTTCAGTTTTGTCTTCTTTACATCAAGTCCCATCAGGGTTGCTGACTGCTGATTTCCGCCAATTGCATAAATACTGCGGCCGAATTTAGTATACTTCAGCATCAAATAAATTGCAACTACAACAAGCACTGCCACAATAACGGTAATTCTGATATACGGAAGCACCAGAACTCCTTTTTTATTGACAGTTCCTCCAAATGGAAACTGAATCTTGAAACTTGATAATGCTGTAAAAATCTTATCAGATACAATACTTACCTGTTCTTTGCAGATCACTGCCGTCATACCACGGGCAAAGAACAGACCGGCCATGGTGACAATAAATGGCTGAATATCCAGATATGCGATACAAAAGCCCTGTACAAAACCAAATACGATACCGATTCCAAGAATAAACAGCATCAGTACCGGACTGCTCCAATGCCAGCGCTCGATACCAACTGCCAGAATCATACAGTCCATGGCAATCAGTGAACCAACAGAAATATCAATACCGCCTGTCAGCATAACACAAGTCATACCTGCTGTTACACAGATCAGTCCCGCATTGTTAATCAGGATATTCATGAAGTTCTGGGCTTTTGTAAAGCCTTTACTTGCATATACCCCGCATCCTGCCAGATACATTACAAAAAACAGTACAATTGTAATCAGGAGCAGCAAATTATTACTGCTGATTTTTGATTTCTTCATCTTATGCTGCCTCCTTTGCCTGTGTTCTTTTTGCTGTCAGTTTTTTCATATAAGCCTTAAATGGCTCTGCCTGAATTACTACGATCAGAATAACTACGATAGCCTTAAATACCGGCGCCTGTGCAGAGGAAACTCCCAATGCATACAGAGTTGTGGTGATTGCCTGAATGGTATAAGCTCCAATAATGGAACCTGCCAGATTAAATTTACCGCCTCCCAGACTGTTTCCACCAAGAGCTACGGAAAGAATCGCATCCATTTCCATATTCAGACCAATGTTATTGGTATCTGCTGAATAAATACGAGATGTTGCCACCATACCTGCCAGACCTGCACAAAGACCACAAATAATATAAGTCAGAAGAATAATCTTTGCAGAATTAAATCCGGCAATTCGGGATGCTCTTTTATTGATACCAACACTCTGAATATAGGTGCCAAGAGCCGTAAATTTCAGCACACATGCCGCAATGGCAATGCAGATTGCTGCTACAATAATTGGAGTAGGAATGATTCCTGTATAAGCACCAAGTTTCTGGAAAGAAGGTACACGCACGTATACGATCTGGCTGTTACAAAGCAAAAGACCTATCGCACGTCCCGCCGACCACAAAATCAACGTGGCGACCATCGGCTGAATATTCAGATAAGCAACCAGAAGACCATTAAACAAACCACAAATTGTCGTTACTGCCAGACCTCCAAGAATACCTGCCAGAAGAGGATGCGCATACTGAGAAACATTTACATTACCGTAACCTGCCAGGATCATACAGCAGACACCTGCATACAAACTCATAACAGAGCCTACTGAAATATCGGTTCCTGCTGATGAGGATACAACCAGTGTCATACCGATTGCTAAAATCGCAATCTCGCTGCCTCGGTTCAAAACGTCAATCAGACGTCCATATAAAACACCATTTTTAATCGTAATTACGAAAAACTGCAGCGGCATATTTCCACATGCAACATCATAAATTACGTTAATGAGCATAACCAAAATCATACTGAAGATCGGCAGGAATAAGCGCTTCTGTGTCAGTTTTTTCAGACTACTCATTCTTATCACCTCCTGCAATTGCTTTCATGACACTCATCTGATTCATGTCACATTCATCAATTTCACCAACTTTTGCCCCGTCTCGAAGAACTGCCATACGGTTACAGGTACGAAGCATCTCTTCAATTTCGGAAGAAATAAAGATCAGACTCTTGCCTTCATCCGCAAGCTTGCGAACCAGTTTCTGAATTTCTGTCTTTGTTCCGATATCAATACCACGAGTCGGCTCATCCAAAATCAGGAAATCCGGATTTGTTGCCAGCCAGCGGGCAAGAATTACTTTCTGCTGATTACCACCGGAAAGCTGCTTAATTAATGTCTCACGGCTTGCACATTTGATCTGAAGAAGATCAATGTATTTATCTGTAATCTCAATCTGTTTTGCCATCGGAATGCGTTTCAATATTCCGGCTTTCGCCTGAATTGCCAGAATAATGTTTTCACGAATGGACAGATCTCCAATGATACCTTCTGCTTTACGGTCATCCGGAAGAAGTCCCATCCCAAGCTTCATAGCATCGATTGGCTGTTTGATCTTTACTTCTTTTCCTTTTACTTTTAATGTACCGGTCTGTGCTCTGTCTGCACCATAAATAGCACGGGCAAGTTCGCTTCGTCCGGATCCCAGAAGTCCTGTCAATCCAATTACTTCCCCTTTATGAATCTCCAGGTCAAATGGTTTGATAGTTCCTGCATGGCTGAGACCTTTGGCTTCGATCACCATCGGTTCTTTTCTCTTATCTCCGGTATTTTCCGGTTTGATTGCTGCCAGGTCATCAAAATCTTTACCCATCATTGCTGCAACCAGCTTTACTCTTGGAAGTTCCGCAATCTCATATTCCCCAACAAGAGTTCCATTTCTTAATACCGTGATTCCGTCACACACCGCATATACCTGCTCCAGGAAATGTGTTACGAAAACAATCGCAACTCCCTTTGCTTTCAGGTTACGCATCATTGTGAACAGCTTCTCTACTTCATTGTCATCCAGAGAAGAGGTCGGCTCATCCAGAATCAATACTTTACTATCCATATCTACAGCACGGGCAATAGCAATCATCTGCTGCAATGCCAGTGAATATTCTTCAAGATTTCTTGTTACATCAACATCCAGGTCCAGTTCTTTCATCAGCGCTGCGGCCTTTTTATTCATCTCTTTTCTATTTACTGTTCCGATTTTGGTCAATGGTTCACGTCCAATATAAAGATTTTCCGCTACGGAAAGATTTGGACAGAGGTTAACCTCCTGATATACTGTGGAAATACCCTTGTGCTGAGCATCCATGGTATCTTTATTTACAATCTGCTGTCCATCGAGGAAGATCTCTCCCCTCTGAAATTTATTTACACCGGTCAGACATTTGATCAGTGTTGATTTACCGGCACCATTCTCACCCATCAGTGCACGGATTTCTCCTTTTTTCAGTGTGAAATCCACATCCTCCAGAGCCTTTACACCTGGGAATTCCATGCAGATTCCTTTCATTTTTAATACTACGCCTGCTTCCAAAATTTCTCCTCCCTTCGCTGTCTATGTACATTGCACACAGTTGTCTGGGTTATACCTGCAAACAATAAGAGGGAGAAAAACCCTTTCGGGGATTCCTCCCTCCTGCTTATTTGGCTAATTTACCTGATAAACAAGTGGATTAGTATGCACGACCTGCCAGGATTTCATCTGTCATTGTTGTTGCATATTCGCTTTCGATACCAGGAGCTACGAATGCAGAGTCTTCTACCAGAGTAGTCTTATCATAATCTTCTCCAGCTTCCATCTTCTGGATAACACCAGCTACAACTTCTGCCTGAATTGGGTTACATTCAACATCACAGTTGATCTTTCCATCCAGAGTATACTGAAGTCCATCATGTGTAGCATCGAAAGAAATCAGAGTAACATCACCGTCAACACCATATGTGATACCAGCTGCATCCATTGCATCCATTGCGCCGTATGCTTCATTATCATTGTGGCAAACAACTACGTTGAACTGTCCTTCATAAGATTTGATGAAGGATTCCATAACTTCCTGTCCACCATCCTGTGTGAAGTCACCAGACTGAGAATCAAGAATTGTCCATTCATCATGTTCAGCTGCTACCTGATTAAATCCATCTGAACGTCCAAGTGCTGCAGATGCTCCAACAGATCCTTCGATTACAAGGATGTTTGCTTCTTTTCCATCCAGGTTTTCAGCCAGCCAGTTACCTGCTGTGATACCTTCGTTTGTTGTATTTGTTCCTACCCATGCATCATATAAGTCTTCAGATGCTTCGATTTCACGGTCAGCGATGATTACAGGGATTCCTGCGTCCTGTGCTTCCTGAAGTACGGTATCCCATCCTGCAGACTGGATTGGAGCGATTATGATATAATCCAGTTCCTGATTGATGAAGTTACGAACTGCTTCGATCTGTGCTGCATTGTCATTATCACAGTCTACGAAAGAAAGTTCATATCCGTTTTCTTCTGTGAAAACATCCTGATAGTTCTGTGTGTTCGCTGTACGCCAGTCAGATTCATGTCCAACCTGAGCATAACCAACTTTGATCAGTCCATCCTCTGCTGATGCTCCGATTGCCATAGAAGCTGCTACTGCACCACAAGCTACAACACCGATAATTTTCTTGTTCATTTTTACCATCCTCCTAATTTTTCACGAACTATTTAGTCCTCATTGACTATATTTGTATTCTATCCGTTTTTTCTTTTTTTTGATACAGACAGAATTTTGAAAAGAGTTCGATTTTTTTACCAGGATTTACCGTCAAGCAAAAAAAAGTTTATTTTTTTTAGAAAATGGTTATTTTTTTATTGCCGGGATTTCCACTCTTGTCTCTGTTCCTTCTCCATATGTACTGCTGATCCAGACTCCATACTGTGGTCCATAATTTAATTTTATTCGCTGTACCACATTATATAGTCCAAAACCGGAAGAATCCGTATTTTTTTCATCCAGGTGATCGCTGTTCATTTCTTTCTGCACTTCTGCCAGCTGCTCCGGTGTCATCCCCATTCCATTATCTGTTACAAGAAAAACCAGATACCCGGAATCCAGATGTCCGGTTACACGAATACGCCCAAGACCCCTTTTATTTTTTATTCCATGGTATAAAGCATTTTCAACCAGTGGCTGCAATGTCAGCTTCAGGATCTGATATTCATACATCTCTTTTGGTATATCAATTTCATACTCCAGAATATCCTGATAACGGAACTGCTGGATCTGAAGATAACTGCGAATATGGGATTCTTCTTCCTCCACAGTAATATAATCCCGTCCTTTGCTCAATGTCGTCCGGAAGAAATCCGATAATGCCGTAACCATCATGATGACCTGCTCTTTTTCTCCGGCCTCTGCCAGCCAGATGATGGCATCCAGGGTATTATAAAGGAAATGTGGGTTGATCTGTGCCTGCAGCAGCTTCTGTTCTGTAGTTCGAAGATTCATCTGTTCAATCTGAATATCTTCTACCAGATTTCCAATCCGCTCTACCATCTGATTAAACCCATCTGCCAATTCTTCCAGTTCTTCATCACCATCTTCCAGACTTGCTCTGACAGAAAAATCTCCATGACCAGCTTTTCTGCTTACCATACGAAGCTGATCTATCCCTTTGGTCAAATTATGGCTGATTTTTCGACTGAGCAATAATGCACTGATCAGGATCGTCAATACGATGATTAGAGACATTTCTATCGCTGTCATAACATCTTTTCGAATTCCTTCTCGCAAGGCTTCCAGATCACTTGCTTCATGATAGATGTATTCCTGTATCTGATCCTGAATCAATTCTGTCTGCACACGAATATCCAGATCCAGACGTTCCAGATTTCTGTCATAATTTCCGCTTATCGTCGCATCTTTTTTAATCTCCGTTACACTGTTTTCCAAAGACTGAAGCGATTTCAATATTCTCTGCAAATAATTCTTCGTATACGAAGCACCTGCCAGATCATAAAGTTCCTTAAAATCGTTCTTCGCCTGACTGATCAGCTGTTGAGGCGTATCTGTATCCACAAGTTCCTCTGCACGTTCTGAATTCACAACAATAATGTACATGGTGTAATCGATCTGTTCTTTCAGTTCCAGATTATATTCATTTGCAGTTGTAATATTTTGAACCGTTTCGTCATATCTTTCTGAAAAACGATACAACATAATAATCAGATATAATGCAATCACCAAAAGGGGAATAAAGCATACTGCAACCAGGACATTGATTCGATTCCTTAATGATGTTTTTTTATTTTTCATGGAATTCTCCCGTTATTTTCGACTCCTGTATTCTTTAGGGCTGCATCCGACTATTTTTTTGAAAATATAACTGAAATAATGCGAATCCTTATAGCCTACCTCATATCCAATTTCTGCCGTTCTCATCGTGGAACACATCAGGAGTTCTTTCGCTTTATCCAGGCGCACACGTGTCAGGTATTCTACAAATGTCTGACCCATTTCATTGCTGAATATCGTACTGAAATAACTTGGACTGATGTTTACCTGTGCTGCCACTGTATTCAACGACATATCATCATGCTTATAATTCTCATCGATAAAACTCTTTGCATCTTCCAGAAGTTTACTGTATTTTTTCTTAGAATGTCCATCTCTGAGCTGCATCGTTTCAGTAAACAGAATTCCGATCTGTTCGCGCAGTTCCCCGGCACTTCCTGCTTTCTCTACAATTTGATTGATATCTCTGCATTCTTCCGGCAGATTCTCTGTCGGTATCTCCAGATTATCCAGAAAATCAGATGCACAGAAAAAAAGATCCATGACTACATACTGTCGATATAAAAGAGATTTACAGTTCTGCTCTCCGATCCCCTGAAACAGTTCATCCAGAAAACTGTCCACTTCTTCCACAGTTCCGTTTTTGAAAAAGCGTTCCACCAATTCATGTTCTCTTTTTTTGGACAGCATCTTGCTCACATCTATTTTCCCGTCATTTTCCGTCTGCCTTTGCAGCAACTCACTGCTGTCTGCAATCTGGTTTGCATCCAGGAAAAATCTGCTGGAAAATGCTCTGGCTGCTTCTTTATAAGATGTCTGTATATCACCAATCCGATGCACCACACTTCCGATCCCACCGAAATATTCCACATTCGGATAGCTTTCAGTAAGCACCAGCAATTCTTTTTTGACTTCCTCGAACGTATTGTGAACCTCTTCCTCTGATTCTCCTTTTATTAAAAATGCCCACCCTTCCGGGCTTCTGTCAAAACTAAGGGCATTTTTCCAGGCACCTGTCAGATCATTCACCTTTTCTGACGCACGGTTCAGTTCTTCCGAACATCCGGTAGCATCTCCCTCTTCCATCAATTTAAACAGAAAAACCAGATAGGCTGATGCTGTAAAATCCATGCCCAGGCGCTGGCCTTTTTCCAGAAGTTCCATCGTGGAAAGACGATTTGACACCAGCGATCCCCATAATTTATGTTTTTCCTGGAGCGTATTCTCCTCCATTTCCTTTTCATAACGTTCGATCAGTCTCGCATTATCCTGCTCTTTTTCAATCATATCTGCTACTTTTTTGACTGCTTCCAGAAGCTTTGCGGAACTGATCGGCTTGAGCAAATAGTCTGTAACACCGATCCCAATCGCAGTCTTGGCATAATCAAATTCATTATATCCACTTAAAATAATGATCTTGATCTGTGGCAGTTCTTTCTTTACCAGTCTGCTGAGTTCAAGACCATCCATAAATGGCATCCGGATATCTGTAATCAGAATGTCCGGTTTTTCTCTCTTTATAAGCGGATAGGCCAGCTCTCCGTCGCTGGCCTCTCCTACAAATTCAAATCCTTCCTGCTCCCACGGAATATTATTCTTGATTCCGTTTCGCATAACTACTTCATCTTCTACTAAAAAAACTTTTATCATGTAGATTTTTTACCTCTGTCCATAATATGCATTTGCACCATGTTTCCGATAATAATGCTTGTCCTGAAGATCCTGTGGTGCCGGCTGAATATGGGAATTAATCTGTTCTGCACGTGCAGCCATCTTTGCAACTTCCTCCAGAACGACTGCATTATGTACTGCTTCATGTCCATCTTTACCCCAGGTAAATGGTCCATGATTCTTGCAGAGAACTGCTGGCACTGCTTCGTAATCACGTTCTTTGAACATGTCTACGATCAGAAGTCCTGTATTCTTTTCATATTCATCAAATTCGTGACCTACCAGGCATCTTGCACATGGAATCTCTCCGTACATATAATCGGCATGTGTTGTTCCGTAGCAAGGAATGGCTCTTCCTGCCTGTGCCCAGCTGGTAGCCCATGGTGAATGGGTATGTACTACACCGCCGATCTTTGGAAATGCCTTATATAATTCCAGATGCGTTGCGGTATCAGAAGAAGGATTGTATTTTCCTTCTACTTTATTGCCGTTCAGATCCATCAGCACCATATCATCCGGTGTCAGTTTATCATAATCCACACCACTTGGCTTGATTGCAAAAATACCACTTTCACGATCGATTTCGCTGACATTTCCCCATGTAAATGTTACCAGTCCATATTTTGGAAGAAGCATATTTGCTTCGTATACGCGTTTCTTTAATTCCTCTAACATATTTTGCTCTCCTTAACTGTTTACTTTCAATGTCTCTACTGCTGCTTTTTCTGCTGCCAGTGTTGGCACATAGGATGCCATAAAATCTTCAAAGCCTTTCACATCTGCTGCATCAGGAGCCATTGTTGTTCCCTCCTGTCCTGCAAATACTTCTTTGCTTAAGTATTCATCCAAAGTCTGACCTTCTTCTTTATTCTTCATATAAGATGCAAGCAATGCAATTCCCCATGCTCCGCCTTCTCCTGCTGTTTCCATAACTGTCACTGGTGTATTCATAGCAGCTGCCATGATACTCTGTCCAACTCCTTTTGTCTTAAACAGTCCACCATGTCCCATCAGGCGATCCAGTTCTACATTTTCCTGCTGTGTCAGAATATCCATACCCATTTTCAGTGTAGCCACTGAGGAATACAGGTGGGATCTCATAAAGTTTGCAAGGTTGAAATGTGCATTTGGTGTACGGACAAATAATGGACGGCCTTCTTCCAATCCAGAAATCGGTTCTCCTGAGAAGTAATTATAAGATACCAGTCCGCCACAGTCCTTGTCACCTTCCAGTGCCTTATTATACAGTGTGCCGTACAGGTTGTTCATATCTACTTCCATTCCCATCGTTTCCATAAATTCACGGAACAGTCCAACCCATGCATTTAAATCTGATGTACAGGTATTACAATGTACCATAGCTACCAGACTGCCATCCGGTGTAGTTACCATATCCAGTTCCGGATATGCTTTGGACAGATCTTTCTCCAGTACTGCCATCAGGAAAATGGATGTACCTGCTGACACATTTCCTGTACGCTGTTTTACGCTGTTGGTTGCTGCCATACCTGTTCCTGCATCACCTTCTGCCGGGCATACCGGGATGCCGCTTTTCAGCTTACCGGACACATCCAGTTTCTTAGCGCCTTCTTCTGTCAGTACACCTGCTTTTTCACCAGCAACCATTACTTTCGGAAGAATGTCTCTTAATTTCCATGCAAAATGCTTGTCTGCAACCAGCGCATCAAATTTCTGTACCATAGCTTCATCGTAGTCTTTTTTGCTACAGTCAATCGGGAACATACCAGATGCATCACCAACACCAAGGTTCTTTTCACCTGTCAGCTGCCAGTGAATATAACCTGCAAGTGTCGTAATATAGGTAATATCCTTCACATGGCTCTCTTCGTTTAAGATTGCCTGATAAAGATGTGCGATACTCCATCTCTGAGGAATATTGTAATTAAATTCTTTAAACAGTTTTTCAGATGCTTCTGCTGTAATCGTATTTCTCCAGGTACGGAACGGTACCAGAAGTTCTTCTTCTTTATCAAATGCCATATAACCATGCATCATAGCAGAAAATCCAATTGCTCCAATATTCTCCAGTTCTACATCATACTGCTTCTTCACATCTGCAGCCATATCTGCATAGGCTTTCTGCAGTCCACCCCAGATATCTCCCAATGTATAAGTCCAGATACCATGATCCAGACGGTTCTCCCATTCATGACTTCCTGACGCAATTGGTGCATTTGTAGAGTCAACCAGAACTGCTTTGATTCTTGTTGAACCAAATTCGATACCAAGCGCTGTTTTTGCATTTAAAATGTCCTCTCTAATACCCATATCCTCTTCTCCTTCTTAACTCATATTACCGAGGGCAGACTTATCCCTCTGTCCTCGGTATATTATTATCACTATTTCAAGTCGAATGTCTTATCTGTAAAACAGGCTTCCAAGCTGAAGATCTCTCTTGAAATCTCTGATTTTTGTATCTTTGTCAATATAAACTGCTTCGATACCCATTGCTGCTGCCCAATCTCCCATCTGCTCTGCTGTCAGGTCATAAGAGAATGCGGTATGATGAGCGCCGCCTGCCAGAATCCATGCTTCTGCTCCTGTTGCAAGACTTGGCTGTGGTGTCCAGAATGCAGTTGCTACCGGAAGCTTCGGCATTGGTTTTTCTACTTTCTTACACTCTACATCATTGATAATCAGGCGGAATCTGTTTCCGAGATCAATCAGAGAAGTAGCAATTGCCGGTCCTGTCTTTGATGTGTAAACCAGACGTGCCGGATCTTCTCTGTCACCCATGGAAAGTGGGCATACCTTGATACCAATCGGACCATCTGCAATTGTTGGGCATACTTCCAACATATGTGCCTGAAGGATGCCTTCTTTTCCAGGTACCAGATTGTATGTATAATCTTCCATAAAGGAAGTTCCCTTTGCATCTTTCTTGCCGGCCGTCATAATCTTCATTAAGCGAACCATGGCAGCTGTCTTCCAGTCACCTTCGCCGCCGAAGCCATAGCCTTTTTCCATCAGTCTCTGAATTGCCAGACCTGGCAGCTGCTGAAGCGCACCAAGATCACCAAAATGAGTAACGATAGCCTGATAATTCTTCTCTTCCAGGAATTTTTCAAAGCCAATTTCTATACCTGCCTGAACAGCCACGTGTTTCTTAAATTCTTCCGGATCTCTTCCTTCCAGAATGATATCATATTTGCTGTAGTATTCTTCTACCAGTGTGTCGATTTCATTCTGCGGAACGGCTGCTACATATTCTGCGATTTCATTCACTGGATATGCATCAATCTCCCAGCCGAATTTAATCTGTGCTTCTACCTTATCGCCTTCTGTAACAGCTACATTTCTCATATTATCAGCGATACGGCAAACACGAATATGGCTGCTCTCCATAATACCGATTGCAGTAATCATCCAACTTGCAATTCTTTCCTGCACTTCTTTATCAGCCCAGTGTCCCACAATAACTTTTCTTTCGATTCCCATTCTGGAAACAATGTGGCCATATTCTCTGTCACCATGTGCAGACTGGTTCTCATTCATAAAATCCATATCAATGGTATCATATGGAATTTCACGGTTAAACTGTGTATGAAGGTGCATCAGTGGTTTGCGATATTCCTGTAATCCAAGAATCCAGGACTTTGCCGGTGAAAATGTATGCATCCATGTAATCACGCCGGCACATTCCTCATCTGCATTTGCTTCATTAAATGTCTTACGAATCAGTTCATTCGTAATTAATGTTGGTTTCCACACGATTTCATAAGGAAGTATTCCGGATTTATTCAGTTCTTCCACAATTTTCTTAGAATGTTCTGCCACATGTGCCAGACACTCATCACCATACAGATCCTGTGATCCTGTACAAAACCAGAACTTATAGTTTTTCATTGTTTTCATTGATGCCAACCTCCATCTATTTCATAAATGTTTTACCAAAAAATCTATATTAAATATATCGTGAATGGCATTTTCTCACAAGGGAAGAATTTGCGAATTTGGTTGGATATTTTTGTAATACCGTATCATTTACAAGTATTTAAAACTCATTCGCTGTAACATAATAATACCGCCGGTCTCCCGACGGTATCTACCCTTTATTTACACAGCTCTGCTACTACCTGATTGATAACTTTACCGTCTGCCTTACCTTTCAGTTCAGCCATAACGCTTTTCATAATCATTCCTTTATTCTTTGTTGCCAGTACATCTGCAAACTTTTCCTGCAGCACTGCCTTTACTTCTTCTGCTGACATCTGCTGCGGTGCAAATTCCTGCATCACATTATAACGGAACTGATATTCTTCTTTCAGATCTGCTCTGCTGTCCGGGCAGGTATCAATCTGCTCTTTTACAGACTTTAATTCTTTTAAGATAACCTGGTCCACCATAGATGTCGGAATATCTTCTCTGCATCCTGCATCAATTCCTGCTTTCTTTACTGCTGAAACCAGTGCGGAAATAGCATCCTTTCTTGGTTTGTCCTTTGCCTTCATCGCTGCGATCATTGCTGACTGTAATGTTGCTAATTCCATTTCACATAACCTCTTTTCTCTATATGTTCTGGCTTTAATCTATCACAGGTTTTTCTTCATTTCAATAATTTCTTTATCATCTGCTCATCCAATTTCAGTTCATCACGCAAAAGTTCTGTAATCTTCTCTTCTTCGATATGCGCTTCTCTTGCCATCCGAACCATTACTGCCGCACTTTGTTCGATCCCGGTTTTCATTCCAGCCTTCATTCCAGCTTTCATTCCAGCTTTCATTCCAGCCTTCATTCCGGCATCCCATCCACCTTCGTATTCAGCCTCGCGCAGCTTCCGTTCTTCCTCTTCTTTATCGTATTCAAAAATACTCACTTTTTCTACCTCCGCTCTGTTCTGACGCAGGAAATCAGAAAGAATTCCTTCTCGAATACACTCTTTTACTGCACGCGATACTGCCGCATCCAATCCTGACTGAGACACATACTTTCTGACTCTTGCCACATATTGTGCATATTCTTTCAATACCTTGCACTGTTCCATCAATTCACGATTGTGACCTTCATTGACATTCAATACCGTCACTTTTAATTCCAAATCTGCCGCTCCGGTCAAGTTCTCAAAGGCTTCTGACAGATATGCTTCATGCCGTTCTTCCTGCTCTCTGGTTCCATTGTAAAACACCAAAAATCTTGGTGTCGGAATCTTCTGTAATATTGATGAATAAAGAGATTTCTGATCCACGATCTTCTGATATTCACTGGCTATATAGAATAAATCCCTCAATGGAATATTCGGATTATACGTAGACTGATGTTCATACAGAAATAAATTTGTGTTAATGATAAATGCAAGATCATTCTTCATTCCCATATAAACTGCATTCTCCAACGTTACAATCTCCAGTTCATCTGGATCTGTATATGCAGTCTTATTAACTGCATTATACAGAGATAATAAATTCCTTTTGTCTGAAAAGAGCATTCGAAATACAGTATCTTTGTATTTCCGGTTTGCTCTGAGCCGCTTTCTTTTTGCCATGGGCATATCCTCCTGTCTTCTCTACAGGAGAATCCCCGGTATACTCTAAATTTCCCTTAAAAGTAACTTACCTTTTCTTTCCAGATCTCTCCTGCATTTTCATAAATATTTAGAACGAAAAGCATAAGATTTCTGAAATGATAAAAAGAATTCGGACAGTGCGATGCACTGAGAATTGAAAAATATGCTTTTGTAGTTTTACAATATCACATTTTTCGTTTCGTGTAAACTTCTTTTTGTTTATATATGTAACTTTTTATTTTTGATATTCGTTCACAGCATCTTTCATGCTTTTAATGTATTCTTTCACATATGGCACGCACGCTTCTCCATACTGACCGCACAACTTCACGATTGCGCTTCCCACGATTGCGCCATCTGACACTGCCGCCATCTTTGCAGCCTGTTCCGGTGTAGAGATTCCAAATCCGATGGCACAAGGAATATCTTTTGCTTCTTTGACCAGCTTCACCATTGCGCCAATATCTGTGGTGATCTCTTTTCTTACGCCGGTCACACCTAAAGAAGATACGCAGTAGACAAATCCGTTTGCCTCTTTTGCAATCATGGCAATTCGTTCGTGTGAGGTCGGTGCAATCAGTGAAATCAGATCCAGACCATATTTTTTACATGGCTCATCGAATTCTTCCTTTTCTTCAAACGGCACATCCGGCAAGATCAGACCGTCCATGCCGATTTCTGCTGCCGTCTTTAAGAAACGGTCTGTTCCATAAGAATACACTACGTTCGCATATGTCATAAATACCAGTGGAATCTGAGAGTTTTTACGAATCCTGCGCACCATGTCAAAGATCTTGTCTGTGGTGACGCCACCGCTTAAGGCACGAATATTGGCCGCCTGAATTACCACACCTTCCGCTGTCGGATCTGAAAATGGTATGCCAAGTTCAATCAGGTCTGCCCCTGCCTCTTCTGCGGCATAAACCAACTGTTCTGTCACATCCAGAGTTGGATCTCCACAGGTAATAAATGGAATAAATGCTTTTCCTTTTTCGAATGCTTTCTTTACGTTACTCATGAATATCCTCCCCTCTGTATCTTGCGATGGCTGCGCAGTCCTTATCTCCTCGACCGGAAATCGTAATAACTATAATCTGATCCTTTCTCATCGTCGGTGCCAGCTTTCTTGCGTAAGCCACCGCGTGGGCGCTTTCAATTGCCGGAATAATTCCTTCCAGTCTGGAAAGATATTCAAAGGCTTCTACTGCTTCGTCATCTGTAACCGGTACATATTCTGCTCTTCCGATATCATAAAGATGTGCGTGTTCCGGTCCGATACCCGGGTAATCCAAACCTGCGGAAATAGAATATACCGGTGCAATCTGACCATACTCATCCTGACAGAAATAAGATTTCATACCATGGAAAATGCCCATGCGTCCGGTTGCAATCGTAGCTGCTGTCTCTGCCGTATTCACGCCTCTTCCTGCTGCTTCGCAGCCAATCAGACGCACATCTTTATCTTCAATAAAATTATAAAATGTTCCTATCGCATTCGAACCGCCTCCCACACAGGCCAATACAGCATCCGGAAGTCTTCCTTCTTTTTCCAGCATCTGTTCTTTGATTTCCTTGGAAATCACCGCCTGAAAATCACGCACAATCGTTGGAAACGGATGTGGACCCATGACAGATCCCAGGCAATAGTGGGTATCATCTATCCTGTTTGTCCATTCACGAAATGCTTCTGATACGGCATCCTTCAGTGTACCAGTTCCGGATTTTACAGGAATCACCGTTGCACCAAGAAGTCTCATACGATACACATTCAGTGCCTGACGAATCGTATCTTCCTCCCCCATATAAACCACGCATTCCATATCCAAAAGTGCCGCTGCCGTAGCTGTTGCCACACCATGCTGACCGGCTCCTGTCTCTGCAATCAGGCGCGTTTTCCCCATTTTTTTCGCCAGCAGTGCCTGTCCCAGCACATTATTAATTTTATGGGCACCTGTATGATTCAAATCTTCTCTTTTCAGATAAATCTTTGCTCCACCCAGATCTTTTGTCATGCGCTCGGCATAATACAGCCTGGATGGTCTTCCTGCATAATCATTTAATAACTGCGTCAGTTCTGCCTGAAATTCCTGATCTTTTTTATAATGTTCATAAGCCGCTTCCAGTTCAATCACTGCATTCATCAGTGTTTCCGGAATATATTGTCCGCCGTGGACGCCAAATCTTCCTTTGCTCATATCCTGTTACTCCTCATCCTTTTCCATTTTTCAATTCATCTAGCATTGCTTTCTTATCAGCTGCCCGCATGAGTGTTTCGCCAATCAGCACCGCATCGGTTCCATTTTCTCTCAGCACCTCTATATCCTCATGATTCTTGATGCCACTTTCCGATACAAACAGTACATCTTCCGGCACCATACTGCGCAGTCTCCTGCTTTGTTCCACATCCACTGTAAAATTTTTCAGATTCCGATTATTGACACCCAGAATTTGTGCACCTGCTTTTAAGGCCCGGTCTATTTCTTCTTCCGTATGCGCTTCCGTCAATACGGATAACCCAAGTTCTGACGCCAGTTGATGCCACGATGTAAGCTGACTGTCATCTAAAATAGCACAAATCAAAAGGATTGCTGAGGCTCCCAGATTTTTTGCCTGATATATCATATATTCATCCACTGTAAAATCTTTTCTCAATACCGGTATCTGAACTGTATCTGTAATTTCTTTTAAATAAGCATCTTTTCCCAGAAACCAAAATGGCTCGGTCAGGCAGGAAATGGCAGATGCTCCCGCCTGCTCATATTCTTTTGCAATTTCCAGGTAGGGAAACTCTTCTGCAATGATTCCCTTAGACGGAGAAGCTTTCTTCACTTCACAGATAAAGGCTATATCCCTGCCAGACAATGCCTGCTGGAATTGAAACGGAAACATACCATTTTGTTCTTGCTTCTCTGCCCTGGCTTTTTCTTCTGCCATCTGCCGTAATGCTGCAAAGGATACCTGCTTCTTTTCTTCTGCTATACGTTCTCCGGTTCGTACAGCAATTGTCTCTAAAATATTCATTCTGCCAACCTCTATTTGTTACTCAGTTCTATAAATTCCTGAAGTTTTTTTCTGGCTGCGCCACTGTCGATCAGCTGTTCTGCCAGTTTTACTCCCTCTTCCAGAGACGCTGCTTTTCCCGCAATATAAAGTGCTGCTCCTGCATTCAGGCAGACGGCATTTCTCTTTACACTTTTCTCTGTGCCATCCAAAATTGCCTTTGTAATTTCGGCATTTTCCTGCGGTGTTCCTCCTGTCAGTTCTTCCGGCTTTCCGGAAGTATAACCAAACTGTTCCGGTGTAATCTCATAGGAAGTAAATCCTCCATCTCGGATTTCACATACCATAGTTGGACCACACGCAGAGATTTCATCCAATTTTTCTTTTCCAAATACCACCATGCCCTTTTTTACTCCCAGATTTGCCATAACCTGTGCCAGTGGTTCAACCAGAAGTTCATCATACACACCCATCAGTTCCATATTGGCCCCCGCCGGATTGGACAATGGTCCAAGAATATTAAATACTGTGCGGATTCCCAGTTCTTTACGAACCGGTGCCACATATTTCATAGCTGTATGATATTTCTGTGCAAACAGAAAACAGATATTGATCTCTTTTAACAGCTTCAGACTTTCTTCCGGTTCCAGTGTGATCTTTACGCCAAGAGCCTCCAGTACATCAGCTGCACCACTCTTTGAGGAAGCTGCACGATTTCCATGTTTTGCTACCGGCACACCTCCTGCTGCTATGACAATCGATGATGTGGTAGAAATATTAAAAGAATTCGATCCGTCACCACCGGTTCCTACGATCTCAAGCACATCCATATCGTGAAGAAGTCTGGTTCCATGCGCCCGCATAGCTGCCGCGGAAGCTGTGATCTCATCAATGGTCTCACCTTTTAATGAAAGAGCTGTCAGATAAGATGCCATCTGAATCTGGCTGGTTTCTCCGCTCATAATTTCATCCATCACCTTTTCTGCCTGTTCATACGTTAAATTCTGTTTTTTGGATAATGCGATAATTGCTTCTTTGATCATGGTCTGTCTTCTCCTTTTGCTATATTTAAAAAGTTTTCGATTAATTTCATCCCCTCCGGAGTCAGTACTGATTCTGGGTGAAACTGTAAACCATATATCGGATAATCTCTGTGTTCTACTGCCATGACTTCTCCATCTACCGTTTCAGCTGTCACTTTCAGCTCCTTTGGAAGTGAATCCCGGATGGCCGCCAATGAATGATATCTTGCGACCTTCAACTGAGTACCAATCCCACAAAAAAGAGGGGATTCTTCTATGATTTGCGCCATGGAACTCTTTCCATGCATCAGCTCTTTGGCATAAGAAACCGTTCCACCGAAGGCTTCACATATGGCCTGATGTCCCAGACAAATTCCAAGAATCGGCACTTTATCCTTAAAATACTGAATGGTTTTGATGCAGATTCCTGCTTCCGAAGGTTTCCCTGGACCAGGGGATATTACGATTGCCTCTGGTTTCATGGCCTCGATTTCCGCTAACGTACAGGCATCATTTCGAATTACTTTTATATTCTGTTCCAGTTCTCCGATATACTGCACCAGATTGTATGTAAAACTGTCGTAATTATCGATCAGCAATATCATTCTTCCAATCCTCCTTCTGCCAGCTTAATTGCCTGCACCACTGCTCTTGCCTTATTGCAGCATTCCTGATACTCATTTTCCGGAATACTGTCTGCCACAATTCCGGCCCCTGACTGCACACACACTTTTCCATTCTTTTTATATGCCAGCCTGATTCCAATGCAAGTGTCCAGATTTCCGGTAAAATCCAGATACCCAACTGCTCCTCCATAAATACCGCGTTTCTTTCCTTCCAGCTCCTGAATGATTTCGCATGCCCGAATTTTGGGTGCGCCTGAAAGGGTTCCCGCCGGAAGTATGGCATCTACTGCATTCACTGCATCCATCCCCTCTTTTATCATTCCTGATACAGTGGATCCGATATGCATAACGCAGGAATATCTATGGATACTGCAATATTCTTCTACCTTAACGCTTCCAAGTCTGCTGATCTTACCAATATCGTTTCTGCCAAGATCTACCAGCATATTATGCTCTGCCAGTTCTTTTTCATCTTGCATCAGTTCCTCTTCCAGCTGCTGATCCTCTTCGTCCGTCTTTCCCCTTGGTCTGGTTCCTGCCAGTGGGAATGTGAATAACTTGCCATTTTCCAGCTTTACCAATGTCTCCGGTGATGCCCCGGCTATTTCCACATCATCGCTGGAAAAATAAAACATATACGGTGATGGGTTACTGGTTCGCAGTACCCGGTAGGTATCAAACAGGCTTCCGTCTGCCCTGGCTGTCTGTGGATTGGATAGCACCACCTGAAAAATATCGCCCTCATGGATATAATGCTTTGCTTTATTTACCATTTCCGTATAACGTTCTCTGGAAAAATCTGGTGTCAACTCTTCTTTTAGACGAATTGGTTTAAACACCGCTTTGGCACCGCTGTTCAGCAAAGTCTTCATTTCCTCCAGTTCCTCTTGTGCTTTTCTGTAAGAATTCTCAATATCTGAAGTATCCACGCCGGAAATCAGTATCAGTTTCTGTCTGTAATGATCAAATACCAGTGCTTTGGTAAATAACATCAAATCCACATCCCGAAAATCTTCATTTCCTGACAGTACTTTTTGCAGTGTCGGTTCTGCATATTTCAGATAATCATAAGAAAAATATCCGACCATACCTCCGGTAAATGGCGGCATGCCTTTGATTTTGGGACTTCGATATTCTGACAAAATCTTTCGAATCACTTCCCCGGGATGAGCAACTTCTGTATATTCTTCTTTTAAAAATGATTCTTTCATAGATGGAGGAATCTGCTCCTCTTCTGTGCGAATACGGAGTTTTCCATCCATACAGGACAATTCCAGTATCGGTTCATACCCCAGCATAGAATAACGTCCCCATTTCTGGTCATTCTCAGCACTTTCCAACAGATAACAATGTTTACTGGCTGCTCTTAACGTTCTCATTACTTCTACCGGAGTAAAACGGTCTGCATACAATTCCCGGCAAACCGGTATACGTCTGTAATCTCCCTGTAGTGCAATTCTTTTTACTTCTTCCAGCGATGGATACATAACTGAACCTCCTGTTTTCTGATTCATTTTCTACTAGAACAAAGAATGTGCCTTGGCACATTATTTTCAAGTCGAACGTCCGTGAGACTTTGGCGCGTGATTCTGGTCAGCGAAGCTGACATATTC
>CAKRON010000035.1 GCA_934373455.1 uncultured Marvinbryantia sp.
TGTGGGATCTTAGCTCAGCTGGGAGAGCATCTGCCTTACAAGCAGAGGGTCACAGGTTCGAGCCCTGTAGGTCCCACTTACAATTTTATATTGTATATGCCGGCGTGGCGGAACTGGCAGACGCACAGGACTTAAAATCCTGCGGGACTAATCTCCCGTACCGGTTCGATTCCGGTCGCCGGCATTAAAACCCTTGTTAATCAAGGGTTTTTTATTTTTGGCCGAGGCATTCTTGAATCACGTGTATGCTCGTCCGAAATATGCAGAGATAGGTATTTAACAAGGCTGTAAAAAAATTGACATAGAAAAGAAAATGAGTTAAAATAATATGAAGTTTTTGAATGTGAAGATAATGAAATGCCGGAAACAGCAATATCAGGAGTAGAGAACAGTAATGAAAAATAGATTCAAAATATTAGTAATGACAGGTGTATTATCCTTGTCAGCAATCGGTGCGGTACAATTTACTTATGCGGAAGAAAGCGAAATAAAAGTAACCAGTGAAAGTGGTGCTGCTACAGAAGTAACAGAAGCGCCTGTAACGGAAGCACCAGTTACAGAGGCACCAGTTACAGAAGCCCCGGCTACAGAAGCTCCTGCAACCGAACCACCTGCGACAGAAGCACCGTCAACTGAACCGCCAGTCACGGAAGTACCTGAGACTGAGACACAGACAACAGAGATGCCAGCGACAGAGATGCCTGGATCAGAAACTGAGACGGTTCAGACAGAAAGTGAATCTGTATCTGAGACAGAAAAAGAAACAAAGGCAACAGACGCAAAGGATAAAACGAAAGAGACAGAAAAGATTGACGAAGAAGCTGCGAAGCGTTATGAAGAAACTACAGGAGAATCAATCTATGTGTTTGGTTCATATCCGGTAGGCGATATCACAGAGAATACGAATGAGATTTATGATTATTTAAGAAATGTATTAGGACTGAATCATGCTGCAGCCTGCGGTGTATTAGCCAATATCCAGTGCGAATCTAATTTTGCATCTACAGCAGTGGGAGATGGTGGAACAAGTTACGGTCTTTGTCAGTGGCATTTGGGACGTTTTAGCGCCCTGATCAACTGGTGTAATGCAAATGGATATGAATATCATAGCATTCAGGGACAGCTGGGATATTTGACATGTGAGCTTCAGGGTGGTTATGCATCGGTATATCAGTATTTGTTAAGTGTACCGGATACAGCACAGGGGGCTTATGACGCTGCATATTATTGGTGCAAGTATTTCGAGATTCCGTCAAATCTGGAATATAATTCACAGATGAGAGCAGATTTGGCCATGAATTTATATTATCCAAAGACTTTGGGAACACAGGGAACAGAAGAGACTGAGACAGAAGCAAGAACTTTGGATAAAGATCAGATGGAGCAGGTTGTAGTTTCGGCACCGCAAAGTATCAGCAGAATGTCAAGACTGGATGTATCAAAAGAAGATACAGTGGATCAGGTTCTGATGTCTACAGATAAGGGAACAGACAGTCAGGAAGCGAATATGCGTCAGTTGAAGAAAGATGCAGAAGCAGCAGTAGAACAGGCATTAAAAGAATATAGCGAGAAGTCTGCACGTGTAGATACTACACAGGATAATGAAGAGAAATTACCAATCATTTCATCTGAGGAATTGGCAATTTTTGAGAATACAATTGCTGCAAAATAATACGGTATAAAGAGAAAGAATCCACCATATGATGAAAAAAAGTATGGTGGATTTTTTATGTTTAAAAACAGAAAAAAATTAATATGGCTCTGTATGATAACAGCGTTTATCGCCGGAATACTATTTGTAAATTTTTCGATGGATGCTTATCTGGAAAAAGAATTTTTTACTTTGAGAAAAATAGTGAAGGTACTGGACTCTGTCAGGAGCAATAAACAGGAGTACTTTTATTTCCTTTTAAAAACAAGATTGGCAGCCTATGTAGTTTTAGGATTATTATGTGGAACATTATCAGAACCAATAGGGTTGATATTGTATGGATCATGGTTTTGTTTCACAGAAGGTATTTGTATGACAACTGTGTTTTTTCAGGAAAGCGTCAGTGGAATCTGGAGTATACTTTTGGTTCAATTTCCATACATATTATGTTATGGAATGGTATATATATATTTGATACAAAAATGCGTAGAGAGAAATAATGAGAAAAAAAGATATTTCATAGTGGAATGGTTAAAGCAGCTTCCGATTATGATAATGGGGATCGGATTGGAATGTTACGTCAGTCCGTATGCTACAGAAATCATAAAAAAATGGTTTATATAGACCAGATTTTGTGGTTTACATAAAATAAAAACAATATATAGATGTGCATATGAAATGGTGGAAAAATAATGGAATTTGTGGATAAATTATTGTTGATTTTATGCATATTACTACATATAATGTTTACATAAATAATTTTACAGTAAGAATCAAGGAGAGACATATATCCTTGTTTTTTTACGCTTTTCAGAATAGGAAAGAGAAAGACAAGTGAGAAATGACAACGCAGATACAGACAGCAGAATTTCAGCAGGATATAAATCAATTTGTAACATATATGGAAGAGGAAAAGAACGCCTCGAATAGTACAGTGGTATCTTATCAAAGAGATTTGAAGAAGTTATTTTTGTATTTAGATGAAAGAGGAATTCATAGAGTAGATGAAATCACATCAACAAATTTAAATTCATATGTATTACAATTGGAAAGACAGGGGTTCTCCACATCTTCTGTTTCCAGGAGTGTGGCTTCCATGAGAGCATTTTTCCATTATCTGTTTAAGATTCGAAAGACAGAGAATGATCCAAGTGAAAAGATACGTTCTCCGCATGTAGATAAGAAAGTTCCTGAGATTCTTACTATGGAAGAAGCAGTTTTACTGCTGGAACAGCCGGATACTACGACAGATAAAGGAATTCGCGATAAGGCAATGTTGGAGCTTTTATATGCGACAGGAATGCGAGTGTCAGAACTACTGTCATTGAAGATGACAGATCTCAATTTGCCGATGAATTATCTGATCTGCAGAGAAAAAAATAAAGAACGTGTTATCCCTTTTGGCAAAGAGGCAGAACAGGCATTAAAGACATATTTTGAAAGAAGCAGAGAACAGTTTGTACATGGACAGGACAGAGCGTGTGTATTTACAAATTGCTCTGGTGATCCAATGAGCAGACAGGGTTTTTGGAAAATTATCAAGGCCTATGTTCAAAAGGCCGGGATTAAGAAAGATATTACACCTCATACGTTGAGACATTCTTTTGGGGCTCATCTGGTACAAAACGGTGCTGATCTGAGAGCAGTACAAGAGATGATGGGGCATGCAGATATTTCTACAACGCAATTGTATATGGATATGAATGTCAGACGAGTACGGGAAATTTATGCGAAGGCACATCCACGGAGATGATACAGTTTCCTCTCGAAACATTCGACGTGAACTGATTACTACTGCACAAAGAAGAATAACAAGACATTCTTAAATGAGAACATAAAAATGCAGCGACCAATTAGATAAGCGGGTCGCTGCATTTGCACTATGTATTAACAAGACTTATAAATATCATAAATCAGTTGTTCTGATTCATTCCAACCAAGACATGGATCAGTAATAGATTTACCATAGACATGGTTGTCACATCCAATTTTCTGATTGCCTGGTTCAATATAGCTTTCAATCATAACACCCTTTACCAGAGATTTTAAACGAGTATTAATAGAGCGACTGTTCAAAACTTCTTTTACAATACGAATCTGTTCCAGGTACTGTTTATTAGAGTTAGAATGATTAGCATCAATAATAACAGCCGGATTTTGAAGATCACGCTGATCATACATATTCAGCAGATTTACAAGATCTTCATAATGGTAATTCGGAATAGCGTTGCCATGCTTGTTAGCTGCACCACGTAAAATAGTATGAGCAAGAGGATTTCCCTGAGTATGAACTTCCCATCCGCGATAGATAAACTGCTGTGCGGCCTGAGCTGCTACGACAGAATTCAGCATAACAGAAAGATCTCCACTGGTAGGATTCTTCATGCCGGCAGGAACGTCCATACCGCTGGTAGTCATACGATGATGCTGGTCTTCAACAGAACGGGCACCAATAGCGACATATGACAGGATATCTGCAAGATACCAGAAGTTTTCCGGATAAAGCATCTCATCAGCAGCAGTAAGACCGGTTTCTTCTACTGCGCGAATGTGGAGCTTACGGATAGCAACCAGTCCGGCAAGCATGTCAGGTTTTTTTTCAGGATCCGGCTGGTGAATCATACCTTTATATCCTTCACCGGTTGTACGAGGCTTATTTGTATAGATACGTGGAACAATCATTAGTCTGTCACCAACTTTGTCCTGCACTTTAGCCAGACGATGAATATAATCCATAACAGATTCTTCATTATCAGCAGAACATGGTCCGATGATAACCACAAATTTATCAGAATTTCCTGTAAAGATATCTTTCAGTTCTGCATCACGCTGCTGTTTTACTTTGGCAACATAATCGGAAACAGGATAAGCTTTTTTGATTTCCGCAGGAATCGGAAGTTTTTTTATAAATTCAAAACTCATAATGTCCTCCATATGATTAGTGTACGGTCTTTATTATAAACCAGAGGATTACAAAATACCAGAAAAAATTTGTACTTGATGAAAAACGCAAGATTTTGTATACTGAGTAATTAGATGCGTATATAGAGCAACGATTAAATTTGTGAGAGGAATCAGGAATGAAGAAACCGTATTTTCCGCTGTTTGTGGATCTTTCAGAGAAAAAAGTATATGTGATAGGAGCAGGGACAATTGCAAAGAGAAGAATTCGTTCACTCATAGATTTTACAGATTGTCTGACGGTAGTCGCACCAGAGGTAAATCCGGAATTGAACTCTTTGGAGCAGGAAAAAAAGATCATGATTCTGAGAAAGAAGTTCAAACTTCAGGATATCACAGATGCAGATCTTGTCATTGCGGCGACAAATGACCATACATTGAATAATGACATCTATGAGTTTTGTAGAGAAAATAATATAATGGTGAATGTATGCAACGATAAAGAAAAATGCGATTTTTATTTTCCGGGACTTGCAATGAAAGAAAATGTAGTTGTGGGAGTCACGGCAAACGGAACGAACCATAAAATGGCCAGAAAGGCCGTTGAGAAGATCAGGGAGATGCTGGAAGAATGGTTGTAAAAATATATACAGACGGAGCTGCAAGAGGAAATCCGGACGGACCCGGGGGATACGGAACGGTACTTCATTATGTGGATAGTAAAGGAGTACTTCATGAACGCGAATACAGCCAGGGATATGTCAGGACGACGAATAACCGTATGGAATTGATGGCAGCGATTGTTGGGTTGGAAGCACTTACCAGACCGTGCGAAGTGGAATTATACTCCGATTCAAAATATCTGACGGATGCATTTAATAAAAACTGGATTGATGGATGGATTAGGAAGAACTGGAGAAGAGGAAAGAATGAACCTGTAAAGAACAGAGAACTCTGGGAGAGACTCCTAAAGGCCATGCAGCCGCATCATGTGACATTTATCTGGGTAAAAGGACATGACGGTCATGAGATGAATGAACGATGTGATATGCTGGCTACTACTGCAGCAGATGGGAATGATTTAATAGAAGACCCGGGAATTTCATAATAACTTGAAAAGACGCCATTCCTATGATATATTTAAGGGTAGATTTTTGAAAGAATTTTGAGGAGAAAGAAATGGGAATTTACGAAGAATTAGTTGCCAGAGGATTAATTGCCCAGGTAACAGATGAAGAGAAGATCAAAAAATTGATCAATAACGGTGAAGCGACTTTTTACATTGGCTTCGATCCGACAGCAGACAGCCTTCATGTAGGACATTTCATGGCACTCTGCCTGATGAAACGTCTTCAGATGGCTGGAAATAAACCAATTGCATTGATTGGTGGCGGTACAGCAATGGTCGGGGATCCGTCAGGACGCAGTGATATGCGCCAGATGATGACAAAAGAGACGATCCAGCATAACTGTGACTGTTTCAAGGAACAGATGTCCAAGTTTATCGACTTTTCAGAAGGAAAAGCATTAATGGTAAACAATGCAGACTGGTTATTAGATCTGAACTATATCGAACTGCTTCGCGATGTCGGAGCATGTTTCTCAGTTAACAATATGCTTCGTGCAGAATGTTATAAGCAGAGAATGGAAAAAGGATTAAGCTTCCTGGAATTTAATTATATGATCATGCAGAGTTACGATTTCTATGAATTATACCGTAAGTATGGATGTAACCTGCAGTTTGGCGGAGATGATCAGTGGAGCAATATGCTGGGCGGCCGCGAACTGATTCGTCGTAAGCTGGGGCTTTCAGAAGAGGATGCCAAGGCACAGGCTATGACCATTACACTGCTGTTAAATTCAGAAGGAAAGAAGATGGGCAAGACACAGTCTGGTGCTGTATGGCTGGATCCAAATAAGACCTCTCCTTATGATTTCTATCAGTACTGGAGAAATGTAGGAGATGCCGACGTATTAAAATGTATTCGTATGCTTACTTTCCTGCCATTGGAACAGATTGATGAGATGGATAAATGGGAAGGAAGTCAGTTGAACCAGGCAAAAGAGATTCTTGCATATGAACTGACAAAGCTGGTACATGGTGAAGAAGAAGCAGTGAAAGCACAGGAAAGTGCACGTGCGCTGTTTTCATCAGGTAATGCAGCAGATATGCCGACTGCAGAACTGGATGATAGTGATTTCAGAGATGGCGCAGCAGATCTGATTACCATGCTGGTAAAAGCAGAGTTGGTTGCAACACGTTCGGAAGGTCGTCGTGCCATTGAACAGGGTGGTGTGACACTGGATGGTGAGAAGATCACAGATATTCATTATGTACTTAAAAAAGAAGACATTCCGGAAGATGGACTTGTTCTCAAACGTGGAAAGAAGAAATTTAAAAAGATTATTGCAAAATAAAAGGTGAGAACCTTTAAGGAGGAACAATATGAAAAAGTATGGAGTAAATGAACTTCGTAAGATGTATCTGGACTTTTTCGAGAGCAAAGGCCATCTGGTTATGAAAAGCTTTTCCCTCGTACCACAGAATGATAAGAGTCTTCTGCTGATCAATGCAGGTATGGCTCCACTGAAGCCGTATTTTACAGGAGCAGAGATTCCACCTAGAAGACGTGTGGCGACCTGTCAGAAGTGTATTCGTACAGGTGATATTGAAAATGTAGGTAAGACAGCCAGACATGGTACATTCTTTGAGATGTTGGGAAACTTCTCTTTTGGAGATTATTTTAAACATGAAGCAATCAACTGGTCATGGGAATTTTTGACAGAAGTAGTAGGATTAGATCCAGAACGTTTGTATCCATCCGTGTATGTGGATGATGATGAAGCATTTGATATTTGGAATAAAGAAGTTGGTATTGCGCCAGAGCGTATTTTCCGTTTTGGAAAAGAAGATAATTTCTGGGAGCATGGTGCAGGTCCTTGCGGACCATGTTCAGAGATTTACTATGACCGTGGGGAAAAATATGGCTGTGGTAAACCAGACTGTACGGTAGGATGTGATTGTGACCGTTACATGGAAATCTGGAACAATGTATTTACTCAGTTTGAAAATGATGGTAACGGAAATTATACCACATTGAAGAACAAGAATATTGATACAGGTATGGGACTTGAACGTCTGGCAAGTGTTGTACAGGATGTAGATTCTATTTTTGATGTAGACACTGTATGTGCACTGAGAAATCATGTATGCCAGATGGCAGGAAAGGTATATCAGGAAAATTACAAAGATGATGTATCAATTCGTCTGATTACAGATCATATCCGTTCTGCTACATTCATGATTTCAGATGGTATTATGCCAACAAATGAAGGACGTGGTTATGTACTTCGCCGTCTGATTCGTCGTGCAGCACGTCATGGAAGACTGCTGGGTATTAATGGTAAGTTCCTTGCTGATTTAAGTGCTACTGTGATAGAAGGATCAAAAGATGGATATCCGGAACTGGAAGAGAAGAAAGAATTTATCTTCAATGTTCTGAATAATGAAGAAGCTCAGTTTAATAAGACAATCGATCAGGGACTTCGCATTTTAAATGATCTGGAAGAAGAGATGAAGGCCAAAGGAGAAAAGACACTTGGTGGTGCGGACGCATTTAAGCTGTACGACACTTATGGATTCCCGATGGATTTAACGAAAGAGATTCTGGAAGAAAAAGGGTATGAGATTGATGAAGCAGGTTTCCAGGAGGAAATGGATGCACAGAGAAAACGTGCCCGTGAAAGTCGTGAAGTAACCAACTATATGGGTGCAGATGCAACCGTATATGATCAGATTGATGTATCTGTGACGACAGAATTTACAGGATATACTTCTTTGAAATGTGAATCAGAGATAACAGTTCTTGCTTCTGAGACGGAACTGGTAGATTCTCTGGTGGAAGGTCAGAAAGGAACTGTATTTACAGCAAAGACACCATTCTATGCTACGATGGGTGGACAGGAAGGCGATACTGGTGTGATTTACACTGAAAATGGTAAGTTCCAGGTAGAAGACACGATAAAGCTTCGTGGTGGAAAATATGGTCATGTAGGACATATGGTTTCTGGTATGCTTTCTAAGGGTGATAAAGTAACATTGGAAGTTGCAGAACAGGAAAGATTGGATACCTGTAAGAACCACAGTGCAACACATCTGCTTCAGAAAGCACTGAAGACAGTGCTGGGAAGCCATGTAGAACAGAAAGGTTCTCTGGTAACACCGACCAGACTTCGTTTTGACTTTGTACATTTCCAGGCTATGACAGCAGAAGAAATTGCAAAAGTAGAAGAGATTGTCAATAAAGAGATCCAGGCTGCACTTCCGGTTGAGACAAAAGTTATGCCGATTGAAGAAGCAAAGAAGACCGGTGCGATGGCTCTTTTTGGAGAAAAATATGGTGAAGAAGTACGCGTTGTTTCTATGGGAGATTTTTCTGTAGAGCTTTGTGGTGGAACCCATGTAGCAAATACCAGCAGTATTGCTCTGTTTAAGATCGTATCTGAAGCAGGCGTGGCAGCAGGTGTACGTCGTATTGAAGCACTGACTGGCAATAACGTGCTGGCATATTATAAAGAAATGGAAGAGAAGATGGCAGAAGCTGCCAGAGCTCTTAAGACAACACCGGCAGAAATGTTAGAGAAGATTGCTCATCTGCAGAAAGAAGTGAAAGATCTGCAAAGTGAGAATGAATCTTTGAAGAGCAAGATGGCTCAGAATTCCCTTGGTGACGTTATGAGTAAAGTAACAGAAGTTAAGGGTGTAAAAGTACTGGCTACTGCAGTAGATGGTGTGGATATGAACGGTCTTCGTGATCTGGGCGATCAGTTAAAGGAAAAACTCGGTGAAGGCGTGGTTGTTCTTGCATCTGCAAAAGACGGAAAAGTCAGTCTTCTTGCAATGGCTACAGATGGAGCAATGAAGAAAGGCGCACATGCAGGTAATCTGATCAAAGCGGCAGCAGCAATTGTTGGAGGTGGCGGTGGCGGACGTCCAAACATGGCACAGGCTGGAGGAAAGAATCCAGATGCGATTCCGGAAGCAATCGCTAAGATTCCAGAACTGGTAGAAGGTCAGATTAAGTAGAATGTTTGTGGATAACCTTAAAAAAGGTTGATTTCCAGAAAGAAACTACTTGACTAATGTGAACAAAGTAGGTATAATTCAAATAGTGCAATAAAATAACCCAACAGTTGTATTATGCACAATCTACAACTGGAGGGAGGTTAGGTGTGAGACAATGTCAAATGTAATCGTAAAAGAAAACGAGACTTTGGACAGCGCTTTACGCCGTTTCAAGAGAAACTGCGCAAAAGCTGGTATCCAGCAGGAAATTCGTAAAAGAGAACATTACGAAAAACCAAGCGTTAGACGTAAGAAAAAATCCGAAGCTGCTCGTAAACGTAAATTTAACTAATGTGCAGACAGATCCCTGGTCAATTCGATCAGGGATTTTTTCTATTTAAAAATGTAGTATATAACGTTTTCTGTGTTCATAAGTTGTACTATCAGGAAAAAGGGGCGTGGTACGATGATAAGAAATGGAAAAATGTGTATACTGCTTTTTATTTTGTGGATATCGCTGTTTTGCGGTGTTTCGTGGAACACTGGGGCGGAGGATCTGGAACTGGCTTCACCGGAGGCGGTTCTGATGGAGGCTTCCACTGGGAAAGTATTATTTGAAAAAGCATCGCATGAAAAACGCAGCCCGGCCAGTGTGACAAAAATTATGACAGTTCTACTGTCTTTTGAAGCATTGGAAAAAGGGCAGATACATTTGGAAGATGAGGTAGTGACTAGTGCTCATGCCAAATCTATGGGCGGTTCCCAGGTTTTTTTGGAAGAAGGAGAAAAACAGACAGTGCAGACACTGTTGAAATGCATTCTGGTCTCTTCAGGAAACGATGCTTCTGTAGCGTTGGCAGAATACATAGCGGGAAGCGAAATGGAATTTGTCAACAAAATGAATGAAAAAGCCAAAGCTTTGAAAATGACGGATACGCACTTTGTGGATTGCTGCGGTCTGACAGATTCAGATGATCACTATACATCGGCAAATGACATTGCTCTTATGTCGAGGGAACTGATCATCAGATTCCCGGAAGTCTTTGATTATACGACTATTTGGATGGAAAATATTACCCATGTAACTCAGCGGGGCAGCAGTGAATTCGGACTGTCCAATACCAATAAGCTGCTGCGCAGTTATAATGGATGCAACGGACTGAAAACAGGGAGTACCAGTAAAGCATTGTTCTGCGTATCCGCTACAGCATTGCGTAATGACATCCAGCTCATCAGCGTGATCATGGCAGGACCGGATTCCAAGACTCGTTTTAAAGAAGCAGCACAGCTGTTAGATTATGGATTTGGAAAATGCCGTCTGTACACAGATGAAGAAGAGATAAAATTTCCACCCTTGAAAGTGAAGAAAGGTGTCAAAAATCAGGTCACTTGCCATGTGAAAGAAACATTCCGGTATCTGGATACCGATGGAAAAGACCTGGCAGGAATTCAGCGCAGTATTCAACTGGCGGATACCGTCACCGCACCGGTACAGGAAGGAGATACGGCGGGGTATCTGATCTATACACTGAATGGAAAAGAAATCGGAAGAAGCGAATTGGTATTCGATGAGAGCGTGGAAAAAGCCGGGTATGGATTCTGTGTGAAAAAGGCATGGAAAGTGTATAGTATGTGAGAAACAGCTTACGGAACAGCGGAAACTGAAATGGTTGTATGAAAAATACAAATCTGGACTTTGCGGAAAGAAACAATTATAATGAACAGGTATCCGCAATTTTTCTGGTCTCAGACGACCTCCTATAAATCCGTACTGTCATTTATCAGTATGAATTTTGACGGCTTAAAAACGGCTATCATGGAGATGTATTCCGGATCAGAAGTTGAGGTCAATGTATGATCATTCCAGAACAATATCAGCAGTTTCTCCGGGAAAGATGATGTACTGACCTATTTGATTCATCTTGGATATCTGGGCTATGACCAGTACCACAGAACGGCATTTATACCAAATGAAGAAATAAGACAGGAATTTCAGACAGTATTAAATGAAGAAAAATGGGATAAATTGAATCAGATGGAATAAAAATGTAGAGACGGCAATTATACAAATCAAAGAAAAGAAATATCTGAAATCAATAGTAGAATATACAGGAATATAATACTTGTGGGTATCAATTATGATAGAAAGATGAAAGTACATAAATGCGTAATTGAAAAGTATAAGAAAGAATAGTCGCTTGGAGGGAATCGGAATGATATCTGATTCTCTTTTGAGTATAAAAATGTTTTGTTATTGGTGAATGAGAGAATGGAATGAAGAAAAGGCAGGAAAATGTCTGCTGTAGATAGATGTTTGATTATATGATATACTGAAATAGATTTTTTATGCCAGGCAGAAAGGAGTAAGAAAATATTTGGAAAAGTGGATAAAGGAAAACTGCAAGATTATCTTAGCGGTATTAGGATTTATAGTTGGTGGTCCATTAGTAATAAATTGGCTTTTTAAATTACATTTGCCAACAAATTTTTGGACTGTAGAGTGGGATGCATCAGCTGTTTTATCTTATTATGGAACAATACTAGCATCAGTTATTGCTATTTATGGAATATTTATTACAATACAGTATAGTCAAAAAAGTTACAAAGATGATATCAGAGATCGTTCGTTGCCGTTTATTGTAATAGATATGCTAAAAACTAGTGGATATGGAGCCGAGACTCAATTAGGAAGTTTACAAAATGAGTTAGAATCACTTCAAGGCTATCGGGAATACAAGCTTGTAAATTATTATTGTATTCTCACAAAAGGAAAAATTGAATACAGAACGAGTTTGACAGAGTCTCAGCAGGAATTTCGTGATAATGGTGGAAGAAAAATTGTACCATGTAAGGATGGTAAAAATTTTTATACAATATATGGTATTTGCGTACCAATTGAGATTGAAAATATTGGAAATGGTACTGCCATAAGATTGAGATATGGAATAAATAGAAAAGAAATAAATGAAAAAGAAAGAAGATATTTGCCAACATTATCACTAAAGCCGTCTGCACCAATGATGTTACATATTTTTTCTGAGGATTGTTCTAGAGAGAGCTTAAATCTTGGCGAGTATGTACTTTCATTTTTTTATGAAGATATTTATTCAAATAGATATGAGCAACATTTCGATATAACTATAGAATATAATCAAGAAAAGCAATATCCAGTTTTTTCAATGGATATGGGGCATATTCAGAATTTTTTGGGAGGAAAATGAGATGGATGAAATAAAAATGGAATCAGTCGATATGATTGCTCGAAATATAGAGAAAATGGAAAAGTTATTTCCAAACTGTATTACAGAAACAATAGATGAAAAAGGAAAAGAAAAAAAAGCTATTAATTTCGAGCTTTTGAAGCAAATGCTTTCGCCAGATATCATTGATGGAGATGAAGTCTACGAATTTACTTGGGTGGGAAAGAAGGCAGCTATAGTTGAAGCTAATAAACCAATCCGAAAAACACTTCGCCCATATATAGATGAATCTGTTGACTGGGATAATACAGAAAATTTGTATATTGAGGGTGATAATCTTGAAGTTTTAAAATTGCTTCAGGAAAGTTATTTGAATAAAGTAAAAATGATTTATATTGACCCACCATACAATACGGGAAACGATTTTATATATAATGATGATTTTAAGATGACTGGTGAAGAATATGCTGAAGAATCTGGAGAATTTGATGAAAACGGTGAACGTATGTTTAAGAATACAGATAGTAATGGTAGATTTCATTCAGATTGGTGTTCTATGATGTATTCGCGTTTGCTTTTGGCAAGAAATCTTTTGAATGATGAAGGCGTTATTTTTATTAGCATAGATGAAAACGAAATGAGTAATTTAAGAAAAATATGTGAAGAAGTATTCGGAAAAACAAATTTTATAGGACAGTTTGTATGGCAACGAAGAACGTCTCCAGATATGCGAAAACGCGTTAGTACGGCACATGATTATATTGTTACTTATGCAAAAAATAGTGCTAATATGTCAGAGATAATAAATAAAGTGCATTTATCAAAAAAAGATGCTGAGAATTATGCAAACCCAGATGGAGATCCACGTGGACCTTGGGTTTCAAGTGATTTTACAGCACAGGGATTTAGACCGAATCAAATGTATGAAATTGTTACACCTGGAGGAATGCGCTATACTCCACCGGAAGGTCGTTGCTGGAAGAATATAGAAAGTGAGTTTATTAAGCAGCGAGAAGAGGGGAGAATATGGTTTGGAAAAGATGGAAATGGAATCCCTAGAAGAAAAACATATTTATCGGAACGTGAAGGAAAAAATGTATGGACTTGGTGGCCAAATTCGGAGGTAGGACATTCTCAGGAAGCAACACAGGAAGTGAAAAAGTTATTTGATGGTCATATTTATTTTGATTATCCTAAACCAGTAAGATTAATGGAAAAATTGGTACAAATTGGAACGCATGAAGATTCTCTTGTGTTAGATTTTTTTTCTGGTTCCGCAACAACAGCGCATGCAACTATGAGATTAAATGCGGAGGCTGGAGAAAATAGAAAGTATATTATGGTGCAGTTGCCAGAAAAAATTGATGAAAATAGTGAAGCTTATAAAGCAGGTTATGCAAACATCTGTGAAATAGGAAAAGAACGTATTCGCCGTGCAGCAAAGAAGATTGCAGAAGAAAAGCCAGAGGCAAAATTTGATGGTGGTTTCCGTGTGTTGAAATTGGATAGCACTAATATGAATGATGTTTATTACAAGCCGGATGATTATTCTCAGGGATTTTTGAATCAACTGGAGTCGAATATTAAAGAAGAACGCACCGACCTGGATCTTTTATTTGGATGCCTTTTGGATTGGGGACTTCCGCTTTCTATGCCATATTCTTCAGAAGAAATAGATGGCTGTGTTGTTCATAATTATAATGATGGGGATTTAATAGCATGTTTTGAGGAAAATATTCCTGATAGTGTAATTAAGAAAATTGCAAAAAAACAGCCTATTCGTGCGGTATTCCGTGACAGCAGTTTTGCCAATAGTCCTTCTAAAATCAACGTGGGAGAAATTTTTAAGTTAATGTCACCAGACACATCAGTGAAAGTGCTTTAAGGAGAAACGAGTTATGAGAAAAAATGAAATCAATTCTATTGATCAGAATTTTTTGAAAACCGTTTCTGATGTGCTGGAACAGGCAAGAAAGCAGGCCAAAACGGCAGTTAATCTTTCTATGGTTTATGCATATTATGAAATTGGCAGAATGATCGTAGAGGAAGAGCAATATGGGAAAAAGCGGGCAGCCTATGGGACACAGCTCTTGAAGGAGTTGTCCTCGTACCTGACAAAAATTTATGGAAAAGGTTTTTCAGTCGGAAATTTGAAAAATATACGACAGTTTTATAAAGTTTATTCTACGGATCAAATTGGCGAAACAGTGTTTAGCCAATTCGAAAATCTTCCGGTAGTCGGTACTGGCAGAAAATTTTATTTGAGCTGGTCGCATTATCTGAAACTTATGCGAATTGATAATGTGGACGAGCGTCATTTTTATGAAATTGAATCGGTAAAAAATGACTGGAGTCTGGCTGAGCTAAAGCGACAATATGATACATCACTTTATCAACGGCTTGCACTTAGCTCGGACAAGGACAAAGTTTATCGTTTGGCGCTGGAAGGTCAGATGGTAGAATCTCCGAAAGATGCCATTAAGGATCCCTATGTGCTGGAGTTCCTTGGTTTAAAAGAATTGCCGGAATACTCTGAGAGTGAAATGGAAAGTCGTATCATTGACCATTTACAGCAGTTTCTGCTGGAACTTGGTACAGGATTTGCATTTATCGGCAGACAAGTCAGGTTTACATTTGACGAAGAACACTTTATGGTAGATCTGGTTTTTTACAATCGATTATTGCGATGCTTTGTTTTGTTTGATTTGAAGATTGGTGAATTGAAGCATCAGGATATCGGTCAGATGCAGATGTATGTGCACTATTATGATAGAAAAGTGAAACTGCCGGATGAGAATCCTACAATTGGAATTTTGTTGTGCAGAGATAAAAATAATGCAGTTGTGGAAATGACATTGCCAGAGGATAATACACAAATTTTTGCAAGTAAATACGAGACAGTTTTACCGAGTAAAGAAGCTTTGCAAAAACTGTTGGAAGAACAGCTATCAGATGAAAATGGAGGTGAGGAAGATGAAACTGCGATTTAAACATCAGAAATTTCAGGCTGACGCTGCGAAAGCTGTAGTAGATGTTTTTTTGGGACAGCCATATTTGACACCTTCCTACATGATGGATAAAGGATCTGGCTATATTCAGCAGTCTCTGACAGATGAAGAAGATTTTACAGGATGGAGTAATCATAAAATTGTTCCAGAATTAAATGATCGGATAATTTTGGAGCATTTACAAAAGGTACAACGTAATAATCAGATACAGCCATCTCAAAAGCTAGAAGGCAGGTATAATCTTACGATTGAGATGGAAACTGGTGTGGGAAAAACATATACTTACATCAAAACTATGTATGAACTGAATCGGGCTTATGGTTGGAGCAAATTCATTGTTGTTGTGCCAAGTATTGCTATCCGTGAGGGCGTTTATAAGTCATTTCAGATGACACAAGAGCATTTTGCAGAGGAATATGGAAAAAAGATTCGATTCTTTATTTATAACTCTACACAGCTTACGGAAATTGACCGTTTCGCATCTGACAGTTCGATCAATGTAATGATTATCAATTCTCAGGCATTTAATGCCAGAGGAAAAGATGCCAGAAGAATTTATATGAAACTGGATGAGTTCCGATCACGTCGGCCGATTGATATTATTGCTAAAACAAATCCGATTTTGATTATTGATGAGCCACAGTCAGTAGAAGGAAAACAGACAAAAGAGAATCTGAAACAGTTCAATCCTCTGTTGACATTACGTTATTCAGCAACTCATAAAAGTGACAGCATTTACAACATGGTTTATCGCCTGGATGCAATGGAAGCATATAATAAGCGACTGGTTAAAAAGATTGCTGTAAAGGGTATCACAGAGTCAGGGACGACAGCAACAGAAGGCTATGTTTATCTGGAGAGCATTAACCTATCAAAAGCTGCACCAACCGCGACCATTCAGTTTGATTGTAAAGGACATAGTGGCATCCGAAAAATCACCAGAACAGTGCAGGAAGGCTATAATATATATGACAATTCCGGAAATATGGAAGAGTATAAAGATGGATTCGTTATTTCTAAAATTGATGGGCGTGATGATTCAGTAGAATTTATCAATGGAATTAAGGTTTATGCCGGAGATGTAATTGGTAAAGTGGATGAAGATCAATTGCGTCGTATTCAGATCCGTGAGACGATTCTTTCTCATATTCAGAGAGAACGTGAATTATTCTATAAAGGTATTAAAGTATTGTCGCTGTTTTTTATTGATGAGGTAGCGAAATACAAGCAATACGATGATGCAGGACAGCCTGTAAATGGTGTGTATGCAGATATGTTTGAAGCGGAATATTATGATATTATTGGAAATCTTCAGATCAGAATCGGAGAAGAAGAGTATTTTAAATATTTAAATTCGATTCCGGCAGAAAAGACACATGCTGGGTATTTTTCTATTGATAAAAAGGGAAAGATGATCAATTCAAAGGTGTCACGAAAAGAAACGACAACGGATGATGTAGATGCGTATGATCTGATCATGAAAAATAAAGAACTACTTCTGGACAGGAATCCTGAGAAATCACCGGTACGATTCATTTTTTCTCACTCAGCACTTCGGGAAGGATGGGATAATCCAAATGTATTTCAGATATGTACATTGAAACAGAGCAGCAGTGACGTGCGAAAACGTCAGGAAGTAGGGCGAGGACTCAGACTTTGTGTAAATCAGGATGGAGAACGTATGGATGTGAATGCACTTGGAAATGAGGTGCATAATGTAAATGTTCTGACTGTGATTGCCAGTGAAAGCTATGATAGTTTTGCAAAAGGACTGCAAAATGAAATGGCAGAGGCGGTAGCTGACAGACCTCGGACAGTAACGGCAGATTTATTTATAGATAAAATCATCAGAGATACGGATGGAAATGAGCAAGTGATAGATTCAGATACAGCACATGCCATTATATTTGATTTGATTTTGAATCGTTATATTGATAAAAAGGGAGTACTTACGGATAAGTATTATGAAGACAAAGCAAATGGTAACGTCAAGGTGGCAGAAGAAGTAGACAATTCTGTAGATTCTGTGTTGGAAATCATAGATTCCATTTATGACAGTCGTTCTATGCAACCAGAAAATGCACGGAAGTATAACGTGGAATTACAGTTGGATGAAGAAAAACAAGAAATGCCAGAGTTTCAGAATTTATGGTCAAGGATCAACTACAAAACGATGTATACCGTAGATTTTGATATTGATGAACTGGTACAGAATGCCATTCATTCTTTGGATGAAAAATTGCGTGTTTCTAAGATTTACATTAAAGTTGAAACTGGTACGATGGATCAGATTCACTCAAAAGAGGACTTGACCAATGGTACTTCATTTACAAAAGAAGAGACGGCAAACTACAACAGTACAGATGTAGTCAAGTCCAATGTAAAGTATGATCTGATTGGTAAGCTAGTGGAGGAAACAAAACTGACCAGAAAAGATATTGTTCGTATACTACAGGGAATTCAATCATCTGTATTTGATCAGTTTAAAGATAATCCAGAAGAATTTATTATCAAAGCAGCAACACTGATCAATGATGAAAAAGCAGAATCTATTATAAAGCACATTACTTATCATGTATTGCCAGAACGGTATACTGTGGAAGTTTTTAAAGATTGTACGATTAGAGGTCGCTTTGGAGAGAATGCGGTAAAGACAAAGAAACACTTGTATGATTATATTGTGTGCGATTCTTTAAAAGAGCAGGAATTTGCAAAAGATCTGGATACGAACAATGACGTGGCAGTATATGTCAAATTACCAGATGGATTTTACATTTCTACACCGGTGGGACATTACAATCCTGACTGGGCGATTGCTTTTTATGAAGGGACTGTAAAACATATTTATTTTGTTGCGGAAACAAAAGGTTCTACGGATGAAAAGCAGTTGCGTAAGATTGAAGCAGCTAAAATACATTGTGCCAGAGAACATTTTAAAACAATTAGTAATGGCGAAGTGGTATATGACGTGGTAGATGGGCATGAGGCGTTAATGCAAAAAGCCAATTTAAAATGAGGATGTGTTAAAAATGCCAATTTTGAATAAAGCAGTTATGAAAGAGTATATAGAGTATATTAGTTGTAATAATTTAGAAGCTGCACAAAACCTGTTGTTAAATAATGTGCCTAAAGAACAAATGCTTTATAAATATTGCAGGGGATTGGAACGGGATTTAGAGAACTTAAAGAAGAAAAAAATATGGTTGAGTAATGCATTTTATTTTAATGATCCTTATGATTGTTTGGTTACAGTAGACTGTGGATTAAAGGAAAAGTATTCAAGAGCACAGGTAAAAGAAGCAATGGAAGCATATACTCGTCAAATTGAGGAAAATAAGAAAACAGAACGTTTACAAAATTCCATTTTTGTTTCCTGCTTTTCTGAAATTAATAATTCATTTCCGCTATGGGGGTATTATGCAGCAGATCACAAAGGAATTTGCATAGGTTATAATCTTCAGGAATTAATAAAGAAATATCAATGTATGCCGGTGATATATAGTGCAGAACTTATTGTTAAGCAGAAAGGTTGTAGTGCAGATCAATTTATGGCTAATGCATTAACAAAATCCGAAGAATGGAAACATGAATGTGAGTGGAGAATTGTAAAAAAAGATGAAAATAATGTGGGAATGCGAGGTATAGAAATTGATTTTATAAAACCCAAAGAGATATACATAGGTTGCAAAAAAATGAAAATGGAAAAAGATTTGATGACAGAGAAGAATGAGACAAAACAGTATGCAACTATAGATGATCTGGCAGACTATGCAGATAAAAATTATATTGACATTTATTTACCATTGATTAGTCGGAAAGAGTATAAATTAATTGATAAAGCATTGACTTTAAATGCGTAGATTATTCATTATTACATTAAAAAGTAACAGTTTAGCTGATATAAGACAACAGAAAGGACGATATTCTATGGCAATACCAACCAATATTAAAACTTTGTTATCTGGTGAAGTTGTTGAATGGGCGAGGATTGAATATAAGGAAACCTGGGATGCAGCAGCGTCTTTAAAAACGATTTGTGCATTTGCCAATGATTTGGATAACTGGGGTGGAGGATATATTGTGATTGGCGTGGAAGAGGATAATGGCAGACCGGTATATCCATTAAAGGGAGTTACAGCAGACAAACTGGATGTTTATCAGAAGAATATTTATGCCAGATGCAAGTTGATCAGACCTGCATACACACCAATTATAGGTGTGGAAACTTATCAGGACAAACAGTTTATTGTGATTTGGTGTCCGGGTGGTGACAATAGACCCTATTCTTCGCCGAAGACAATGGAAAAAGAGAATAAAGAGCGTAGACATTATATCCGTAAAGCGTCTAATACAGTGGAACCATCAGATGATGAAGAGAAAGATCTGTTTAATCTGGCGAATCGTGTACCATTTGATGACAGGATTAATCATCAGGCGGAGTTGTCAGATCTGAATATTACACTGGTTCAGAATTATTTAAAGGAAATTAACAGTTCACTTTATGAAAATGCGAAAAATGGAGATTTTGCGGAAGTGTGCAGTGATATGAATATTATCAGTAATCTCCCTGAGTACGTAAAACCGAAGAATGTTGGTTTGATGTTTTTTTGTATGGAACCAGACAAGTTTTTCCCTTGTACACAGATTGACGTGGTGCAGTTTCCGGATGGTTTAGGCGGAGATGATATTATTGAAAATACATTTAAAGGACCAATTCATCAACAACTGAGAGAGGCGTTACAATTTATAAAGAATTCGATTATAACGAAAAAGATTATTAAAAGACCGGACAAGGCAGAAGCTGACTGGGTATACAATTATCCATATGCCGCTTTGGAAGAAGCATTATCCAATGCGGTATATCACAGAGCATATGATATAAGGGAGCCGATAGAAGTAAGAGTTGAAAAAGAAATGATTGAGATTCTAAGTTTTCCTGGTCCGGATCGGTCTGTTACGCAGGAAGGACTTAAGAGATTCAGGGTTACGAATCGGCGCTACAGAAATCGTCGCATTGGAGATATTTTGAAGGAGTTGCATTTAACAGAGGGAAGAAATACGGGGTTTGGAAAAATATTGAAAGCACTTTCTGCAAATGGCTCGCCAAAACCAGAGTTTGAAACAGATGACGATCATAGCTATTTTATATCAAGATTTTTTGTACATGAAGCATTTTTAAAAGATGAAAATGAGCGAAGTTTGAGCGAAGTTGGTGCAAAAAATGAGCGAAGTTTGAGCGAAGTTTTGAGCGAAGTTTTAAAACCGGCTGATTATCATAAATTAGAGAAGATAATCCAGTATATTGAGAAAAACGGAAAAATAACGCCTAAAGAAGCGGAAAGTGTCAGTGGAAGGTCTACCGCAACGGTAAGGAGATATCTAAAAATGCTAGTTGGAACAGGGTATGTAGAAGCGGAAGGAAGTACGAATAATTCAGTTTATAGAGCAAATATATGATGAAGAAAAATGCTTTCCCTTGCCAAACCACCAATATTTGTTTATACTATTAAACAGAAAAATGGGTTGGTAGAAGAATGAGCAAAATAATGAATAGAATAATTATCAGACACTACCGGATTGCATTGCCGAAGAAAGTTCCAAAACCGACGGCACCAATCCGGATTGTTGTAATAGGCGATTTACACAATCGAACATTTGGAAAAGGTAACAGAAAATTGATAGAGCAGATTATTGGACAGCATCCGGATCTGATCTTTTCTGTTGGGGATTTGACAGTATGTAAGCCGGGAAAAGAGACGAATATAGATGTACCCACTGCGTTATTAAAGCGCTTGTCCTGTGAATGTCCGGTTTATTGTATCAATGGAAATCATGAGTATCGTGCCAAACGATACCCAGATGCTTATGCCGGCATATATGAACAGTTCAAACGAAGCATCCATACGTCCAACATTCGACTGCTGGAAAATGAGAAAGAAAGAATTGACATTAAGGGAACGCATCTGACCGTACATGGATTTGAACTTCCGGAAAAGTATTATAAAAGATTTCATCAGCAGTATATCAGCGCGGATGAGATTCGTAGGTACATTCAAGAGCCGGAGGAAGAACGTTACAATATATTGTTGGCGCATAATCCTGTATATTTTGAGGGATATGCTCTATGGGGGGCAGATCTCACACTTAGCGGTCATTTACATGGTGGTTTGATTCGTCTTCCGCTGCTGGGGGGTGTGATCAGTCCACAGATAAAGTTATTTCCGAAGTATAATTGTGGACAATACAAAAAATATGGAAGAAAGCTGCTAGTAACAGCGGGACTTGGCTCTCATTCCATTGCGTTTCGAATAAATAATCCGGCAGAATTTATGCTGGTAGAATTGTACTAGAGGTGGTTATGGGGATTTCAGTTAAACTGCAGCAGTTTGAGGGACCACTGGATCTGTTGCTGCATCTGATTGATAAGAATAAAGTAGATATCTTTGATATTCCAATTGTGGAGATCACCAATCAGTACATGGAATATCTTCATGCCATGGAG
>CAKRON010000036.1 GCA_934373455.1 uncultured Marvinbryantia sp.
GATTTTCCATCAGTGCTTAACATCAGCTTCTCTCTTGGTTCAGAAATGAGCCAAGAGAGGAAAGTTCCTAAAATGCCAATTATAAGAACTGTTAAATTCAATGTTTCCGAGGATTTCCAGAAATCTGTAGAAAAAACGGAACTATTTGCTCATAAAATAAGAACTTTTTAGGGGGAACCGCAATGAAATTTTGTAAAATCCAAGATCAGTTATACCAGTGCAGTAGCTTTTTGGAAGTGGCTTGTATTGCTCTTGACAATAAACACTTCTTTCCAGAAGGGAATACAATCAGTGTTCTTCTGGAAGATGTTAATAATCGTATTAATAGTTGTATTGAAGATCTTGAAAAGATGAAAGGGAAACACTAAGAAATGAATAAAAAAACAAAGGCTCTTACCACAGAACAATACAAGGAAATTATTCAGACCATGAGAGAAGGATTTTGCGGTTGCCGCCCTAATGAGCGGATAGCCACTGCCCTTGTGTTGGAAGGTAACCTAGGACTTAGGATATCGGATATCCTGAATCTGCGGCTTGCTGATATTGTGCGGGATGGGGACAGATACCGACTGGAAATCACAGAACAGAAAACACAAAAGAAACGGATTTTCACAGTCCCTTTAATTATTCAACAGTATATTGAGAATTACTGCCTGCGGAACGGCATAGGAAAAAACGAAAAGATTTTTGATCTGACAGAGCGGGCGGTCAGCAAACAACTGGCTCTTGTCTGCGATTACCTTGGACTTGAAAGTGTCGGAACCCACAGTTTCCGCAAATGGTACGCCACGGAAATCTACAAAAATAATGGTTATGATATTACCCTAGTCCAGAGACTGCTACAACACAGTTCCAGTGCAATCACACAGCGGTATATAGGCATAGAACCCCAGAGAATCGAAGCGGCTATAGAGGGACACTCACAGTTATTATAAAAGGAGCGGATTTCTCCGCCCCTTCTGCCTTTTCAACAATTTTATAAATCTGGAAGTTTATCATCTGGTTCTTCAGCCATATGATTACTTGGTATGTCTTTTTCCTGTTTGACTGTGCTATTGGAGTTTTCAACTAATTCTCCAAAGCCGTAAATCAAAATTGAAGAAATATAGCTTGCAACAGAACCACCGCCTGCAATTAATAAACTTATTAAAAGATAAATCCCACCAAAATCCCAAAATTCTGTAACGCCCATATATATTAATCCTAATATTATCGAAAAAGCAATTCCTATAAAACATTGTACTTTAGCGACTGTTTTTATTTTACTTGAAATATTATTAAACATCTTCTTGTCCTCCATAAAATGTGATTTATCATTATTCCTCTATCGTAAAGCCTAAATCTTTCATATCAATATCTGAATTTTTATCTAAATATGTCTGTAATTTTTCAACGATTTCATTTACTCTTTCTGTAACGGATGCTTCACCAACTGCCTTTGTAGCACTTATAATTTTCCATTCATTGTCGGATGTATCCAGATACTCTAACACTTCAAAATCCGTTGGAATACTTTCACCCATTTTGTATGATGCTATTGGAATTGTCGCATAAAAAGTTCCTCTAAAATCATACGTTTTTCCTTCTTGTGAAGTCCATCCGTCTGGTACTTCATAATACTCTGTAAACTTCATTTCATTGCCTTCTTCATCAGAATATGTAAAATAGATACTATCTTTCAGATTTAATTCCTCTGATGAAAACTCATAATCACACCAAAAATTATCAGGATCTTCTTCATCTGTATATAACATTAACTGAAAACCTGAAACAGAATCTGATGTGCTGTCTCCTTCATTTGAAGTAATATCTAAGCAAGAGCCTGAAAAAGTCTTGTCGTAAAGTCCAGTTTTCAATTCAATATTTTCACTATACTTTCCATTTTCCTTAATATAATCCGTTAATTTTTTTGATGGGAACAACTTGTATTCTAATTCATTATATTTATCTTCGCTGTCTTTATAGCTTCCCAGTTCTTTCCATAAATTCAATGCGCTGTCAAAATCTTTTTCTTGTTCATAATATAGCGCCTGATTATATTTTACATTTTTTATCTGTTCAGCACTATCTTTGTAATCACCTAATTGTTCAAACTGTTCTATTGCTTCTTCGAATTTTTCATTTTCCATCAAGGTTACTGCATTATTATAAACGGTTTTCTTTTTTCCATCAGAAATTGCTATATTGACAGCTATACTTACTATAGCGGCTACTACCACCACCACAGCGATGATATACGTTTGTTTCTTTTTCTTTATTTCTTTCTGTCTTAATTCCTCTCTTGCTTTTTCACGTTGTTTTTGTTCTTCCTGCAATCGTACTTTTACATCTGTTTCTAATTCTGAAAGATCAAAAGACTCTAATTTATCCAGATTTTTCATACACCTATGACAGGTCTTTTCATCTTCGTGATTCAGGGCGCCACAGGCGCAATACCAGATTCTTTTTTCTTTTTTTAATGTATATGTACTATCTTGTCCATACTTCATTTTATATTGTTTAACAAGTTCCGAACTCTTTAATGTATTCTCAAGGAGTTCAGGTTTTTCCAAAATATCCCAAGATGTATATTCATGTTTCCACTCTGTATTATCTTTAAAAATAACCTCTGTTACACCGATTTCAAAACTACGTGCGTTATTGTTTGAAATCATAATTGGAACATTCGAACCAAAATATACATCTCGTTCTTCATTCAAATCTAAATATTGGTATTCAATTTTTTCTTCAATTTTTTCATTCTTAATATCAAGAGGTATTATCTGTACTGTTAAAGCTTTTATCTGTTTTTCTTCTATATTTTGAAATTTAAGTTGCACCAAAACATTGTCTGTCTTATTATCTTTTAATAAAGCGCCCGCCACTATAATAACTGGGGCATTTTCAATATATAATTGTTTAGGCAATGAAAATAATCTTGTATATCTTTCCCCCATTGCTTTTTCTCCTTTTTAACAAAAAATCATTTTCGATAACGATAATCTAAGAAGTTATAAATGTCATACATACACTATTCCTACCATTATTAAAAATTTCTTTTCCATAAATATTTCTCCCTTCTCTTTTGTATTACATTTTGTAGTATATTTATATATCTGATTGTAGCATACTTAAAATTACACCGTCAATCTATAATGGTTACAAAATGAAAGGTGGATTGACGCAATGAATAAACCTTTAAAGCTGAAAAAAAGAGGGGAAGACGGTAGTAAAGTTATCACGGTTCGTATTAAAGAGGATACTTTAGCCGCTTTAGATCAGCTCGCCGCAGAAACCAATTATTCCAGAAATGAAATCATCAACATTATTCTGAAATATGGTGTTGAAAATATTGAGATCGAATAAGAGTGGAAATCCGCTCTTTTTTCTTTGCTCTTGGAACTGTGATAAATGAGTATGTTTTTTCCTTAAAAGTTTAACGGAAAAAAAGTCTTTAAAACTCCGTTAAACCTTTAAGGAAAAATATAAAATCTGTTTTCCGTTCCCTCTTGGAATGGTAGAATAAAAGAAAAATGTTTGGGGTTACGTGCTATGGCAAAAGACTATGAAGATGATGAACTGAAGGGTTCAGGAAGAGGAAAGAAAAGAAACCAGAAGATGAAGCCGTTTCTGGTGTACCACTATCTGCTAAAACATACTGATGAACACCATACGGTAAAAGCAGATGACATTTGCTTTGCTATGACTGAGATTTATGGTATTGAAGCGGAGCGCAGAGGAATTTACAGAGATATTGATGAAATCAATAAAGCCATTCTTGCTTATGAAGAGGGAATTTCCATTAAAGAAGCCGCAGAAATGATTGATGAAGATGACAGTCTGAAGAATATTGTTTTCGATAAGCACCAGAAGGGGTTTTGTATGCGGCAACGCCACTATGATTATACTGATATTCAACTTCTGGTTGAAAGTGTCTATGCATCAAAATATCTGTCAGAACCGCAGGCAGAACGGTTAATAAAGGTTTTATGTGAATTTGTCAGTGAATATCAGGAGAAAACCATACGTCACAATGCGATTTTGACTGACCGAGTGAAAACAAAAAATTCCAGTGTTTTGCGGAATATTGAAAAAATAGATACCGCAATGGAGACAAATAAAAAAATCAGCTTTAAATATTTGAAGTATTCTATCAGCAATCTGAATCAGCAGGTGGAAAGAAAACACGGTGCAATATACACGGTCAGTCCTTTTGCCCTTCTTATCAATGACGGGAATTATTACCTTCTTGCTTACAATGACAGCGCAAAAGGTATTAGAACGTATCGTGCTGACAGAATGAAAGATGTGAAAGTGATTGAAGAAAAAAGAGATGGAAAAGAGGAATTTTCGAAAATAAATCTGAAAAGCTACACACAGAGAGTTTTTTCTATGTTTGGCGGGGAGCAGGAGATCATTACCATACAATTTATTAATCACCTTTTGGATACGGTTGTTGACCGATTTGGAAAGAAAGGGATTCTTTACAATGTGGTAGACGAAAATTATTTTAGCATTACAGCACCGATTGAAGTCAGTGACCAGTTTTTCGGTTGGGTGCTTGGATTTGGAAATGATGTAAAAATTCTGAAGCCGCAGAAGGTAGTTGATGAATTTACAGAGTATCTGGATAAGATCAGAAAGGTGTATGAAAGTTGATAAAAAGATGTTAAAAGACGTTATGATGTAGCTTGATTCTTGTTTGAATCATGTTTAATTATGTATAGAAAATAAAGACTTTACTAATTAAAAACTTTACGAATTTTTTACGAATAATATTTTTTTCTCAGAAAAATGATGGATTCTTACTCATAAAACAGGTGATTTTTGCCTTAAAAGGCTTTAAACAGGCTATAAATCTGCGTGGGCGCCAGTTCGGGACGCAGAGGTCGCAAGTTCAAATCTTGTCGCATCGACTAATAAAAAGAGAATCGTTCGTAAGAATGGTTCTCTTTTTATTATTTGATACAAAAAGTTTCAAGAATACCTCGGGATTCTTGCTGCGAGATGCGCGTCATGCAAAGCATGACATATTTCTTTTGCGCATCTCTGCAATCCTGCCAGAGGCTATATCAGATGGGGGATTGACTCCCACCACTGATATTAATTTGCTCCTCACCACCTGAAGAGGTGGGAGTCACCTCACATCTGATGTACCTTTGATCTCTTCCGGCACTAACGCCGTTCGGGCGCAGAGGGTGCTGCGTGCCTGTGGCACGCGTTTAGCACCGACCGTAGCGGAGCGGAGATCACGAGATCCGGGGGATCTCGGTTTTGGACCGACCGGAGCGAAGCGAAGACCGCAGGTTATATGCTTTCTGCGTTAAAATTTGTAAGGTTTATTCCTGTTCTTCCAGCATCTTTCTAGCGGTCTTCTCATCCACATCCAGTCTGGTACACAAAAATTTTATTACCGCATCCTCTTCCAGTTGAAATTCTCTTGCCATTTGGATTCCTGCCTTCATGCCTTCTTTCATTCCTTCTTTTATTCCTTCTTTCATTCCGGCTTTCATTCCTTCTTCCATTCCAAATTTCATTCCGGCCTGTTTTCCAGCTTCCCAGCCACCTTCATATTCTGCCTCTCGCAGCTTACGTTCTTCCTCTTCCTTGTTATATTCAAAAATGCTCACTTTTTCCACCTCCGCTCTATTCTGTCGTAGAAATTCTGCAAGGATTTTTTCTTGAATGCATTCATTCACTGCCCGCGGCACTCCTGCGTCCAAACCCATTTTTCCCACATAATCTCTCACTCTGTCTACATATTGCGCATATTCTCGTAAGACTTTACACTGCTCCATCAGCTCTCTGTTATGACCTTTATTAATATTCAATATAGTTACTTTTAATTCCAGATCTGGTTCACCGGTCAGACTCTCAAATGCTTCTGACAGATATTCTGTACGACTGTCCTCCATCTGCTTTGTCCCGTTGTAAAATACCAGAAATTTAGGTGCCGGAACCTTCTGTAATACAGATGAATATAACGATTTGCCGTCTACCAGCTTCTGATACTCACTGGCAATATAAAACAGATCTCTCATTGGCATATTAGAATTATATGTGGACTGATGTTCATATAGGAACAGATTTGTATCTATTATAAACGCCAGGTCGTTCTTCATCCCCATATACACCGCATTCTTCAAGGTCACAATCTGCAGTTGCTCCGGATCTGTATATGCTGTTCCATTAACCGCATTATATAATGACAGCAAATTTCCTTTATCTGAAAACAACATTCGAAATATTGTATCCTTGTACTGTCGATTTGCTTTCAATTCGCTTGTTTTTACTTGTTTCGTTTTTAACTGCTTTACATTCAGTCGCTGATTTCTTTTTGGTCTTCTCTTTGCCATAGGCGCATCCTCCTTTTTATACAGGAGTCCCTTGCAATGTCTCTATTTCCGCATTCTTTCAGGTATCTCCTGCATTTTCAAATAATTAAAATAAATTAGAACGAAAAAGCATAAGATCTCTGAAATGATGTTGAGAATTCAGACAGTGTATCACACTGAGAATCGAAAAATATGCTTTTATAATTTTTATATTAACACTTGTTTTCTTTTATTTCAAGCAACTTTTTATATTTATTTTGCAACTTTTTATATAAAATTTCTCAAGTAAAAGATCCCAGAAGGTGCAAACTTCGGGGATCTTTTTATTCCAATTTTGCAAGATTGTTTTCTCCAGAGCGACTCTCTATTTTATCACCGTCTCAGATATCGCCAACCTTGCCATATCCACCCTTGACTTACTGACACTGATAATTCGCAATCCGTTTCGAATCAGATATTTCATATATTCCGGTTCTGCTCCGGCTTCACCACACACACTGATTTCTATGCCATGCTCATTACATACTCGTATAACATGCTGCATCATACGCATAACCGCAGGCTGCCATGGGCTGAGAAGCCGATCTAATTCTTCATTTTCTCTGTCAGCTGCCATAAGATATTGCGACAAATCATTGGATCCTATACTTACAAAATCCACCTTTTCCATAAACATGTCCACACAAATCGCTGCCGCCGGAGTCTCTATCGTTATCCCAATCGGAATATGTGGATAAATTTCACATCCGGATTCTTTTACCCGTTTACAGACCTGCTTCCATATTTCTTTCGCCTGCTCTACTTCTTCAGGAATATCTACCATTGGGAACATCAACGAGAATTTTCTTCCCTTCGCTGCACGCAGCAATGCTTCCATCTGTGTTTCCATCACACATCTATGCTTTAATGTAAAACGAATACCTCGCACTCCCAAAAATGGATTTTCTTCTTTTCCGGAATCCAGATATGGTACGTGCTTATCTCCTCCAATATCCAATGTACGAATTACCAGTTCTTTTCCGTTCAACAGATCAAATACTTCCTCGTATTCTTTTTGCTGTTCTTCCAGATCTGGCATTTTTGCTCGATCAAGAAACAAATACTCTGTCCTATATAAACCAACTCCCTGAAGCACTGACAGATCCAGATTCTTCAAATCTAATGGTCCACCAATATTAACTCTCAATTGAATTTCCGTTTTATCTGCTGTAAGATTCTTTTCTTTCGGCAAATTCTTCAGTGCTCTTTCTGTCTCCAGTTTCTGGTGAAATTTTTCTTTCCAAATTGATAACAACGCTTGATCTTCCGAAGCAATCTTTCCTCTCTCTCTCAATTCCACCAACGCCACTTCACCGGTTTTCCCGTCTATCAAAAGTTTATCATCATTATGTATCTCCCCCACCGCTTCGAGACCAGTAACAGCAGGGATGTTCATAGCTCTCGCCATTATCATTGCATGTGAAAAACGTCCTCCGCGCCTTACTACCAGTCCTCCCAGATGCTCCACATCCAGAACTGCAAAATCCAGCGCTGTCACTTCCTCTGCCACTAAAATATACTTACGTCCCTTTACATTCTGAAAAGCTGTCTTTTCTCCATTTAACATATTCAGATGCATAGTTTTAAGTCCCCGGATATCCTCTGCTCTCTGACGCATATATTCATCCGTCATCCTGTCAAACATACCGGCCAGTTCCTCAAAACCTTCTTCTATAGCCTGAGCCAGTTCCTGTCCCTGATTCAGATGTTCATTTACTCCTTTGTACAGCTTTGAATCTTTTAACAACATCTGGTACGCCAGAAAAATCTGCGCATTTTCTTCTCCCATTTTTTCTTTTGTACTTTTATACAATTCTTCTGTTCTGCTGATACAAGACTCCTTCACCTGTTCTAGCGTCGTCAGCTTTTTCGTCTGAATTTTGTGCATACGAACTACACGTCCAGATGCCAATCCATCCGACACACCGATACCTTTCCAGTTCTTCATCTACACCCTCCACAGTCCGACATGAATTCCTTCAAATATTTTATGTTTATGATACTACAAAACAATGTTTCTAACAAGAAGGTTTCTACAAAAGAAAACCGATATGATTTGCCAAAAAAATCATACCGGTTTTTTTCTCTATTATTCTTCTGTATCATCTACATCAATCAGAACTTTCATTGTCTTTTCCTGATTGGCATCAATATACTTATATGCTTCCAAATAATCTTTAAATGCAAAATGCTTGCTCATCAATGGTTTTAACTTTATTTTTCCCTCACTTACCAGGCGGATCGCATCCACGAAATCCTCATGACGGTACATCATAGTAGTATCTAATGTCAACTCATGATCATTCAACACCGCCAAATCCACCGAAGCCATTTTTGCAAAAACTGCTACCAGAACAATACTGCTTCCCTTTCTGGCATATTTGATTGCCTGCCCCATCGTAATATCATTTCCTGCGCAGTCATATATCACATCTGCCTTATCACTGCCAAAACATTCTGTCATGGCTTCTCCAAAATCTTTTTCTTTTGTATTCACCGTATAATCTGCGCCACACTGTTTTGCCAGTTCAAGACGATAATCAGAAATATCTGTTATCATCACTTTTTCGGCACCAAGTGCTTTACACGACTGTGCCAAAAGTATCCCGATTGGTCCACATCCAAGAATTGCCACTTTTGCTCCGCATATTTGTGGGAAACGCTTTGCGGCATGTACGGTAACTGCCAAAGGTTCCAGCATTGCACCTTCATTATAAGACATATGATTCGGAAGCAGAGTCACTTTTGACTGATCTACTGCAAAATATTCACTAGCTGTTCCTGTTGTCTGAAATCCCATTACTTTCAGTTCTTCGCACAGATTGTATTTTCCATGTGTACAAGGATAACATTTTCCACAGTAAACCTGCGGTTCTATAGTCACTTTATCTCCTTCTGAAAAATCTTTTACATTCTTTCCGCATTTTACAACTTGTGCAGATACTTCATGTCCCTGTGTAACAGGATATTTTGTGAACGGATGCTTTCCATGATATACGTGAATATCACTTCCACATATTCCGATTTTTTTAATTTTCACCAGTACCTGTTCTTCTCCTGGCTCTGGAACCGGAACCTCTCTGAATTCAATCTGACCTGGTGCTGTCATAACCTGCTGTATCATATCCATTCTCCTTTCTGTTTTATTCTATATATCCTTCATCTGTTCCACATATTTTTTGACTGTTTTTTCACAGGAGTCTTTTCCTGCAATCATTTCTCTGAAAATATCTTCTATTTTTTTACCAATTCCTGCATCATACAAGTTTGTAAAAAATATATTTGTATTAGACAGAACAGATCGGAGCTGATCTGTAAATGTCTCAGGATGTCCCCATTTTACAGTTGAAAGCTGTTCATGTAATTCTTTTGCCAGAGGATCCGGTGCAAGTTCAAACGCATTTCCCTGATCATCGACTGCCATCATATAACGCATCAATCCCGCAATCCCTACCGGGATCGCTGACAATCTTTTTGCGGTTCCCTCTTTTCTTACCACCGCTTTTATCGTTTCTCCGAATCGAACGCCAACTCCCTGTGTAATATCTGTACAGAGTCTGAGATTGGTATCACCGAGATATCTATTTGGAAATCTGTCTGTAAATAATTCATCTGTAAAATCTTCCGGAGAAATAATCCCAGGATCTTCCACCATTGGAAGACCTTCTCCATATGCTACGTTTCTTGCCAGTTTCCGCAGTTCCGCCTGATCCAACAGATCTGCAAACAAATCAATTCCCAGCACTACTCCAATCGGACCAAGTGCGGAATGTACCGGATTCAGGCAAGCTGTTACTTTCATACGCTCTGCCTTTATCACCGTTTCCCGATCTGTCATATACACTCCGAATCCCTTTTCCAGATGAGGTCTTCCATTTGGGAAATGATCTTCTATTACCAGATACTGTGCTTTTTCTGCATTGGCAAATGGTGCAATATACGTTCTTTTTCCAGTAATTACCGGGTGCATTTCTTCAAGTCCCAGTTTTTCCAGTTCATCTGCAATCGTCTGCGATGGTCTTGGAGTGATCTTATCAATCATCGTCCATGGAAATGCCACTATTTCTTCATTTTTTAAATAATCCACAACTTCTTCAGCCACTTTTTTACGCTCCAGCCATGCCTGAGCCATTGTAAGTACAGACTGGCGAAGTAACTCTCCGTTGTGGGCACAGTTATCCATAGATACCAGCGCAATTGGTTTTTTTCCATTTTGAAAGCGTACAAGCAACATGGCAGTCACGATTCCAATCAGTGTCACACATTTTTCCGGACCTTCTTCCATATCGTTCCACACAGAAGCATACCACTTTCCACCGGCATCTTTTAATGCATACCCTTTCTCCGTTACGGTAAAAGATACCATTTGGAGACTGTCTGCAGCAAAAATTTCTCTCAGTCTATTTACGGATGGTGCATCTGTAAAATCTGCTTTGATTGCTTCTGTCAAAGATCCCAGAACTTTGTTTTCTCTGGTTCCGTCATTTTTTAAAATAACGCTTAATACCAGATTATCAAACGGATTGTAGATTTTATCTGCCACTTCATAATCAAACGTCTCTACACAGGTAAGTCCCCTGTCCATGATTCCCTGTTCCAACAGTCCATCCACAATACCTCCGATAAATACTCGGAAAATATTTCCAATTCCAAAGTGCACCCACTGGGGTGCACTTTGTGTCTTTTCTGTAACCTTTTCGACATCGTAGGAAGGCAGCATGATACCCGCTTCTTTCCAACTATTCAGATCCTTTAATCCTGCATGATTTAATTTCATAATGTTCTTCCATTTCTGGTGAACAGAGGAATCTGTGATAACGGTGTAGCCACTTCCGTTTCCTGTCCACCCTCCAGTGTCTCTCCTGTCCAGTAATTCGTCCATCTGCTGCCTTCTGGAAGATATACTTTTCTGCTGGTCATTTTGGCATGCATAACCGGTGCCACCAGTACATCTGGACCAAACATGTATTCATCGTTCACATCCCAGCATTTCGAATCTTCCGGAATGTCGTAAAACAGTGGTCTCATAACCGGTGATCCTTTCATATGAGCAGCTTCCATCAGTTCTGTAATATATGGTTTCATACGTTCACGCAATTCCAGATAATATTTCAGGATCTCATAGGCTTCCTCACCGAAAGACCATACTTCATTGTCCGCACCGGACACACATAAACCGCCACCATAAGTTCCAATCGGATCTTTCAGCGGCACACGTTCTCCATGCAGACGCATAACCGGACAAAATGTACCATACTCAAACCAGCGCACCAGAAGCTCTCTGAAGTCTGGATTTGTCGGATCTCCTCCATGGAATCCTCCGATATCTGTAGTCCACCATGTAATTCCTGCAAGCCCCATGTTCAGTCCTGCTGCAAACTGATTTCTCAGACTCGCAAAACTGGAATGAATATCACCGGACCATACCAGTGCACCATATTTCTGTGAACCAGCCCATGCACAACGAAGCAGATTTATTACATTTTCCTGTCCTTCTGCTGTCATTCCATCATAGAATGTTTTTGCATATAATTTTGGATACAGGTTACCGATCTGTACATTAGGTCCCATATGATAACGGTAATTTTCGAAATCATAAACACTATATTCCGGTTCTGCCTCATCCAGCCAGAAAGTTTTCACACCTTTATCGTAGTAATTTTTCTTTGCTTTCTGCCATACATATTTTCTTGCATCCGGGTTCGTTGCATCGTAATGAATGGTATTTCCCTGGAAATCCATAACAATGCGGAATCCTCTTTCCGTGCGGATCAGATAACCTTTTTCTTTCATTTCCTGGAAATTCTCACTACGATAATCTACAGTCGGCCAGATAGAAACCATCAATTCAATGCCCATTTCCTTCAGTTCTTTTATCATCGCATCCGGATCCGGCCAATATTTCTCATCAAATCTCCAATCTCCCTGCAGCGGCCAGTGGAAGTAATCAATAACAATCACAGAGATTGGCAAACCACGTTTCTTATATTCTCTTGCCACTTCCAACAATTCTTCCTGGGTCTGATAACGAAGCTTGCACTGCCAGAATCCCATTGCATAATCCGGCATCATTGGTACAGTACCGGTCACAGATGCATATGCTTCTTCGATCTCTGCTGGAGTATCCCCTGCTGTAATCCAGTAATCCATCTGTTTTGTGGAAAAAGCTTCCCATGTAGTAATATTTGTTCCGAATGTTGCTCTTCCTACACCTGGATTATTCCATAAGAATCCATAGCCGAGTGAAGACAGCAGAAATGGCACACTTGCCTGAGAATTTCTATGCGCCAATTCCAGATCTGTTCCTTTCAGGTTCAGATGTGGCTGCTGATACTGTCCCATACCATATATTTTTTCTTCCGGATCAGATACAAAACGTACAGACAACTGATAATCTCCACCGATAATCGGTTTGAATTCTCTTGCTTCGATATCCAATGCACTACAATAATCTGCAAATTTATCAATACGGTTTCTCAAATATTCGTCCAATAGAATTTCGCCTTTCTGATTGTAGAAAGTCATTTTTCCATATTTAGAAATCACCGCTCTGATTTTTCCATTTCGAATCTCTGCAAAATTATCTTCTATTTTAATCTCTGCTGTCAGCTCCTCCACCGGCATCTCCAGAGCCCAGTTTTCCAATCCCATCTCAGCCATCTTAGTAGCACGGACACGGAAACTGTTTTTGCCCCATGGTTCAATCCATAATTCTTCTGCATCATAATGAAATTTTAAAGTATTTTTTTCCTGTCTGAAATAAGTCATGTACCTTTCCTCCTACTCAAAAACGCTTTATTTACATCTAAAATCAGCCTTTTACAGAACCGCTTGTCATTCCTTCCACGATATGTTTCTGCATCGTTACAAAGATAATCACACACGGTATAATCAAGAGCACACCATATGCCATAATACTGTTCCATTTTGTTCCATACTGATTCATAAAGGTATAAATCGCTGCTGTCATCGGACGCATACTGTCCTTTGTGTTAAATGTCATGGAATATGCCAGATCATTCCATGCATACACAAAGCTGAAACATGCTGCCGTAATAATCGTCGGTTTTGCCACCGGAACGACTACTTTAAAAAACGCATTAAATACATTACATCCATCTATTTTGGCAGATTCCACAAGTTCTTTTGGAATACTTAAAAAGCTTGGACGAAGCATTAATACAATAAATGGTATGGATATCGTAGCTGTCGAAAGAATCGGAGCAAAGTATGTATTCAGCATACCAAGCTTGGAAAACACCAGAAATAAAGGTGTTAAAACCAATGATGCAGGGAGCATCTGTGTAATCAGGAAAATCAGAACAAACAATTTGACTCCTTTTACTTTGTATTTTGCCAGTCCGTATGCTGCCGGAACAGAAAGCACCAATGATATACACATGGATCCGACAGCGATAATAATTGAATTCTTTAATGTTACACTCAGATTATTTAACTGATCTTTATATGCCTGAAGTGTAAATGTTTTCGGAAACAACGTCGGAACTGCCGAAAAAATTTCACCGTCCATTTTAAATGAGTTCACAACGATCCAATACAATGGAAACAAGAATATGCAGGCAATCAAAATACCAATGAGATTAAAAATCCAATTCTTCTGTTTTTCTTTTAAATGTATTTTTTTCACTCTTACACCTCCTCGTCTGCTGATATCGTTCTAAGATATACAAGCGCTACCAGGAACAGACAAACAAACAACACATTCGCTGTTGCAGCACCTTCTCCAAAATGGAATAATTCAAAAGATAACTTGTAAGAATAGGTAGACAGCACCTCTGTCGCATCTACCGGTCCTCCTCCTGTCATAACGTATACAAGATCGAATACCTTAAATGTCAATACAAATCCAAGTACCAGTACAGACATAATTGTTGATTTCAGCAACGGAAGCGTAATCGATACAAACTTTTGAAAACCGTTTGCTCCGTCAATTGAAGCAGCTTCGTATACTTCTGCCGGAATATTATTCAGACCAGTTGTAAGCAACAGCATATTAAATGGGATTCCGACCCATGAATTGGCAATAATCAGGGCAATCAATGCCGTATTTCCGTTCAAAAGCCATCCAATCGGCTTCTTGATGATATGTAAGTTCATTAAAATTGTATTGATAATCCCACCGGATTCTCCAAACATATATTTGAATACCAGTGCAGTAACAGTAACCGGAAGCATCCAGCTGATAACAATAAAACCACGAATTGGTTTTGAAAATGTGAATTTTTTTGCAAAAAACATTGCAAACAGAAATCCTAAAGTAAACTGAATTACCAAACATCCAACGGTGTAAAGTAATGTGTGCAAAAGCGATCCTCTAAACGATGCATCAGCAAAAATTGCTTTATAATTAGCAAGTCCCAGAAATTCTCTGTTTGTTTCTTTTAATGTCAGTGCTGTTACATCCTGAAAACTGAGAATCCAGTTATAGACAATCGGATAACCGATAAAAATCAACATGTATATGACAGCCGGAAGGATAAAACAATATCCAATTATTTTTTCTTTTTTCTGATAATTCAATTGTGTCACCTCCATTGTTTTCCTACGCCTGCGCGTATTCAGACAAAAAGCCCCATCACACAGCTCTTTTCTGTGTGATGAGGCTTTTTCTACTCTTATTTTGCATTAATTGCATCTATTTTAGCCTGAGCATCATTTAAAGCTGTCTCAACATCTTTCTGACCTGTGAAGACTTCCTGCTGTGCAGTATAAATTGCTTCAGAGATTTCCGGCCAGTCAGGTGATGGACCACGGGACTGTGCATTTGGCATAATCTCTGCGAAGATTGCGTTCTTTTCATCATTACCAAACATTTCTTCGGCATCTACATCACTTCTTGGTGAGAATCTTCCGATAGAAGAACAGATCTTCTGGGAATTTTCTTTGTTTGTGATCCATGTAATAAATGTCCATGCTGCGTCTACATTTGCCCCTGTGCAGATACCAATGTTTTCTCCACCCAGTACTGATGCATAATCTCCATCATCTGCTTTTGGCACTTTTGCAACACCATATTTCAGATCTGGTGCATCATTTGCAAGTCCATCAAACTGCCATGGTCCGTTAATCATCATAGCGGCTTGTCCTGATGCAAACTGTTTCTCAGCATCTGCCTGTGTCCAGTTAATGCATTCTGCACTTACATAACCTTTTTCAATTAAGCCATACAGATAAGACATGGACTCTTTTGCGCCGTCACCATTCATTTCATTTACATTTCCACCTGCTGATAACAGCCAAGGCATATACTGGAAAGTACCTTCTTCATTTCCGATTGCAGAAATAGCAAGTCCTTTCACACCGTCTGTTGTAAGCTTTTCGCATGCTGCTTCCAGTTCACTCCATGTAGTAGGAACTTCTACACCTGCTGCTTCCAGCAAATCTTCGTTGTAGAACAGACCCAGACAGTTATTTCCCCATGGGAGTCCGTATAATTTATCCTCGTAATAACAGGAGCCAATAGATCCTTCCAGGAAATTCATATCCTCTGTAGAATTGTATAAATCTGTTACATCCTCAAATACGCCCATTGCTGCATATGAATTGTGATCTGGATTGTCTACCATACCAACATCCGGAAGTTCTCCGGAAACTACCCCGATTGTGTACTGTTTCATCAGTTCATCACGTGGCAGATACTGTACTTCTACGTAAATTTCATCCTGTGAATTGTTGAATTCATCAACTGCTTCATTTACATACTTTCCTTCTTTGTCCTCTGACATGTAGTGCCAGAACGTGATTGTTGTTTTTTCACCATCTTCTGCGCTTACACTCCCAACTAAAGTGGTTACGCCCAGTGCAAGACACGCTGCCATAGCTAAATACTTCTTCATGTGAACCCTCCTTGTGTTTATTTATTTAAGATACTTGTATTATATTTGACAAATCGGATTCATTAAATTCTATTATCTTAATAAAAGTGTAGTTTTTCATCTTTTTTTCAGATTACTTTGCAGTGCATACTGTTTTGGTGTCACATCACAATATTCCCGGAACACTTTTGAAAAATATTTCTGATCCGGATAACCTACCAGACAGGCAATTTCATAAATTTTATAATCTGTCGTACAAATCAGTTCCTTAGCTTTTTCCATTCGCACCTTTTTAATAAAATTAGAAAAGGTCATTCCGGTTTCCCTGGAAAACAGATTACTCAGATATTGTACCGAAAATTTATATTTATCTGCAAAATAATCCAGACTGAGGTGCTTTCCATAATCCATCTGAATGACTTTTATCATTTCTTCCACAACCCCAGAATATTCCATGCCATATTCTTCACCAACCTTTTCTTCTGTTTTTTCCTCCAGTTCGCCTTTCAGTTTTAACAATAATTCCCGGATTGCAGAAATTGTTATCGGTTTCAGCAGATAATCTTTCACACCAAGCCGGATTGCCTTTTGTGCATATTCAAATGTTCCATAACTACTCAACATAATATATGGTCCTTCAAAACCAATTTCTTTTGCCTTTTCGATCATTTCCAGACCATCCATCTTTGGCATTTGAATATCTGTGATCACCAGATCTGGCTCTGCCGCCTGTATCAACTTCAACCCATCATATCCATTTTCAGCCATACCAGCTACCGAAAATCCAAGATCCAGTTTCTCGATAAGCTTTCCAACACCTTCTCTGGTTCTGTATTCATCCTCCACAATCACTACTGTTATCATGCTTTTTCCTCCAGATATCTTTCTTCTCTTCTCGGTATAATAATGATTACCTCTGTTCCAACATGAAGTGTACTGTTTATATCTATGGATGCATCATCCTGATAATAAATTTTCAATCTATGTACTACATTGCTGATTCCTATACTTTTACTGCTAAGTGCTCCACTGCCATGAATCTGTTCTCTGATCTGTTGCAATTTATCTTCTGTCATACCGCCCCCATTATCCTTCACACTAATCTGAAGCTTACCATCATCTCTCACAAATGCTGTAACTTCTATCAGGCCTCCTTCTTTCACATTTTCAAATCCATGCAAGATAATATTTTCGATCATTGGCTGAAGAAGCATTTTGTAAATTGGAAATTCCATCGCTTCCTCTGTGATATGATAAACACAGTCAAAAGAATTGTGGAACCTGTCTCTCTGCAGAAATACATATTTTTCCAGCCAACAGATTTCAGCCTGAAGATATACTTCCATGTCGATATTCGAAACACTGTACCTGAGCAGACTTCCCAGCATTCCCAACATATCACTGATTTCTTCTTCTCCGTGATCAATTGCCCTCCAGTTAATGGATTCCAGTGTATTATATAAGAAATGCGGATTAATCTGTGCTTCCAGCGCAACAATTTCTGCATGTTTCTGATTTTCCGCTGCGATTCTGATTTCTTCATTTTTTCTCTTCAATGCATTCATCAACGCCTGTACTCTGGCAGTCATACTGTTAAACCGTTCTGCAATTACATAGAGTTCATCATTATTATTCAGGCGTACATCTATAGTCTGATTCGAATCCTGTTCAAAACTGGTAATTCCATTTACAATTCGGTTAATATCATCCACATATTCCTTTGAAATTCCATATACAATTAAAAAGAACAACAACGTTATCACAACCATAAGTACAAATACTGTTACCACAAACTTTGCAATCTGTTTGTACAGAACATGCATATCCAATATATTTACTATGCTCCAACCAAGATCTTCTATCTCATACTTTCTTATATAAATTCCGCTTTCCTGATATCTGGCACTCACATATTCATCCAGGTTCTTCATCACATAATCACGGTCTTTTCCGGCAAGAATTGTATTATCTTTATCCACTACCACAGTTGATGTCAAATCCCCTGTATTTTCACTTTCAAATAAAAGAATATCTGAATTCAGTGCCATTACTAATACGCCATACTGATGTTTTGTCCTTAGATCTTTTACAGGGCACCCAATCAAAAACACATAATCTTCTATACCAGTATTATTGCAGACATTTAACGTTGGAAGATACGTGAGATATCTGTCTGCAGATATCTTATCATATATTTCATATCGATCCTTTTGATTTACCCAGATAACATCTCTGCTGCTCTGGTGCCATCTGGAATAGTTCGCATAAAAATTATTTTCTGCAAAAAAGGAAAAAGTTCGCACTTTATCATACGTATAGATGTTGTCTTCAAAAATTCCTTCCATCTTTTCCCTTGGAATCAGCCAGTCTTTTTGCGTACTGTTATCCATTTGTCCTGCATATTTTATAAAAGTTTTATCTGCAGCAATCTTATAAAGAATCGTTTTATATTCTTCCAGTCGTTCTTTTACGACTTCTTCCTGATTCTTAGCACTTTCTTCCACAAAACTATACGACTGCTCTAAAAAATATCTTGTATAAATCAAACTGGCCGTTACAGTAATAATCAAAATGGGAAGAATCGCCATGGTAATATATAAAAATATCGTTTTTTTCATCAGACTCATAGAACCCAATATTTTTCGCTTATGTGTCATAATTCTCATCTCCTTTTTTCCCTATTTTTCTATCATACCATTTTTTTCTGAAAATTGGAAAAAAACAGGACGGACATCTGCTTTCACAGATATCCGTCCTGTTGGAAATGCTTATCTTATTTAAAAATATTTATTCACTTCTCTTCTTTGATACTACATCGAAGATAACGGCTGCCAGAAGTACCAGACCTTTTACTACTTTCTGCATATTCTGGTCAGTTCCCATAATAGACATACCCTGGTTGATAATACCCATCAGTGTTGCACCAATGATAACTCCAGGTACTGTACCGGTTCCACCATAAGCAGATGCGCCACCGATGAAACAGGAACCGATTGCATCCATTTCATAGTTCTGTCCATAAGTAGGCTGTGCACTTGTCAGACGGGCAATTGTCAGCATACCTGCCAAAGCGGACAGAAGCCCCATATTTGTATAAGCCAGGAAGTATACTCTTTCTGTGTTGATACCAGAAAGTTTTGTTGCCTTCTCATTACCGCCTACTGCATAGAAATAACGTCCGATTGTTGTTTTACTTGTAATATAACCATAGATTAATACTACGATCAGTACCCATACCAAAGAAGTAGGAATACCTTTATACTGAGCCAGTTTTACTGTGATAAACATGATGACTGCACAGATCAGGATCATCTTGGCATACATTGCTACAACATTACCTGTTTCATAACCTTTTTTCTTACGGTTCAGGTAGCCTTTCATAGTTACCACTACGAAAATTGCGCATGCAACAATACCAACTACCAATGCCAAACGGTTCAAACCTTCACCATTGCCCAGGATATCTGGTACGTAGCAGTTTGCACCACCACCAAACAGTACAACGAATGCCTGATTCTTAATCGGAAGTGTCTGACCACCCAGAACTACGTTTGATAAACCACGGAATACAAACATACCAGACAATGTGGTGATAAATGGAGGTACATGTACGTATGCAATCCATACTGCCTGCCATGCACCGATGACTGCTCCAAGTGCCAGCATCAGAATCACTGCGATCGGCATTGGCATACCCATCTTTTCCATGAAGACGCCACCTACAGCACCTACAAAACATACAACAGATCCAACAGAAAGATCGATGTTACCTCCTGTTAAAATACAGAGCAGCATACCTGTTGCCAGTACATATACATATGCGTTCTGTGAAATCAGGTTTGTGATGTTCTGAGGAAACAGGATCTTACCCTGTGTACCCCAGGTAAAAAACAGTGTTACCAAAACTAACACGATGATCATTGAATATTTTTGTATTCCTTCTCTTAACTTTGCCTTATCCATCGTTTACTCTCCTTTACTAGAACTCAGAATGCAGGACATGATCTTTTCCTGAGAAGCTTCTTCCTGCGATAATTCACCAACGATTTTTCCCTCGTTCATGACATAGATTCTGTCTGACATGCCCAGAACTTCCGGCAGTTCAGAGGAAATCATGATAACTGACTTTCCTGCTGCAACCAGATCATTGATTATACAGTAGATCTCATATTTTGCACCTACGTCAATACCACGGGTAGGCTCGTCCAGAATTAATACATCCGGATCTGCAAACATCCATTTTGCCAGAAGTACTTTCTGCTGATTACCACCACTTAAGTTACCAACGTTCTGTTCTACTGTCGGACACTTGGTTCTCAGTTTTTCCTTATATTCTACTGCAACCGCATATTCTTTATCTTTATCGATAACTATACCATTGCTGACTCCCGCCATATTTGCAAGAGTTGTATTTGTTTTAATCGGATTACTCAGGATCAGGCCATCGCCTTTTCGGTCTTCTGTAACATATGCCAGCTTGTGTGCAATCGCATCTCTGGAAGATTTCAGATGAACTTCTTTGCCGTCCAGCAGAAGAGTTCCGCTGATGTTGCTTCCGTAACTGCGTCCAAACACGCTCTTTGCCAGTTCTGTACGTCCGGCACCCATCAGTCCGGAAATACCTACAACCTCACCTTTGTGTATCTTGATCGATACGTTATCTACTACTTTTCGTTCTGTATAAATCGGATGGTACACTGTCCAGTTCTTAACTTCCATGCTGACATCACCAATCTTAACATTGTGACGTTTCGGGAAACGGTCTGCGATTTCACGACCAACCATACCTTTGATAATACGGTCTTCTGAAAAATCATCCACGCCTTTTGTCAGAGTCTCGATAGTAGAACCATCTCGAATAACTGTAATCTTGTCTGCTACATAAGATACTTCATTCAGCTTATGTGAGATAATAATACAGGTCATTCCGTCTTTTTTAAATTTCAAAAGCAGATCCAGAAGAGCCTTGGAATCTGATTCGTTCAATGAAGATGTCGGCTCATCCAGAATCAGCAGTTTTGCATTTTTAGCCAATGCTTTTGCAATCTCAACCAGCTGCTGTTTACCGGTACCGATATCTTTAATTAATGTTCTGGAAGACTCGGATAATCCGACTTCCTTCATATATTTTTCTGCCTGACCGTAAGTCTCATCCCAGTCAATTGCAGCTTTCTTTCCACGTTCATTTCCGAGGAACATGTTCTCACCAATGGACATATACGGCACAAGTGCCAGTTCCTGATGAATAATTACAATTCCCTTTTCTTCGCTCTGTTTAATATCATGGAATTTACATACTTCCCCGTTATAGATAATATCACCCTCATAGGATCCGTATGGATACACACCGGAGAGCACATTCATCAATGTAGATTTTCCTGCTCCATTTTCACCAACAAGAGCATGGATTTCCCCCTCTTCAACCTGAAGATTTACGTTATCGAGGGCCTTTACGCCGGGGAAAGTTTTGGTGATATTTTTCATTTCCAACAGTATCTTAGCCAAAATTTGTTCCCTCCTAAATATCTGGGATCTGATTTTTCACAGATCCTTCTCTTTCAAATAAACAGGCGGGCTGTTTACCCGCCTGTATCAATTTCATACTTGTTTCATTCAAGAATTACTGGATCTGATCCTCTGTGTAGTATCCGGAATCGATCAGCATTTCTTTGTAGTTATCAATTGTTACAGCAACTGGCTCGCAAAGGTAAGATGGGATGATACCTGTTCCGTTGTCGTATGTTTCTGTATCGTTTACAGGAACTTCTTCGCCGGAGATGATTGCATCTACCATTTCAACTACCTGAGAAGCAAGTGCACGTGTATCTTTGAATACGGACATAGCCTGTTTGCCAGCTACGATATTAGCTACGTTAGCGATATCGCAGTCCTGACCAGTGATAATTGGATATTCACCTGTGTAGTTAGCTGCCAGAGCGTTTTCTACACCAAGTGCTGTAGAGTCGTTAGAAGCAAGTACTGCATC
>CAKRON010000037.1 GCA_934373455.1 uncultured Marvinbryantia sp.
CAGATGAAATACAGGTACAGAATATAGTAGACAGATTAAGAGAAAAAATGAAGCAGACCTACGTAAAAGGAATTCCACTTAGCATTTCTTTTGGAGTCTGTACCATGAAAGACATGTTAACAGCTATAGAAAATGCAATTTACATTGCAGATAAACGGATGTATAGAGAAAAAGAAGAAAAAAAGCGTGTTTAAAATAGTAAAAAATATGCTTTAAATATGCATAAGAGGGTGCCTGATCGGTGGCTCTCTTATTGTTTTTATGCCAAATGATTTTGAATGTATCACAAATGTGTCGTATGATTTGAGATTGACAATCATATAATAATAGAGCAAAATAATTGTACAAGAAACAGAACAAGATATTGTACAAAAATGAAGGGCAGGTGAAATTATGTTGGCAGTAAATTATTCTACAATCAGAAATAATTTGAAAGATTATTGTGATCAGGCAACAGATAATCATGAGACTGTTATTGTGACCCGTAAAGGCGAAAAGAATGTTGTGATCATGAGCCTTGAGAAATATAATCAGCTAGAAAAGGCTGCTCGAAACGCAGAGTATCTTGCCATGATAGACAGAGGAATTGCTCAGTTATCAGCAGGTAATGGACGGGAACACGAACTAATTGAGGTGGATGAATGAAAAAGTTATGGGCTGACAGAGCATGGGATGATTATCTTTACTGGCAGACACAAGATAAAAGACTTTGAAACGGATTAACGAACTTATTAAGTCTATCGAGAGAGAGGGACCGTCTCAGGGAATCGGAAAACCGGAGCCATTGAAACATAGAAAAGCCTGGAGCAGGCGGATTGATGATGTCCGGGCGAAAATAGACGGAAAACAAAAAATAAAAAAGGAAGCAGAAACCCTTTAAAATCAAGGAAAATTACACTTGATGAAAAAGGATGAATCTACTTCCTTTGCAAGGGGAGGATAAGTATTAATACTTGAAAAATATGCTTTAAATATGCGTAAGAGGGCACCTGATCGGTGGCTCTCTTATTGTTTTTATGCCAATTTTATGCCAAATGATTTTGAATATACAAAATAATGTGAGGAAAACCATTGGTGCATTGGAGGTAGTTGAGTAATACAGATATTTTATCAATCTGCTATGCGTATATGATATAATACGTGTAAAAGGATGTAATAATGCGGAGGGGAGAATGAGTATGTTATCTATGTATCCGGCTTGCTTTTACAAAGAGGGAAACGGATATTCCGTTATATTTCCAGATTTAGATTATTTGTCAACCTGCGGTGAAAATTTGGAAGATGCAATGAGCATGGCAATTGACTGTCTTGCTGGTCGTTTGCTCTGGCTGAAAGAGGATAAGGAACCAGTACCTGTACCATCAGCTTTGAAAGCTGTAGATCCGGCAGCAGTAGCAAAAGAACTGGAATTTGAACCGGGTGAATGCTTTGTCAATATCGTGACAGTAGATGCTGAAGAATATGCCAAAAAGCATTTTGATAAGGCTGTGAAAAAGCAATTGAATTTAGGATAAAGAATAATTGGGGTGGCAAGATGAGTAGAGCAGTTGAAATAGCACTGGAACGGTTGAACCGTGTAATTCCTGCCGGTAAGGATGGAATGTATTATCAAGGGCAGGAGCTTGGAAATGTGACATGTAAAGAAATAGCTGTATTCCAGGGCATTGATACGTTACACAAGTTATACGCTGTTTTACGTCAATCATGGAAAGCAGAGACAGCATATAAATCATGTCAGAATGAATGGATAGCATCAGATCCATCTTATGGTCAGTGTGCAATCACGGCAATGCTGGTTCATGATATGTTTGGCGGAAGCATATACAGAATCAGAGTAGACGGAGGGGGTACTCATTACTTTAATAAAATTGATGGTCATTATATAGATCTGACACGTGAGCAGTTTGATTTATACGATATTCCGGTAAAATATGAACCAAATGAAGAAATGAAGCGGGAGTATTGTGGAAAGAATCAAGATACTAAAGCCAGGTATCATCAATTACAAAGAAATATAATTGCCTATTTACGAGAAAATAATAACTGAATGTGTGATAAAAACGGTCGGAGTGTTCCGGCCGTTTTACAATATAAAAAATACATTAGTTTTTTTCTGGATTTTGATACATGGTATACTTTTAGGGACTATACGTTATCTATGTTTATCTGATGTTATTATTTATCATTTCAAAAGCCGGGAAGCCCTGATTTTACTGGATAAATTTATAAAAAGCATTTTATGATTATTTATCATGCATCACTGTTTGTTTATAGAGTAAAAATCATTTTATGGGGTAAAGATTGGGGTAAAATATGGGGTACAGAAAGTCACGAAAAAAGCAAAGCACTCAACGCCTTAATTGGTATTGGGTGCTTTTTCAATTGTTTTTTTATAAATGGATTTTATGCAGGAAGATAATCCCTCGCTTGCGGTAAAAAGAGCTAATCGAAAATTTTTTAAGGCTTTTGTTTTTTCACTACTTGGAAGAGATGAATCTTCATATCTATGTCGATAAACGCAGTAATCAGCAATTGGAAGTAAAACATCATGCGAGAACCACATACCCTCTTCTAGTAAATTGTTAATGGCATGCGTACAATTACGAGCCCATGAATATTCTTGGCCTTTAAGGGAACCAACCTTATTCCATTGTTTTAAAATTTCAATACTTTTTTCTGAAAGACCTGTTATCTGATGAATGTCAGTGGAACTTTTGGTTTTGCAGTCATGTTCACAGAGTAGATATCCTAATTCACAGTTAAAAGGTTCACATAATGTACATAGAACATCTAAAGGAGGCATTTCTTCACCCTTTTCCCATTTTGAGATAGTTTGCCTTTTGAAACTTCGATAGTTATTTTGTTGAATATATTCAACTAAGGCATCTTGACTTTTAAAACCAGCTTTTTTTCGTTCCTCTTTTAGACGATTCCCAATTTTGATTTTATCGTACCTCATTTTTAACAAAAATCCTCCGATAAATAAAATATGTAAAAAATATGTATCCAGACAGATACATTTTATCGCATTATAATGTGAATGTAAATAATCAATAGTCAATCAGACAGAATGAATGAGGTGAAAAAATGAAGAAAACAAGAACGACAGACATTTCTTTTGAAGATTTAACAGTTGATACCGCTGGATTGCAGGCACTGACAAACGCAGGAATCAAGACAGCTACAGAGATAGGAATGGCCGCTGGAGCGAAAATTTATGTAGGACGACGGGTACTCTGGAATGTTGCAAAGATCCGAAAATATTTGGACGAGATTTCGAAATGAGGTGATGAACATGATCGCTGAATTTTTGAAAACCGGAAAAGATAATGCCGTCCCGTCAAAGGTACTTGCGAAAAAGGTGGGATGCGGAAGCGTCCGAGATCTTCGGGATCTTGTGGCCAAAGAGCGGCAGCAGGGGGCAGTGATTCTCTCCACGTCCCGCAACGGCGGGGGTTATTACCTGCCGGCGAATGCAGAGGAGGTGCAGGAATTCATTCGTACTCTGGATGCCCGGGCAAGACATACTTTTTTGGCGCTGAGATCAGCCCGGAAATATTTGAGAGAATTGGAGGAGCAGGGATGCCAACGAAAGGGGGATATGGGAGAGTGTATCAAGATGTGACAAGAAATCCCAATATTTCAGCCGCTGCTAAAGGGTTGTATGCGTATCTTTCAGCGTTTTGCGGGGTGAGTGATGAATGCTATCCGAGTGTAGAAACAATCACGCAAGAGATGAACATTACCAAAGATACTTTTTACCGTCATATTGGAGCGCTTGTGGCAGCAGGCGTTGTAGTGAAGCAGCAGCAGAAGGAAAAAGGAAAGTTTGCTCGAACTTTGTATAGGCTGACGCATGAAGTTACAATTTCCGAAAAAAGCGATTTTCCGATTCCTAATTTTTCGGAGTCGAATTGCTCGGAGTCGACTGCTTCGGAAACTATAAGTAACAACTCTAAAAAAGAACAGAATAAAAAAGTAACAGATACAGAGGTATCTGCACAGCAGATTGTAGATCTGTATCATGAGATCTGCAAATCATATCCAAAGGTGAGATCATTGTCTGAGACAAGGAAGAAAGCGATCAAGGCAAGACTGCGAAAATACAGCTTGGATGATTTCAGAGAATTGTTCGAAAAAGCAGAAGCTAGTGATTTCTTGAAAGGCAGTAATAGTCGGAACTGGTCAGCAACATTTGACTGGCTGATTAATGAACAGAACATGACGAAGGCCTTAGAAGGAAATTATCAAAACAGACAGGAGGAGAACGTTCATGGAACAGGTGACAATCAAAATCGGGGATCAGCTTCAGATCAATACAGAAAACTGCTCGAAAGTCGGGACTGTTAAATCTGTTTGCGGAGTTCAAACAGATACACATAAAGGCGCACTGGTTCAGTTTGACATTAGCGGTTATCTGACGGCGGATTGTTTTTATCCGCTGGGAACATTGACAGGAGAGCGAATGGATGAACGAAAAAGACGAAGCTGCATGCCAACAGAGTATGTATATAAGCAAGCGGGGAGTATTAACTGGGAATTGTATGGCGAAGATTGTACTATTCAAAAGAGTATAGCCAACGCATTTGTCGGAAAGTTTGATGAGTTTCGAAAACAGGGTAGGGGGCTGTATATTTCATCAGAGACGAAAGGATCAGGGAAAACATTGCTTGCCTGTGCCCTGGCAAATGAGATCCTTAAAAAGCGGGACATCTCTGTAAAATTTGTGACAGTTCCTGATTACATAACCCTTGTTTCACAGAGAGATGAAATGAGGGTTCAGAGAGAGAATATAAAAAACGCAGATTTGCTTATCCTTGATGATGTTGGGGCGCAACTAGAAAATAAGGACTGGATCAACACGGCACTGTTTCAACTGATCAACCGGAGATGTACAAGCCTGCTGCCAACTATTTTCACCAGCAATTTTACAATGGAGCAGTTACGAATGGACGAACGAATCAAGGACAGGATTCATGCAATGTCTGTTCCGGTGTTTATGCCAGAAAAGAATATCCGGTGGCAGCAGACTGAAAAGATGAATAGAGCGTTTCTGCAATCTGTTTTGGACAAAAACTAAGGTGTTGTGGGTAGGTATGTGTCTGAAAAGCTCCCATTTTCAAGGAAAATCATAAATTTTAATAGGCAAAAAGTGAGGTCGGAACATGATAATTAAAGCAGGAAAGCGAACTGAATGTGAAACTTTATTGGCATCAATTTGTTTTGTCACAAAAAAGCAAAAGTATGAAGGTATGCTGTTAATCAGGAACCGAAAAAAATATACTGAGTCGGATATCAGAGTATATTCTAAAAACAAGGCAGCAGTCAGCAGACAGTTGAATCAGATAGCTGCTCTTTTCCCACCGGGGAAGGATGTAAAGATTTTAGATCTGGGGGTAGTGAATGATGGGGCAGTATCTTGAAAAATATCAGTTGCAGCAGTTGAAAGAACGGCAGGCGGACGGAGTAAAGAAACTTAGGTGGAACTCAGCATCTGAGGTTAGAAGATCTTTAGCCAGGGTGAATAATCTGGTTCTTAATGGGAAGATCAGTGCGAAAGAAGCAAATTCCATATTCTATTCTGCTAATCTAATATTAAAGGCGCTGGAACTGGAGAAAAAATAAAAGCATAGGATCACTGCTGATTGCAAGGGCGTAGGCAACCGACAGTGAAGCATCTCTGTTTCTAAAATACCATATTTTGAGAACGGAGGAAAGGCAAAATGAAAACACGGCACATGGGATACATGCATTATGGAATTTCAACGGAAAGATCAGAAGAATTACAAGAACTGGCTAAGCTGAAGAAGAACCGGGAACTGGTACAGATTGCAGCGGAACAGTCACGGCCGGAATTAGCAAAATATATTGTTGAAAGCCTTGTAGACGGAATCAGTTATGAAAGACTTTATCGCAAATATTGGTTGCCGTATACTGCGGACGATTTCTATGGATATAAGCGCAGGGCAGTCTTTATTTTTGATATGCTTTTGAAACTGCAGAAGCTGTATGAGACAGAGGAACTGCCGAAGCAGAAAGAAGAACCTGCACGCTGAAAGAATCTATGAATAACGAATAGGCAAAGTGGCAGCAGGCGAGGAAAATGGAAAATGGAAAATTGACAAATTCCAAAAGCCAGCATATAATATATTTATCAAGACAGTCAGTAAGGGAAGTTAAGGTTCCCCGCCCTGGCGAACATATTTAGCTAAGATTTAGCCGCCTATTCATTACCAGTGAGCAGGGCGGCTATTTCTTATGTGTGTATGTAAGAATAGATACAATTAAGCTGGCTGTCGTCAGAATTATCATAAATATCTCATAATCGCTCATAAGCATCCCCTCCTGTCAAGGCTCAGGAACCGGGGAACCACAGCCGCTCTACTGGCTGCCTGGATAAATACATTATTCAGTTTCTGTTATTTTCCCATATTACAAAACAATACTCACCTGCTGCCGGTGCAGTTACTCTTTGACGACAGAAAGCCGATAGGTAACATGATGATCCTCAGATGGTGGATTCTGAAAAACGTCTTCGTCAATCTCCAGATCAGTCCAGTCATCGGTATAAATTACGCCATCTAGTAGCTCTACCCGGATAAAGTCAGGCAGTTTCAGAATATCATCACAGGTATACAGGCGTTTGGCCATGATAGCACTTCCTTTCGTGAATAGCGTTGTTATGAGGTTGTTTGCTGAAAATCAATGATTAGATCATAACCCATTGCAGAAAGTATCTTTTGAGCATCTTCAAATCCAAAGTTTTTTTTATTAAGCAATTTGGTAAGACCTTGAGGTTTGATATTCAATTGTTCTGCAATCTCTCTTTGAGATATTTGCTTTTCAAGCATAAGTTTTTTTATTTCAATAACAATCTGGTCATTATTTATGTAATGTATAGACATGATGCACCTCCTGTTACTTAGAGTATAATAAAGAACAGGTTATAAGTCAATCTAAAAAGTTGAATAATAATACAAAACATATTACAAAAAGGTTGACAAGTAACCCAAAAAAGGTTATACTATAATCAGATCAAGGAAATAGAAAAGCGAAGAGTGAAAACGAAGTGATCGCAAGATGTACCGGAGACACTCACAGGATACCGGGAAACAGGATAAGGGGATATTGAGACGGCCATGGTGCCTTAGATACTTTAAAGCCTGCCGGAGCTGATCGGATTCCTAAGAGAGAAAGGAGATTACAAGATGAGTTACAATCTGAGAAAAATTATGGTGAATGCCTGGAAGAATTACCGGAATAACAAAGATATCAGCTTTCCAGAAGCATTACACAGAGCATGGCTGACAGCAAAAGCAGAGAGTATCAATGCGGACCGTATTGAAAAAAGCAAAGTGGCAGCAGGAGTTACAGAGGAAATCAATACATGGTCAGCATGGCGCAAGCTGGGGTATGAAGTGATTCACGGATCCAGAGCATTGTTTGGATGCAATCTGATCTGGGGCAGTAAAGGGGATGGAGCAGTATATAAAGCGCATTTCTTTGGCAGATCACAGGTACAGAGACTGGTAGCAGAATAAAGAATCTGGGAGGAGGTAGAATAAAATGGTTTTTCCGAAGTTTTTTCAGAAAAAAAGAACCAGAGGATCAAGAAAGTATCAGAAAAGTATCACAGAATAATGAAAAAGCCCTTACCAGAGCGGCAACTCTGATAGGGGCGGGCAACCCGTCAACCGAATAAATAGAGGGGCTGTGCGTATTATAGCATACTCAGCCCCCTCATAGCAATGAAGAAAGAAAACGAGGATAGATATGGAAAATAATATGAATAGCACAGTTAAAAATACTGAACAGGCGAGCTTATCAAAGGAACAGGAGTTAGAGCAGTACAAGGACTGGATAAATGAACTGATGCAGAAAGTAACTGATCCAGAGCGTTTAAAACGCACCTATAAATTTCTTGTGTATCTCTATCTTCGTGAGTAGAACCATGAAAGTACAGGACATTAAAATATATCCTCATTTCCTGCTGCATCCACCACGGGCGAGAAAAATGGACCGTAAGGAATGGACATATCTGAGAAGTGGTCTGGCTGAATTTGATATTGTGGTGAATCAGCAAGGATATCTGATAGATGGGTATTGTGGGTATTTGCTGGCGAAGAAATTCGAATTAACAGACGTTCCGGTTACTGTCCAGACAGATAAATACCTCTCAGGCCTCACAGAATGGACAGGAAACAATAAAAGGGATAAAGGCAGAGGATAAGCCACAAACATAGAAACATCAATTTACAGGCAATATAACGATTACAGAGAGAATGGCAGCGGTGCAAAAAGTCCTGCTGCCATTTTTCTATAAAGGGGTGAAATGAATGGCGGAGAAACGAAAAGACAGTAAAGGGAGGAACCTACGCACAGGTGAAACCCAGAATGCAGCAGGACGCTACTGCTACCGATATACAGATACCAGAACGGGAAAGCGCTGCGCTGTGTATGATACAGATCTGCAGGCACTCAGGAAGAAAGAGCGGGAGATTGAAAGGAATCTGGAAGATGGCATTAACAACGAAATGGCGGATATTACTCTGAATGAGTTGTTTAATATCTATCTGGATACAAAGAGTAACATCAAGAGAACATCCAGAAGCACCTACCTCAGAACATGGGAAAAGCATGTATCACAGGGGCTTGGAGTACTAAAGGCAAAGAATCTGAAGCAGATGGACCTCACAAGGATGTACAGTGATATGGTGAAGCAGGGCTTTGCTCAGGGATCTATTGACATGATCCACAATCTGATTAATGCCTGCCTGCAGATGGCAGTCGATAACGATATTGTCAGAAAGAATGTGGCCAGAAAAGCCAAGAAAGGGATACAGGGAAAACGAAAGGAGCGTGTAGCCATGACGATAGAGGAGCAGAATAAATTCCTGATGTTTTGCAAGAACAGTAATACATACAATATTTACTATCCAATGTTCTCATTTGCCATTAAGAGCGCATTGAGAGTATCGGAGCTATCTGGTTTAACCTGGAATGATGTGGACGAGGTAAATGGGATCCTGCATGTTGATCATCAGTTAATCTATGAGTATATCAAGGGAGACAGCCACGCACACTACTATATTTCCAAACCGAAGACAAAAAGCGGAGTAAGGGACATTCCTCTGACCAAATTCATGAGAAAGTCTCTGAGTGAACAGAAACGGCTTATGATGCTGCTGGGGCGTCGGTCAGAGTATGAAATAGATGGATACCGGGATTTTATTTTTGTAAGCAAGAATGGTAGGCCATTAACTAAGGCAAATATCGACAGTACATTGAAACGGATTATTGCAGCCTATAATAAGGACCATGCATCAGATCCGCTGCCGGTGATTTCCATGCATATACTCAGACACACCGGATGTACCAGAATGGCAGAAGCGGGCATTGATCCGAAAGTATTACAGAAGATCATGGGGCATTCAGACATTGCGGTGACCATGGATGTTTATAATCACTGTGATGATGTCCGGGCGAAAAAAGAAATGGAGCGGATTGAAAAAGAAATTTTTATAGCATAATGAGGGAAAATTGTGTGCCAATTTTATGCCAAATTTTATGCCAATTCAAACGATTATGACGAAAACAGATGGAAAATGAAAAGTAAAAAAGGAAGCAGAAACCCTTTAAAATCAAGGAAAATTACACTTGATGAAAAAGGATGAATCTGCTTCCTTTGCAAGGGGAGGATAAGTATTAAAATTTATCTTTGGTATGTTCCTAGTATTACCGCGTAACAGAAGTTTATACACTTTTCAATAAAAAGTTTGAAAAAAGTTATAAAATGTTATATACTATGTCTTAAACGAGTGAAGCGGGAGAAATATGATAAACTCGTTTCAATATTTCACGGAAAAAAGGATGGTTAAAACATGAGTTTATTACAGGATTGGAGAGACGTAGCGTACTCTCAGCAGACAGATAAAAGACAGCTTCAGAAGTTCTGGACAGACTATTTTATGATTGAAAAAGGAATCTATGAGAAATTGCTGGCTAATCCTGATGAGGAAGTAAGAGGTACAGTCAAAGAACTGGCAGATAAATATGGCATTTCTGTTATGACAATGGTTGGTTTCCTGGATGGTATCGACGATAGCCTGAAAGTAAAGAACAACATTGACGAGATGACAGAAGATACCGTAGTGAATCTTGTATTTGATAAAGAGCTTCTTTATAAGAACATGGTAGATGCTAAAGCTGACTGGCTCTATGGACTTCCTGCATGGCAGCAGATCTTCTCAGAAGAGAAATTAAAAGAACTGTACAGAGAAGCAAAGAAAGCAAACACAATTGTAAAAGGACCAAAGATCGGAAGAAATGATCCTTGTCCATGCGGAAGCGGCAAAAAATATAAAAAATGCTGCGGAAGATAATGAGTAATGTATTACTTGCAGCAGGCAGTATATGCCTGCTGTATTTTCTATTATTGGCAGTAAGACATGTGGATTTTTGCGGAATCTGGTTTTTGGGAGCTGTTGTGTTTGGAGGATGGGGCGGATATTTGAAGTACCGTATACTTCATCCGGAAGGATTTGTATTGCCGCTTCCGATTAGAGCGATATTTATTGCGGCATTTGCAGTTGTGGTGATTTCTTTTGGCATAACAGAAGGTAGGATCATCCGCGCCATGTCATCTGGAACAGATGAGAAACTGGATTATCTGATCGTTCTAGGAGCGCAGGTAAAAAGAACTGTGCCAAGCAAGGCATTGAGGCTTCGATTGGAGACGGCATGTGAATATTTGAATGAGCATCCGCAGACAATCGGGGTATTGTCCGGAGGTCAGGGATCAGGCGAAGAGATTACAGAGGCCGCATGTATGTATCAGTATCTGACAGATCATGGAGTGCCGTCCGGTCAGCTGATATTAGAGAACCGTTCCACTACCACCAGAGAAAATTTACTTTACAGTGCCAGAATATTGTCAGAAAAAGAAGGCGAACAGAGTCAGAAAGAAATTTTTGAAAGAAAAGTTGGTCTGGTATCGAACAACTTTCATATTTATCGTGCAGAAGAATTGGCGAAGAAAGTGGGATATCGTTCAGTATATGGGATCGCAGCACCTTCTGATTGGAAGCTGCAGATCCACTATATGGTAAGAGAGTATTTTGCTGTTATCAAAGCGAAGATACGAGGAGATATCTGAGTAAAATAAAAAATATAAAATCAGCCCTTGACAAAAATAAACGGAAGGGATATGATCGAGAAAGATAAAGCGTTGAAGAGAAGAGTAGAATGTGGAATCTCCCAGAGAGGAATACGGATTTGGTGAGAGTATTCTGATGAGGAAGCATTTGAAGACCAGCTCTGAGTGGCTCTAATCCAGCCCGGTGATACCGTTACCATCGAAATGAAGTGACTTTTCTGAAGTATAGAAGAGTAATCAGGGTGGAACCGCGAGAATATCGTCCCTTACAGTTAAGATAAGACTGTAAGGGATTTTTTAGTTCCATGGGCGTTTGACTTGAAGAAAGAAGGAGAAAATCATGTTAGAAAAAGTAAAAGAATTTCTGCAGCAAGATTGGACAATGACAGAAAAAGTATTGTTGATCGCAGATCTGCTTCTGGTAGGCGTACTGATCGGATGGCTGACCGCTCCGTTCAAGGGCGGATTATTCAGTAACAATGTATTTGGATCAAACAATGAGAATTACTATGATGAAGAAGATTGGGAAGACGAGGAGGACTAAGAGATGATTATTACATTAAAAGACGGATCTAAAAAAGAATACGCAGAAAGCAAATCAGTATATGATATTGCTCTGGACATCAGTGAGGGACTGGCAAGAGCAGCATGTGCCGGAGAAGTAAATGGTGAAGTAGTAGATTTAAGAACAATGATCGAAGAGGACTGCGAACTGAATATTCTGACTGCAAAAGATGCAGAAGGACTGGCAGCACTGCGTCATACAACTTCACATGTGCTGGCAGAAGCAGTGAAGAATCTTTTCCCGGAAGCAAAGCTGGCAATTGGACCATCTATTGAGAACGGATTTTATTATGATTTTGATCATGCACCATTTTCCAGAGAAGACCTTGATAACATTGAAAAAGAGATGAAGAAAATTATCAAAAAAGGTGCAAGACTGGAAAAATTTACATTGCCAAGAAACGAAGCTGTTAAATTTATGGAAGAAAAAGGTGAACCTTACAAAGTAGAGCTGATTCAGGATCTGCCGGAAGATGCAACGATTTCTTTCTACAGCCAGGGAGAGTTTACAGATCTGTGTGCAGGCCCGCACCTGATGAACACAAAGCACATCAAAGCATTTAAACTGATTTCTTCTTCAGGCGCATACTGGAGAGGAAATGAAAAGAATAAAATGCTGGCACGTATTTACGGAACAGCATTTGCAAGCAAAGATGAATTAAAAGAATATCTGGATAAGAGAGAAGAAGCACTGAAACGTGATCATAACAAGCTGGGACGTGAGATGGAACTGTTCACTACCGTAGATGTTATCGGACAAGGTCTCCCACTGCTGATGCCAAAGGGCGTAATTATGATCAAAGAACTTCAGAGATGGATCGAAGATCTGGAAGATAATGAATGGGGATATGTAAGAACAAAGACTCCATTGATGGCAAAGAGTGATCTGTATAAGATTTCCGGTCACTGGGATCATTATAAAGATGGTATGTTTGTCCTTGGAGACGAAGAGAAAGATAAAGAAGTGTTCGCGCTGCGTCCGATGACTTGCCCATTCCAGTATTATGTATACAAAGCAACACAGCATTCATATCGTGATCTGCCAATCCGTATGGGTGAGACATCCACTTTGTTCCGTAATGAGGATTCAGGAGAAATGCATGGTTTGACCCGTGTACGTCAGTTCACAATTTCTGAAGGACATTTGATTGTAAGACCGGATCAGATGGTAGAAGAATTTAAAGGCTGTCTGGCACTTGCAAAATATTGCCTGGAAACACTTGGCCTGGACGGAGAAGTTACGTATCATCTGTCTAAATGGGATCCGAATAACACAGAAAAATATATTGGTGATGCAGATGTATGGAATGAAACAGAAGAAGACATTCGCCAGATCCTTACAGAACTGAATGTACCATTTGTAGAAGATGTAGGCGAGGCTGCATTCTACGGACCAAAGGTAGATATCAATGCCAAGAATGTATTTGGAAAAGAAGATACGATGATTACTGTTCAGTGGGATGCACTTCTGGCAGAACAGTTTGATATGTATTACATTGACGAAAATGGAGAAAAGAAACGTCCATGTATCATTCACAGAACATCTATGGGATGCTATGAAAGAACACTGGCATGGCTGATTGAGTTCTACGGTGGAAAATTCCCTACATGGCTTTGCCCTGAACAGGTACGTGTACTTCCGATTTCTGAAAAATATGCAGAATATGCAGAAAAAGTGAACGCAGAAATTAAGAAAAACGGAATCCGTACATCAGTAGATAATCGTTCAGAGAAGATTGGATGGAAGATCCGTGATGCACGTATGGCTCGTGTACCATATATGGTAATGGTTGGTGCAAAAGAAGAAGAGGAACAGAAGATTTCTGTAAGAAGCAGATATCTTGGAGATGAAGGCCAGAAGGATCTGGGTGAATTTATTGATGCATTATGCAAAGAAATTCGTACAAAAGAGATTCGTAAAATTGAAGTAGAAGAACAGAAATAGTTGCCTGAATCCATCTTGAAGGAAAAATAAGGCAGAAGATTTCTGAATAAAAAGATGATAACGGCAGATATTATCTCCTATAAAATGAAAAGGAGGTAATAGCATGCCGTTATTATCATGTAGCGCACAGAATTGTGTATACAATCAGGACAGATATTGTTCCAAAGGAGATATTTTGGTGCAGGGAGATGAAGCGCAAAACGCCTGTGAAACCTGTTGTTCCAGCTTTAGAGAAACAACGGAGGGAAACTGGAAAAATTCTATGGGAACTCCGTCAGCAACGGTTCAGATTGACTGTACCGCATGCAACTGTCATTATAACGAGGATAACAGGTGTATGGCAGGACAGGTAGATATAGCTGGTCAGTCGGCTTGCACTTGCAATCAGACAGAATGCAGTACGTTTAAGAAGTAAAGAAAATTGACGGTATATCAGAAAACTGATAAAAAAACAGTGTCGGCAGATAAAATGCCGGCACTGTTTTTGCGAGTACAGAAATGTGAAAAATTAATTATTTTGTGATTGACAGTGGGGGAAATACATGGTATGATAGCCAAGTATGAAAGAAATCAAAGCAGAGGATCCGCTCTCACCGCAGCATGAAAAGATATGACTGTCGGTTAATAATTAATATGTATTATTGTTATAGATTGAACAATAAGTGTATTATGAGTGGATATTGTTTATCCACTTTTTTTGTGCGATAAGCTCTGCAGTTCACAATGTATGGAGGTGTACTACAATTAGCGATTTAATGATTAATGAGCAGATCAGAGATAAAGAGGTCCGTCTGATCGGGGAACATGGAGAACAGCTGGGGATTATGTCATCCAGAGATGCGTTAAAGCTGGCAAAAGAAGCAGATTTAGATCTTGTTAAGGTTGCACCACAGGCGAAGCCACCAGTATGCAAGATTATTGATTATGGTAAGTATCGTTATGAAATGCTTCGCAAAGAGAAAGAAGCAAAGAAGAAGCAGAAGACCATCGAAGTAAAAGAAGTGCGTCTCTCTCCAAACATTGATGTGAACGATTTAAATACAAAGATTGCGGCAGCCAGAAAGTTCCTGGCCAAAGGAAATAAGGTCAAAGTTACTTTACGTTTCCGCGGTCGTGAGATGGCTCATATGCAGGCGAGCAAGCATATTCTTGATGATTTTGCAAAGAATTTAGAGGATATTGCACAGGTTGATAAAGCTCCAAAGGTTGAGGGCAGAAGTATGACAATGTTTTTAACTGAAAAACGTTAGATATAAAACTGACGAACAGGTAAAATAACCATTTATTTAAGGAGGAATTCACAATGCCAAAAATTAAAACAAGCAGAGCAGCTGCAAAACGTTTCAAAAAAACAGGTACAGGTAAATTAAAAAGAAATAAAGCTTATAAGAGCCATATCTTAACAAAGAAGTCCACTAAGAGAAAGAGAAATCTTAGAAAAGCAACTATGACAGATGCTACAAACTTCAAGAACATGAAGAAGATTTTACCGTATTTATAAGAAGAGTTTGAGGAGGAATATAAGACATGGCAAGAGTTAAAGGCGGAATGAACGCTAGAAAGAAACATAACAGAGTATTAAAACTGGCTAAAGGTTACAGAGGAGCTCGTTCCAAACAGTATAAAATCGCAAAACAGTCTGTAATGCGTGCACTGACAAGCGCATATGCAGGACGTAAGCAGAGAAAACGTCAGTTCAGACAGCTGTGGATCGCTCGTATCAATGCAGCAGCAAGAATCAATGGACTTTCCTACAGCAAATTTATGTATGGACTGAAACTTGCAGGCGTAGAACTGAACAGAAAAGTTCTGGCTGATATGGCTGTTAATGATGCAGAAGGATTTGCAACACTTGTAGAACTTGCAAAAAGCAAACTTGCATAAGTAAAATGAAAAAGAATTAGAAAAGATCCCCGGTTTTTCCGGGGATTTTTTGGTAGGTGGACATGAATTACAATATCGATAAAATAAAAACGAATGTGACATGGGACATGACACAGACAGTTGGAACGGTAGAGATAACAGTGCAGATCGAGAAAGAAAAACAAGAACAAGAAGAAAATAGGCCGGGACTCTACCTGACGGATGCAAATGATGATAAAATGCCGGTTCTGTGCGCCAGTTTGATAGATAGAGAAGGGAAGGAAATAGATCGTATATTTCCGCTGCCTATAGAGGAAGAAATGCAGTTTTGCATGTGCGTAGAAGAACCGAAACTCTGGAATGCGGAAGATCCATATTGTTATCAACTTATTTTGGAAATTATGGAGGGTGAAGAATATTGCCAGGATCGAAGGGTTGAACCGGTTGCCTTTTGGATTTGGAAGATAACAGGCGGTCAGACCTGTATGAATAATAAAGTGATTTCTTTTCGCCCGACAGTTTTGCCAGATGGCATAAATGCACCGGATGATCAAAAAATATTCCTGCAGAAAATGAAGAAGAGTTTTTTAAACACATTATTGGTGAAACCGGAGGAAAAAAGTGGACAACTGGTGAAGATGTGCCTGGAATATGGGATCTATCTGCTGGAGGACGGCAAAGATGTAGATGCCAGCTGGCTGCGGGCCAGAATGGAACGAAAAAAGGAAGAGGATATTAATCCTGATTTTCATTTACAGGTGGTACAAACGGGAGTGTTGATTGAAAACAAAAATACGTTTGTTGATGCAGCAGAATATGAACTATGCTGTGAAATACAAGACAAATCTGGAAAAACGATATTTGAAAATCAGTTATGCACAGAGGTGCCGGCAGGAACCAGTAAATATGTGGATATTCCCTTTGAAACACCGGCAGAACCTGGAACTTATCGATATAGAGTGGCTTTGTGCCTGAAAAAAGATACGCCGTGGGCGCCAAAAGGGTATGAGATTGCCTTTGGAGAAACACTTATCTCAAATCTGTATGAGAGATCATGAATTAAGAACACTTAAAAGGAATGCTGTCGATCACTTGAGCAGCCTGAACAGCCTGCTCAATGATGTGGCGTCCTTCAGGGTCAAAATTATCTGGAAGACTGGAAAGATCAAAAGAAGTTCCGGAAAGAAAATCACAGGAAAGCTGCATGACAGTGGCTTGATAGTCATCATCAGGCATTTCTTCTGCCATAAGTTTTCCATTCTCATTCATATCTGCAAGTGTCATATGTTCTTTAAGCTGTAATTGGTTCAGCATATCCAGTATTATTACAAAATGCTCATCATCCCAACAGGACAAGTACATGCATTTACAAAGACCAGGGGTAAAGAAGCTGGCATCTGCATAACAGTCCAACAATTCTTTAAAGCGAGATTGATGAGCTTCGTTTTCGAATAAATGCTGACTGCACAGCTTACGATAAACCACATTTTTCCACATAATATTTTTCTCCGCATATAAAAAATATATAATCTTTCTAAAAAAATGATTAAATCCAGTTTACTTCATGAATAGAAAAATGTCAAATTTGAAAATATAAAAGAAAGGTGTTTTTCTTACTATTGCAAATGCATACGAGTTAGTGTATACTAATCAATGGTTAGGAAAGACTAACAATAAAGAAAGAGGTGTCTTAGGATGAATTACTTAAAAATTAAGAAGGTTATTGGACGAGAGATTTTGGATTCCAGAGGTAATCCGACTGTTGAGGCAGAAGTATATCTGGAAGATGGTTCTGTTGGAAGAGGAATGGCGCCTAGCGGAGCATCTACCGGAGAATTCGAAGCGCTGGAATTGAGAGATGGAGATAAGAAAAGGTATCTTGGAAAAGGCGTTCAGAAAGCAGTAGAACATATCAATAATGAAATTAACACGGCAATCTGTGGTATGGATGCGTCCGATATTTATGCAGTAGATGCAACTATGATCAAAGCAGATGGAACGAAAGATAAATCGAATTTTGGTGCAAATGCAATTCTGGCAGTATCAATTGCAACTGTTCGTGCAGCAGCAACGGCATTGGATATACCAGTGTACCGTTTCCTTGGAGGAATCAGCGGAAACAGACTTCCGGTTCCGATGATGAATATTGTGAATGGTGGATGCCACGCACTTTCTTCCGGACTGGACGTGCAGGAATTTATGATTATGCCGGTTGGGGCATCATCTTTCAAAGAGGGTCTTCGCTGGTGCGCAGAAGTATTCCATGCACTGGCATCTATTTTGAAAGAAAGAGGGCTGGCTACGTCCGTTGGAGACGAAGGTGGATTTGCACCGGCTCTGGCATCGGATGAAGAAGCCATCGAGACAATTCTGGAAGCAGTAGCGAAGGCTGGATATGAACCGGGTAAAGATTTCAGAATAGCCATGGATGCAGCTTCCTCTGAGTGGAAGACTGGAAAAAATGGTGAGTATAAATTGCCAAAAGCAGGAACTGTTTATACATCTGAAGAGTTGATTGAACATTGGAAAAAGCTGGTAGATAAATATCCAATTATTTCAATTGAAGATGCATTGGATGAAGAAGACTGGGAAGGCTGGCAGAAGCTGACAAAGGAACTGGGAGATAGAGTACAGCTTGTTGGGGATGATCTGTTTGTAACAAATACAGAAAGACTTGCAAAGGGCATTTCTCTGGGATGCGGAAATTCTATTCTGATTAAATTGAATCAGATCGGTTCAGTATCAGAAACGCTGGAAGCAATCAAGATGGCGCATAAAGCAGGCTATACAGCTATTTCATCCCATCGTTCCGGTGAAACAGAAGATACGACGATTGCGGATCTGGCAGTTGCTTTAAATACTTGCCAGATCAAGACAGGGGCGCCATCGCGGACAGAACGTGTAGCAAAATATAATCAGCTGCTGCGTATTGAAGAACAGTTGGGGGAAGCGGCAGTTTATCCTGGGATGAAAGCCTTTTAGGACTATAGATACAAATCTGCTTGAGTGAATTTGCAAAAAAGAAAGGATGAATAACCGCGTGAAAGAATTTGTACAATGGGATGGATTTGAAGGCCGCATTTGGAAAGAAGAAATCAATACTCGTGATTTTATACAGCATAATTATCAGCCATATGAAGGCGATGAAAAATTCCTGGAAGATGCTACGGAAGCTACGAATAAACTCTGGGCAAAACTGTCTGAACTACAGAAGGAAGAAAGAGCAAAAGGTGGCATTCTTGATATGGACACGCATATCGTATCTGGAATCACAGCTCATAAACCTGGCTATATCAGTGAGGAATTAAAAGATATGGAGCAGATAGTTGGTCTTCAGACAGACAAACCGCTGAAACGTGCTTTTATGCCATTTGGAGGAATTAAGATGGCGGAACAGGCATGCACAACCAATGGATATGAGCCGGATTCTCAGCTTCATGAAATTTTTACAAAGTATTGCAGAACCCATAATCAGGGTGTATTTGATGCGTATACAACTTCTATGAAAAAGGCACGCCATAATAAAATTATTACAGGCCTTCCAGATACTTACGGAAGAGGTCGTATCGTAGGTGACTACCGCCGCGTAGCATTATATGGAATTGATTTTCTGATGGAAAAGAAAAAAGAAGATTTGGAAAACTGTGGAAACGGAACTATGACAGATGATATTATCCGGCAGAGAGAAGAAATTTCCAGACAGTATCAGGCTCTGGGCGAAATGAAAGAAATGGCGGCATCTTATGGATTTGATATTTCCAAACCGGCCCAAAATGCAAAAGAAGCGGTTCAGTGGTTGTATTTTGGATATTTGGCAGCCATCAAAACGCAGAATGGTGCGGCAATGAGTGTGGGAAGAATCTCTACATTCCTGGATATTTACATTCAGAGAGATCTGGACAATGGAGTTCTGACGGAGAAAGAAGCTCAGGAGCTGATTGATCATCTGGTAATGAAATTCCGAATGGTAAAATTTGCGCGTATTCCTTCTTATAATCAATTGTTTTCCGGAGATCCGGTATGGGCGACACTGGAAGTGGGCGGAATAGGAATGGATGGACGTTCGATGGTGACAAAGAATGATTTTCGCTTCCTGCATACGCTGGAAAATATGGGACCATCACCGGAGCCGAACCTGACGGTACTGTATTCTTCTGCATTGCCAGAACATTTTAAAGATTATGCGGCAGATATCTCCATACGTACCAGTTCGATTCAATATGAAAATGATGATGTCATGAAACCGGTGTGGGGAGATGATTATTCTATTTGCTGCTGTGTGTCTGCTACACAGACAGGAAAAGAAATGCAGTTTTTCGGTGCGAGAGCCAATCTTGCAAAATGTCTGTTGTATGCAATTAATGGCGGAATTGACCTGAAGACAAGGGAACAGGTAGGACCGGACTACAAACCAATTACTTCCGAATATCTGGATTATGATGAGGTGATCAAGAAATATGACCAGATGATGGATTGGCTGGCAGAACTTTACGTAAACACTTTGAATTTAATTCAGTATATGCATGATAAGTATTATTACGAAGCGGCAGAAATGGCGCTGATTGATACAGACGTGCGGAGAACATTTGCCACCGGTATTGCAGGATTTTCTCATGTAGTGGATTCTTTAAGCGCAATTAAGTATGCAAAAGTAAAGACGATACGTGATGAAAGTGGATTGGTTGTAGATTATGAAACAGAAGGAGAGTTCCCTCGTTATGGAAATGATGATGACCGGGCAGATGATATTGCTGTATGGCTGTTGAAGACATTCCTCGATAAACTGAAAAAGCAGCACACCTATCGTAATTCAGAACCGACCACATCCATTTTAACTATTACCTCTAATGTGGTTTATGGAAAAGCAACAGGCAGCATGCCGGATGGACGAAAAGCCGGAGAACCTTTGGCACCTGGTGCAAATCCATCTTATGGTGCAGAACAGAATGGATTGCTCGCATCTCTGAATTCTGTTGCAAAACTCCCATATGAATGGGCGCTTGATGGAATTTCTAATACACAGACAATGAATCCGGATGCGCTGGGACATAGTGAACGAGAGAGAATTGACAATCTGGTACAGATCATGGACGGTTATTTTGATCAGGGTGCGCATCATCTGAATGTAAATGTATTTGGCAGGGAAAAACTGATTGATGCTATGGAGCATCCGGAAAAAGAGGAATATGCCAACTTTACGATTCGCGTGTCTGGTTATGCAGTCAAATTCATTGATTTGACAAGAGAACAGCAAATGGATGTGCTGGCAAGAACCTGCCATGCAAGAATGTAATGATTACAAAAGGAAAAGTGCATTCGTTAGAAAGTTTTGGTCTGGTGGATGGTCCCGGAGTACGTTATGTAATTTTTTTGCAGGGATGCCCGATGCGGTGTCAGTACTGTCACAATCCAGAAACATGGAAAATGGAGGGTGGCAGTTGGTGGACATCCCGGGAGCTTTTTGCACAGGCCTACCGTTACAGAAATTATTGGAAGAAAAAAGGAAAGACACATGGCGGTATTACGGTTAGTGGTGGTGAACCTCTTTTACAGTGGAAATTTGTAACAGAGCTATTTACATTGGCAAAAGAAAAGAATGTTCATACAGCACTGGATACATCAGGGAGTATCTTTGGCACTTCCAGATTGTCAGAAGAAGACTTTGCCAGACTGATGAATGTAACAGATCTGATACTGCTTGATTTGAAAGAAATGAATCCGCAAAAGCATAAGGCGCTGACTGGAATGGAAAATACACCGGTATTAAAAATGGCCAGATGGCTTTCGGAACACGGAAAAGAAATGTGGATTCGTCATGTAATCGTACCCGGACTGACAGATTCAATGGAAGAGCTGAAAGAGATGAAAAGTTTTCTGAGTACACTAAAGACTGTTACCAGAGTAGAATTGCTTCCGTACCATACAATGGGACGGGCGAAATGGGAAGAACTTGGGATACCATATGTACTGAATGGAATGCCGACACCAACGGATGAGGAAATGAGACGGGCAGAACAGATACTCGGAATAGAAAAATTATAGAGAAAGGAATCTTTCTATAAGAGGTGCTGTATAAGCAGAAATTATAGAGAGATTCTTTTTGTAGAAAAAGCTATATCAGATGCGAGATGACTCCCACCTCTTCAGGTGGTGAGGAACAAAATAGTATCAGTGGCGGGAGTCAATTCCCCATCTGATATAGCCTCCGGCAGGATTGCAGAGATGCGCAAAAGAAATATGTCATGCTTTGCATGACGCGCATCT
>CAKRON010000038.1 GCA_934373455.1 uncultured Marvinbryantia sp.
GTGCAGCAGGACGCAGACCGGACAGCAGCGAAATCTGCCCCGGTCCATTCTATAGCATACCGTCAGATTTATTTACGGTGCTCTGTGTGATTTTCTGGTGCAGTATATTAGGTCTTGTACTGGATATGGCGGGAGGAAGAATTGCAGAAACATTAATTGTACTGGCCGTGGGGTTACTGCTTGCAGGAAATACATTTCTTGGATTTTGTATGAGTATAGCAGTCAGAGTAAAGAAAAAGACTTTGTGGAACCACACGGTAATCGGGGCAGCATTTCGGCTTTGCAAAAGAATGCTCCGGGGAATGTGGAATACAATGTTGTCTTTTCCGATGATCTGGAAAGTATTTTTGGGAGCAGTGATGTTTTCCTTTTTGGAATTTCTGGGAATCATAGCATTTAGTTATGACACTGGTAATCTGGCTTTGTTATGGTTTATAGAAAAACTGATCCTGCTTCCGATTATTTTTTACGGTGCACTTATGATAAAAAAGCTTCAGAAAGGCGCTAAAGCACTGGCAGATGGAGATCTGTCCTATCAGATTGACACCAGTAGTATGCGGGGAGATTTTCGTAAGCAGGGGGAGGATTTGAACAGTATCGCAGATGGAATGAGTCGTGCGGTAGAAAAACAGATCAAAAGTGAACGGATGAAGACCGAACTGATCACAAATGTATCTCATGACATCAAGACACCGTTGACATCCATCATCAATTATGCAGATCTGATCGGGAAAGAGCAGACAGAGAATAAAAAAATAACCGAATATGCAGAAGTGCTGGTTCGTCAGTCTGTCAGGTTAAAGAGACTGATTGAAGATCTGGTGGAGGCATCCAAGGCATCTACCGGCAATCTGGAAGTGAACCTGGTTCCCTGTGATGCTTCCATTTTTCTGACACAGGCGGGAGGTGAGTATGAAGAAAAATTACAGAATGCAGAGCTGACACTGGTAACTTCACAGCCGGAACATGAAATAAAAATCCTGGCAGACGGCAGAAGAATGTGGAGAGTTTTTGATAACCTGATGAACAATATCTGTAAATATGCGTTAGCGGGTACCAGAGTGTATCTGTCATTGGAACAGATTGGAAACAATGCAGTGATTGTATTCAAAAATACGTCCAGGGGGGCATTAAATATATCAGAAGAAGAATTGATGGAACGATTTGTCAGAGGAGACAGATCCAGAACAACGGAAGGGAACGGACTTGGCTTGTCAATAGCCAGAAGTCTGACAGAGCTGCAGAAAGGAACATTGACGATTAAAATTGACGGAGATTTATTTAAGGCAATACTGACGTTTCCGATTATATAAGAACAGGAAAGCTGTAAAAGGCAGAAGAGATCGAAAAATCTTTTCTGTCTTTTTTATATGTCGAAATATTCATTGTCGAAAATCATCGGTGAATACAAAAGAAACGTGCCGTTCGTTTGACAAAATCCGAAAAGGAAAGCAGGTATACTTGGGACATAACAGACGGGAGGCATGAATTGATCTACGAGTTTTATCTGGATATCTATTTTCTGGAAAATCTGGTTCTGAATTATGTCATATTGCGAATGATTGCAGTACTGGAAAAGAGACGGTGCAGCAGAATACGATGCCTGATTACAGCCACAGGCGGCGGGGGAGCTATGTGCCTGATGATGGTGCTTGGAATCTATAAAGTGCAGTGGCAGTCAGGTATATGGTGCATGGTTGTAGAAACTGCAATGGCAGCAGCTTCATATTCCTGGTGCGGTTGGAAAAAATTAATGTATAGAGCAGTGATATTTCGCCTGCTGTCATTACTGGCGGAAGGAAGCTGGCAGATTTTAAGGGACTATTTTCGTATGCCATTTCCATACAGTATGGCCGCAGGACTTTTATTGCCTTTTTTTATCCTGCAGAAAATACAAAAGACGAATCAGAAAGAACAGTTTTATTATCCGGTAACGATAAAGCTTCATGGAAAAAAGAAAAGGATCACAGCCTTATGGGACAGTGGAAATCAGTTAAAACAACCTGTTACAGGACAGCCGGTACATATTATTGATGCGGATGTTTTACAGACACTGCTGACAGAGAAAGAAGCAGAAGAATTGCAAAGGTTTCTGGATCTGGAAATTGTGCCCTGCCCATCCGGCATGTTTTCATTCATACCTTATCAGAGTATTGGAAAAAAACATGGTGTGCTTCCTGTTCTGAAACTGGATGCAATCCAGGTAGAAAAAGAGAAAGAAACAGTGGATACACAGGAAGTACTGACAGCAGTCAGCAGATATGCAGTCAGTCACACTGGAGAATACCAGATGATATTGCATCCATGATAGAGGAAAAGAAAGCAGGAGGATGGAAAAATGTTGGCAAATGCAAGAATACATGAACAGATACCGATGCGAATGATTGGTCCGGTATCAGAATTTATGCGCAGAAAAAGAAGTGAGATACATTACATTGGTGGAAGTGAAGTATTGCCGCCACCGTTGGAACCGGAAAAGGAAGCAAAGGCCATTGAAGGTTTGTCCGGGACTGCGAGTACAGAGGCAAGAGAACTATTGATTGAGCATAATCTGAGACTGGTTGTGTATATTGCAAAAAAATTTGATAATACAGGTGTAGGAGTAGAAGACCTGATTTCGATCGGTACGATTGGACTGATTAAGGCAATCAATACATATAATCCGGATAAAAAAATAAAGCTGGCGACTTATGCATCCAGATGTATTGAAAATGAGATATTGATGCATTTGAGAAGAACCAATAAAACAAAAATGGAAGTCTCTTTTGATGAGCCACTAAATGTGGATTGGGATGGAAATGAACTTCTGCTGTCAGATATTCTGGGTACAGATGAGGATGTGATATATCGGGATCTGGAAATGGAAGTAGAATACAGGCTGCTTCGCAGGGCAATTTCAAGATTGTCAGAAAGAGAACGTATTATTATTCAAATGCGGTTTGGTCTTGGCAGTAAGAATGAGGAAGAAAAGACACAAAAAGAGGTTGCGGATATACTTGGAATCTCCCAATCCTATATTTCCAGATTGGAAAAGAAAATCATAGGACGTTTGAGAAAAGAAATTGTCAAGGGCTATTAATTTTTATATTTTTACAGAAATCGAATAATCAGTGTGAATTGTGAGAATTCTTTTACTAGAAATTATTATTTTGGAGGATTCTTGCGATGGCACTGAATAAAGTGGAAATATGCGGGGTAAATACAGCGAAACTGCCGGTTTTGACAGAAGCAGAAAAAGAAGCATTATTTTGTAAAATCAAGCAGGGAGACACAGAAGCAAGAGAGCAGTATATCAAAGGAAATTTGAGGCTGGTACTTAGCGTAATTAAACGATTTTCCGGAAGCAATGAAAATGCAGACGATCTGTTTCAGATTGGCTGTATTGGTTTGATGAAAGCAATTGATAATTTTAATACAGAACTGGATGTGAAATTTTCTACCTATGCAGTACCTATGATTATAGGAGAGATACGTCGATATTTAAGAGATAACAATGTAATCAGGGTCAGCAGATCCATTCGGGATACTGCATACAAGGCATTATATACCAGGGAAGAATACACAAAGAAGCATTTAAAAGAACCGACGATTAATGAAATAGCACAGGAAATTGGCATTGCAAAAGAAGAAATTGTCTATGCCATGGATGCAATACAGAATCCAGTGAGTCTGTACGATCCGGTATATTCGGAAGGCGGTGACGCACTTTATGTAATGGATCAGATCAGTGATAAAAAAAATAAAGAAGAAAACTGGGTGGAATCTATTGCATTAAAAGATGCCATGTCCAGACTAAACGCCCGGGAACGCAAAATTATTGATATGCGTTTTTACGAAGGAAAGACCCAGATGGAAGTTGCGGAGGAAATACAAATTTCACAGGCGCAGGTCAGCAGGCTGGAGAAAAACGCACTGAAAATTATGCGGAATTATTTGAGAACATAAGTTTAAGAATGAACAGGAGATCGGTGTTCTTTCAGTTCTACCAGAATGATTTCATCGCCAATCTGGCAGATACAGTTCCATGGAATTCGATATTCCTGTTCTCGTCCCCAGAAATATGGAAATCGTCCCGGTCCAGGTACGATCAAAGCCTGAATCTGTCCGTTTTTTGGATCAATATCTACGTCGATAACACAGCCAAGAGAAGCACAGGAACAGATGTTGATCACTTCTTTCTGACGCAGTTCACACAATCTCATAAAAGCACCTGAAAAAATTTCTTCCATACCAGTATATGCAATTGACAGTCAGACTTCTATTGAGATATACTTAAATATGGGAATATAATGAAATGGGGGACGACGCAGATGAAGTGTCCGTTTTGTAATCAGGATGATACCAGAGTCGTGGATTCAAGACCAGTGGATGATAATAGTTCAATCCGCCGCCGGCGTATGTGTGATGCATGCGGGAAGCGCTTTACCACTTACGAGAAAGTAGAGACAATTCCACTGATTGTGATAAAGAAAGATCAGAACAGAGAGCAGTATGACAGGAGAAAGATTGAAAACGGTGTCATTCGGGCATGCTACAAGAGACCGATTTCTGCTCAGCAGATTACAAGGGTTGTAGACCAGATTGAGAATATGGTATTTAGCAGGGAAGAGCGTGAAGTCAGCAGCGAGACGATTGGAGAAATCGTAATGGATCAGCTAAAAGATCTGGATCCTGTGGCATATGTAAGATTTGCGTCTGTATATCGTGAATTTAAAGATGTGAATACATTTATGGATGAATTAAAAAAATTATTAAAATAAAAGTTGAGTGGGGAGCTGTCATGCAGCTCCTTTGCTCTTTATGGGGAACATTCGATTGAAAAAGAGAATAAATGATTTATTAAACGGAAAATTTGAAAATCTTCAGGATAGCCTGACATTGACGGAAAAAGAAATAGCAGGCCATACGTTAGAAAATGAAAACTTTCTTGGAAAGTTCTCAGTCATGTCAGAAAATGAAAAAAGCATACATGGATTTGTACAGTCAACGAATCCGAGAGTCGGACTGCGTCCCGAGTCTTTTTCAGGCATAGGGGAAACCATTCGATTTGAAGCTGATGTGAAAGGTCTGACGGCCGGAGATATACTGACGGGAGAATTTTTGCTTCACACAACCGCAGGTGTATATCATCTTCCCTATCGGATTGCAATTGATGGAAAAAAGGAAACGAATCATTCTGAGGCAGAAGTATATTTAACGCAGGAAGAGTTTGCAGCGCTTGCAAAGGAAGATTTTGGAAAAGCGTATGTACTGTTTGTATCTGGCAATTTCCGAAAGATGATGCGTAAATGGGGAATACACTGTCAGATCTTATATGATGGACTGATTGCAGAAGGATTATCCTATCGCTGTCTTGAGCAGTTTCTTGTTGGAATTGGTCAGAAGGAGAGCATTACATTAGAGCTGGAGCAGGATCATCTGGTATTTGAACGGATTGCAGAAACGAGAAAAGAAGAATTTGTTCTAAAGAAAAATACCTGGGGATTTGCGGTAATAACGATTACCTGCGATGCAGATTTCTTGAAGCTGGAAAAGACACAGGTGACAACGGAAGAATTTCTGGGCAGTGTCTGCCACATTGGTTTTGTGATTGAAAAAGAAAAACTTCATGCAGGGAAGCAGTTTGCCAAAATTACACTATCTTCCGGATTGGAAGAAAAATGCTGCCTGATAGAAGTAAATCATTCATCCGGAGATATTCGGAAAAAGCCGCTGCACCGACAGAAAAAGGAAACGGTGACGATAGAATCTCTTTATATACAATATCGCACGGGCAGCATAAGTGTGGATGAATGGACAAAAGAGACACTGGCGGCGCTGGAACGTTATCGACTGGCAGAAGGACAGCAGATAGGATATGATTTATATGAAAGTTATGTATTAAGCCAAAGTGGTGATACTGTGGGTGCAGAACTGCTTCTGGGACAAATTCAGGAAAGAGAGGAAGAACTGAAAGATGCCAGATGGAAAGGCTGTTATCTATATTTAACCATGATGCAAAATCATGATGCGGATTATCAGGAGTATGTAAAAAAAGAAATAGAAAAGCTTTATCTGGAAAACCAGGAAAACTGGCTGCTCCTGTTGCTCATGTTCAGGGCAAATGGACAGATGTATCGAAACGATGGGGAGAGACTGGAAGAAATCAGGAACAAATATCGTCAGGGAAGCGCAAGCCCGATATTATATCTGGAAGCATATGAGATTATAAAAAAAGAGCCATTGATGCTGCGAAGAATGGATGAATTTGAAATTCACCTGCTTGCATTTCTTTGCAGGTATCATATCTTCGACAGAGAAATCAGCGGACAGGCAGCACAGCTTGCACAGCGTGTACCGTCATTTCATCCGATACTATTTCGAGTATTGGCAGCGTGCTATCATTTTGCGCCAACCAGGAATCTGTTGACAGCCATTTGCCGGATGCTAATAGAAGGAAGAAAAAACGAAAAGAAGTACGCGCAATGGTTTGTACTTGGCGTCATGCAGGATGTGAAAATTACAGGCTTATATGAATATTTCATAGAGACAGCGGATCATCTGGAAGCTTCTGAACTTCCAAAAGCTATCAGATTGTACTTTGTATACCATAACACCTTAGATTCAATGAAAAAAGCAGCCATATATGCAGCAATTATCCGAAATAAAGAAAAGGATGAACAGACATATATCAGTTATCGGAAAGTCATGGAGTTGTTTATGGAAGAACAACTGGCAGCAGGAAAGATAAATGATGATTTTGCATTGCTGTATCAGGATCTTCTGACGGAAGAAGTTATGACGACTGAACTGGCAAGGGGACTGGAAAGAGTTTTATTTACCTATGACGTAAGATGCAGCAAGGAGAATTTAAAAAATCTGATTGTTGAGCATAAAGCACTAAAAATGGAGCAATGCGTGAGCCTGAATGATGAAATGGCACAGGTGCAGCTTATGACACCAGATTATGTACTTCTCGCAGAGGATGGAGATGGAAAGCGTTATGCGGCAGAAGAATTTTGTACTGTGACACATCTCCTGACAGATCCACGTTTGGAAGAAATCTGCAGAAAGTATTTGAAAAATCCAACGCTGTTTCTTCTACATGATTGTATTCAGGAAGAAAGACATATTCAGATCGATGAAGAACATCTGGAAAATTATCTGAGTCTACTGAAGATACCGGAATTAAAGGACAGTTACCGCAGGGAACTGATGGAACATCTTTTGAAGTATTTTGCTGCGCATCCGCTTCATCCTATGGTAGAGAAATTTTTCCGGGAATTTGAACTGGAAACGATGGCTGAAACACAGATGCATGAAATAGCGCAGCTTCTGGCCGGTCAGGACAGATATGTGGAGTTGTATCAGCTGATCTGTATTTATGGAATGGAAAAAGTGGATCTTCAAATTCTGGTGCATATGTGTCATGCATTACTGGAAGAGGAAGAAAAGTGGGAAGATGAGAAAATGTTGCTGGCAGTTAGCATGTATTGTTTTGAAAACAAATTGTATGATGAAAAGATGCTGGCATTTTTGATGAAACATTATGAAGGTTCATTGGAGCGGATGAAAGAAATCTGGTATGCAGGGAAGACTTTTAAGCTGGAATCTTATGAACTGGAAGAAAAAATTTTGGTATTGCTTTTATTTGTACAGCAGGGTGCAGAACATACTGAAGAGATTTTTGCTTCCTATGAGAAGAAAATGGGTAAATCCAGAATCTGCCGGGCATATGTGACCTGGATGTCGTATGAATCTTTTATCAAAGAAAAGCATGTGGACTGGTCTGTATTTTCCTATATGGAGAGAAATATGCTTGGTGTTGTCGGAACACCGGATATCTGCAAACTAGCGTTGTTGGAGAGATATACAGAGAGAAAAGAAAAGAGTGCAGGACAGCAGAAATGGATGATGTATCTTCTGGAAAAATATTTAAGAGAAGGAATGCACTTCGCTTTTATGCAGAAACTCCCTAAGAAGTTGAAAGTTCAGTATCATTTGAATGACAAATATATACTGGAGTATCGCAGTACGACCGGGAAAGATGTGGTGCTGCATTACAGATATCAGGATCAGGAAGAAAAGAGTGTGTTGCTTAAGGAAACATTTGAGGGAATTTATACAAAAGAATTCACAATGTTTTATAAAGATACTTTGACATGGTATATTACAGAAGGAAAGGACAAAAAAGACAGTGAGATTCATTGGCAGTCCTATACCTGCATGAGTGAATTGGGACGTCAGGGTTCCTCCAGATATGATCTGATAAATCAGTTAATAGCAGCAGATGAAAAAGGGAACACAGAGCAGTTAGAAGAACTGATGGAGAGGTATGAACAGCAGCAGTACCTGGTGGAGAACATCTTCAGATTAAATTAAAGAAACAGGAGCTTCAAATGAGAAAAGCAATTATAGGACTGGATCTGGAAAAAGAATATTCCCAGATTTCTTATTACAGTGACCGTACCGGAGAACCGGAAACTGTCAGTATAGTACAAAATGAGGATAAATATCTGATTCCTACACCAGAGGGCCTTTTCAGAGAGAAAGGAAAAGAAAAAATTCAGGAACTTGCCGAGTTTCTTAAGAACTGTATTTCATTTCTGAGACCGATGCCGGATATGGAAGATATTTACATGATGATTACCATGAGAGAAGTACGTCAGCCGTGGATTGGCTGGATACGTCAGGCATGTGAAGATCTGGGAATGATAAAAGAAAATATATTTTTGCAGAGTTACCGAGAGAGCTTTTTCTATTATCTTATGAATCAGAAAAAAGAATTATGGAATCATACATCTGCTTTATTTGAGTATGATCATTCTCAGATAACCGCATTTCTGATGAAAACAGATCGCCGGACAAAGCCGGCACTGGTGCAGGTGGTGCAAGGAGAAAGCATCCAGCTTGGCAGTCAGATCGGGAGAAGTGCAGAAGAATGGAACCATAGAAGAGATCAGAAGTTCCTGCAGCTGATACAGAACACATTTCAGGGAGAGATCGTATCATCTACGTTTTTGATCGGAGATCAGTTTAACAAGAACTGGGCAGTAGATTCGCTGCAGTATTTATGTAGAAAACGTCATGTATTTCAGGGAAGAAATTTGTATACAAAAGGCGCATGCTATGCTATGTGCAGGAAACTTCATATCGGCAGAAATCTGGATGCCTGGCTTTATGAAAGCGAAGATATGATAGAAAATAATATCAGCATGCAGATGGAAATACGTGGAAAGAAAAGCGAATATATGCTGATCAGCGCAGGAATAAACTGGTATGAAGCACAGTGCAGATGTGAAATTCTTATGGATGAAGGCGATGAACTGGTACTGTATGCCCGCTCTATGAGAAATGCAGAAACAAACAGTTTTACGATTGTATTAAATGGGCTACCCCAGCGCCCGCCTAAAACAACCAGACTGCAGATAAATTTGGAATATCTTTCGGCAGTCACTTGTAAAGTGATCGTAAAAGATATGGGATTTGGGGAGTTTTTCCCATCATCGGGACTGGTGTGGGAAAGTGTCCTGAATCTGGAATAAAAGGAGAACTAGATTATGAGCAGATATTATCTCTGCAGAACAGAATGTGCCGGTCGGCCGTATTATATTGAAAGTATTGGAAGAAATATATTTTCGCTGGAAGAATTATGCTATTATTTCAGCCAGTATATCTATCTGATAGATGAATCTGTCATCAATGAACATTTAAGCAAATGGGTTGGTTCACAACTTGGACTTACCCAATTACAGGGCAGATTGCTCCGGGCACTGGAAAGAGAAAATCCGACGGAATTTATTCTGTCGATATTTCAGGAATGTGGATATCTTGATAAACAGGAGTTGAAGTTGTTTCAGGAACAATTCAGCGAGATTCTGCAGGAAGCAGAGGAAGTGCGCCGAAAAATGAAAGCGGATTATCTGGTGGAATTTGGACGGTATGTGATTGCGCTGCAGGAATATGAAAAAATTATTATGCAGAGAAAAAACGGGAAAATGGGGATGCAGTTTTATGCTGCCGTTCTGGAGAATATGGCGGCGGCGTATGCCAGATTATTTGAATTTGAAGAAGCTGCAAGATGTCTGTGGGAGTCATGGAATGTAATGAAGTCTAAAAAAGTATATGAAAAATATCTTCGAATGCTTCCTTTATTCCTGACAGAAAAACAGTACAGACAGAGACTGGAGCAGATAAAAGCAGATCGGCGAAATGCAATGGAGCTGTGGGAAGATACCAAAAATATCATGCAGGAAGGGGCTTCAAGGGATTCAGAAAGTGGCAAGACGGAGGTCTGGAAAGATAAGATTGAACAGATGAAGAAAGAATATTTACAGAATACCGGCTGTGGATTGTGATTTATGGCTTGTATTTTGAATTTTCATAAGTTATGATGTTAGAGTTGGAATAACACATTATGAGGAGATGTCTTATGAAAAAACCAGGGATCCATCAGCAGATGGAAGTAGAAGAAAAGCTGCGTGAAGAATGTGGCGTATTTGGGATATATGACTTGGATGGAAAAGATGTAGCGGCGTCAATTTACTATGGACTGTTTGCATTGCAGCACCGTGGACAGGAAAGCTGTGGTATCGCAGTCAGTGAAACAAATGGACCGAAAGGGAAAGTAAGTTCTTTCAAAGGAATGGGACTGGTAAACGAAGTATTTACCGGAGAAGAACTGGATCAGATGAAGGGAGATATCGGCGTTGGACATGTCAGATATTCTACTGCCGGAGCCAGCACAAGAGAGAATGCACAGCCATTGGTTCTGAATTATGTAAAAGGTACGCTCGCACTCGCTCATAACGGAAATCTGATCAATGCACCGGAATTACGGGAAGAACTGGCATACTCCGGAGCTATTTTTCAGACAACCATTGATTCAGAAGTGGTGGCATATCACATTGCACGGGAACGTGTGAATACAAAGGACGTTGAAAGTGCCGTGTTAAATGCCATGAAGAAGATTAAGGGAGCCTATTCCCTTGTAATTATGTCACCGAGAAAACTGATCGGAGCCAGAGATCCGTATGGATTTAAGCCGCTTTGTATCGGGAAAAGAGAGAATGCCTACATTATTACTTCAGAAACTTGTGCGCTGGAGACGCTGGGGGCAGAATATATCCGGGATATTGAACCGGGAGAAGTAGTGACAATTACAAAAAATGGAATAAAATCAGATACTTCGATGTGTCTGCCAAAGGAGCAGCAGGCGCGTTGCATTTTTGAGTACATTTATTTTGCGAGACCGGACAGTCATATAGATGGTGTCAGTGTATATGGCTCAAGAATCAGAGCAGGAAAATTTCTGGCAATGGATTCACCGGTGGAGGCGGATATTGTGGTAGGTGTACCGGAATCAGGTAATGCAGCGGCCATGGGTTATGCGATGGAATCCGGGATTCCTTATGGAACAGCTTTTGTGAAGAATGGATATGTAGGAAGAACATTCATAAAACCGAAGCAGAGTACCAGAGAATCCAGCGTAAAGATAAAATTAAATGTTTTGCGTGAGGCAGTAGCAGGAAAAAGAGTCATTATGATTGATGATTCAATTGTCCGCGGAACAACCAGTGACCGTATTGTAAAGATGCTGCGCGAGGCAGGAGCAACGGAAGTACATATGCGTGTCAGCTCACCGCCATTTTTATGGCCATGCTACTTTGGAACTGATGTGCCGGCAAGAGAACAACTTATTGCCTATAACCGTTCAGTGGAAGAGATTTGTCAGATGATTGGGGCAGACAGTCTTGGGTACTTGAGAATTGAAAGATTAAAAGAACTGGTAGATGGTCTGGATATCTGTGAAGGCTGTTTTACCGGAAACTATCCAATGGAGCCGCCGAAGGATGATATCCGTGGCGAATATGAGAAATAAGAATGCTGCGGCATTCTTGAAATAAAAGAGTATTATATAAACGAAAGGATGTTGTAAAATATGAACGACAGATATCAGAGTCCATTATCAGAAAGATATGCAAGCAAGGAGATGCAGTACATTTTTTCACCTGATATGAAATTCAGAACATGGAGAAAACTGTGGATTGCACTGGCTGAAACTGAAAAAGAACTTGGCCTGAATATTACACAGGAACAGATTGATGAATTAAAAGCTCACGCAGAAGACATTAATTATGATGTGGCAAAGGAAAGAGAAAAGATTGTACGTCATGATGTTATGTCTCATGTATATGCTTATGGAGTACAGTGTCCAAAGGCAAAAGGTATCATTCATCTGGGAGCAACTTCCTGCTATGTAGGCGATAATACAGATATCATCGTGATGGCGGAAGCGTTGAAGCTGGTTCGTAAAAAATTAGTGAATGTGATTGCGGAACTGGCAAAATTTGCAGATACATATAAGAATCAGCCGACACTGGCATTTACTCATTTTCAGCCTGCACAGCCTACTACAGTAGGAAAAAGAGCAACGCTCTGGCTTCAGGAATTTATGATGGATCTGGAAGATCTGACTTATGTCTCTGGCACCTTAAAGCTTCTGGGAAGCAAAGGAACCACAGGAACACAGGCAAGCTTCCTAGAATTATTCGAAGGTGATCAGGAAACAATTGATAAGATTGATCCGATGATTGCAGAAAAAATGGGATTTAAAGCATGTTATCCTGTATCCGGTCAGACATATTCCAGAAAAGTGGATACAAGAGTTCTGAATGTTCTGGCAGGTATTGCAGCCAGCGCGCATAAGATGTCCAATGATATCCGTCTTTTGCAGCACTTAAAAGAAGTGGAAGAACCGTTTGAAAAGACACAGATCGGATCTTCAGCTATGGCATATAAGAGAAACCCAATGAGAAGTGAAAGAATCGCTTCCCTTTCCAGATATGTATTATGTGATGCACTGAATCCTGCGATCACATCAGCAACACAGTGGTTTGAAAGAACACTGGATGATTCAGCAAATAAGAGACTTTCCGTACCGGAAGGATTCCTTGCTATTGATGGTATTTTGGATCTTTGCCTGAATGTTGTAGATGGTCTTGTAGTGTATCCAAAAGTAATTGAAAAACATATGATGGCAGAACTTCCGTTTATGGCAACAGAAAACATCATGATGGATGCTGTAAAAGCAGGCGGCGACAGACAGGAGCTTCATGAAAGAATCCGTGAGCTGTCTATGGAAGCAGGTAAAACAGTCAAAGTAGAAGGAAAAGACAATAACCTTCTGGAACTGATTGCAGCAGATCCTGCATTCAATCTGACCCTGGAAGATTTGCAGAAATCTATGGATCCTTCCAAATATGTGGGAAGAGCACCTCGTCAGGTAGAAGTTTTCCTGAGAGATGTTGTAAATCCTGTTCTGGAAGCCAATAAAGAAGTGCTGGGAATGAAAGCTGAGATAAACGTATAAAAAAGTGTTTTACAACAGATACACTTTGCGATATAATACCCATGGTACAATTAATATAAGTGTGTAGACTGCCTGGAAAGAAATCTTTTCAGGTAGTTAATAGCGTAGTAAATGGAGGAAATTATGGTACAGGCAGTAGTTGGAGCAAACTGGGGAGATGAAGGTAAGGGTAAAATCACAGATATGCTCGCAGAGAAAGCAGATATTATCGTGCGTTTCCAGGGTGGAGCAAATGCCGGACATACAATCGTAAATGATTATGGTAAATTTGCATTGCATACATTGCCGTCAGGTGTGTTCTATGATCACACAACAAGCATTATCGGAAATGGTGTTGCCCTGAACATTCCTGTGTTATTCAATGAAGTAAAGAGTATTGTGGATCGCGGTGTTCCGATGCCAAAGATTCTGGTATCTGACAGAGCACAGATGGTGATGTCTTATCATATTTTATTTGATCAGTATGAGGAAGAACGTCTTGGCGGAAAATCATTTGGTTCCACAAAGTCAGGAATTGCCCCATTCTATTCAGATAAATATGCAAAAATTGGTTTCCAGGTAAGCGAACTGTTTGATGAAGAGCTGTTAAAAGAAAAAGTAGTACGTATCTGTGAACAGAAAAACGTAATACTGAAGCATCTCTATCACAAACCGGAACTGAAACCGGAAAACTTGATGGAAGAACTTCATGAATACAAAAAGATGGTAGAGCCATTTGTATGTGACACTTCTGCATATCTGTGGAATGCAATAAAAGAAGGCAAACAGATTCTGTTAGAAGGTCAGCTGGGTTCATTAAAAGATCCGGATCATGGAATCTATCCAATGGTAACTTCTTCATCTACTCTGGCTGCATATGGTGCAATCGGAGCTGGTATCCCGCCATATGAGATTCAGAAGATTGTAACTGTTGTTAAGGCTTATTCCAGTGCAGTAGGAGCAGGTGCATTCGTCAGCGAGATTTTCGGTGATGAAGCAGACGAACTTCGTAAGAGAGGTGGAGACGGCGGAGAATTCGGCGCAACCACAGGACGTCCAAGACGTATGGGATGGTTCGACTGTGTTGCATCTAAGTACGGATGCCGTATCCAGGGAACTACAGATGTAGCATTTACGGTACTGGATGTACTGGGATATCTGGATGAAATTCCGGTATGTGTAGGTTACGAAATTGACGGAGAAGTAACAACAGACTTCCCGACTACCGCAAAATTGGAAAAAGCAAAACCAGTTCTGAAGAAACTTCCAGGATGGAGATGCGATATACGTGGTATTAAGACATATGAAGAACTTCCGGAAAATTGTAGAAAATACATTGAATTCGTAGAAGAACAGATTGGCTTCCCGATTACAATGGTATCCAATGGTCCAGGAAGACACGATATTATTTTCAGAAATGTGAAATAAAGAATCTGGGTAAAATAAAAGCCGGTTTGCATAATAAAATGCAAATCGGCTTTTTTGCTGATGCAGGCTATTTGCCAGATCTCGTGTCGTCATCTGAATTTTTATTTAATACTTTGTAAATCCAAAAATAAATATACAACAGAGCCGGAAGAATTACGGTCATGCCAATACAGGCTTTAAACATAGAAAATGCCCATGGACTGTCGATCAAAGCAAAAATGAGTGTGGCAGCGTAGAGCAGAACCAGTATAACAACAGTGATGAGAGCCAGAAAGCGTTTCATTTTTTTCATAATACAGTCTCCTCTTCTGGTAATTCATGAAGAAAACGCTGGATAGATAATACGTCGGACTTACTTTCCGGAACAATAACAAAACTCTGGACTTCCGGAGCAGTGAAGTCTTTTAAAGGAACAGAGATCAGTGATCCATCATCCAGATAAGGCTGAACCAGGCTTCTTGGAAGAAACGTATAACCAAAGCCTTCCATCAAATAATGTGGAAGATGGGTCAGTTTATCAATTTCAAATGGGAAAGAAAAATTCTTTGGAAACAGATCTCGGATAAATGTTCCATTATCATGTACCATAAAATCACAGTACAGATAGTTGATCTCTGCTAATTGGTCTTGCGTGATACCATCTTTGTATTCAGTATGCGTCGGTGAAGTCACAAGTAAAAGATCATCAGACAAAAATGGTTTGCAGATAAAGCCTGTCTTTTTCAAAGGAACATAAGAGAAAGCTACATCAACAGTACCATCTTGCAGCATACGGAGCAATGGACCGGAATGATCCACAATAACCTTAACGGAAATATCTTTGTGATTCTTGACAAAAGTAGTGATCGGACCTATCAGATAACAGTCATATACGGTATTTACCGTTCCGATTCGTAAGTTTTCCGAAAAGGTATGGAGCATGCTGAGTTCTTCGATGGCAGAGGCTTCCAGTGCCACAATTCTCTTGGCATAAGCAAGAAAATGCTGACCTTCTTCGGTTAGTTCTACATTCTTTCGGTTGCGGATGAAAAGCTTCTTGCCAAGTTCCTTTTCCAACTCCATAATCCGGTTGGTAACAGTAGACTGTACGATAAAATAACGGTCAGCAGTCTGGGTAAAATTCTTCAATTCGGAAAGTGTTATAAATGTCTTTAAGTTCTCAATATTCATAGATACCTCTTATCGAAATTGTAAATAAACGTTTTTATAAAATTCATTATACAAATTTTACAGCCATCATTATAATAAGTCAATAGAGAGTTATAATGAGAGTTGTATTTTTCAAGGAGGATGGAACAAATGAATAAGATATATACCAAAGTAACAGATCAGATGAATTTCTGGGAAGATCAGGATCCGGTTGCTTTGGCTAAAAAATATGGTACCCCGCTATATGTGACGAACGAAAGAATTTTAAGACAGCGCTGCCGTGATCTGAAAAATCTTGTTACCTATCCGAAGTTTGTTGTAGACTATTCGGCAAAAGCCAACTGTGGACTTGCGTTTCTTCAGGTAATACATTCAGAAGGATTAGAAGTAGATGCGATGTCTCCTGGTGAAATTTATATGGAGAAGAAGGCAGGATTTACTTCTGATCAGATCTTCTATATCTGCAACAATGTATCGGCAGAAGAAATGGAATATGCAGTAAAAGAAGGCGTAGTAATCAGTGTGGATTCTTTAAGTCAGCTGGAGCAGTTGGGTCAGATAGCACCGGGACATGAGGTTTCAATTCGTTTTAATCCTGGTGTGGGCGCCGGACATCACGAAAAAGTAGTGACAGCAGGTAAGAAGACAAAGTTTGGTATAGAACCGAAATATATTCCACAGGTGAAAGAACTGATCGAAAAATACAATTTAAAACTGATCGGCATTAATCAGCATATTGGTTCTCTGTTTATGACCGGAGAGGCATTTGTGGCAAGTATTGCAGCATTATTTGAAATCGCAAAACAATTTAAAGGGCTGCGGTTTGTCGATATGGGAGGTGGATTTGGTATCCCATATAAGAAAGAGTTTGATGAAGCTCCATTGGATTTAAAAGAACTTGGACAGGCAGTAGATGCAGCATTATATAAATTCGCTGAAGAATATGGTGAACAGATTATATTCCGTATTGAGCCGGGACGTTATATTTCCGCAGAAAGCAATGTAATTCTTTCGACGGTTCATGCTGTAAAACATAATCATGATAAGAAGTTTGTGGGATGTGACTGTGGATTTAATGTTCTGCAGAGACCTATTATGTATGATTCTTATCATGGGGTGGAAATATACCGTGAGAGCGAAGAACCATCTGAAACGACAGAAACAGTGACAATTGTGGGAAATATCTGCGAGAGTGGAGATATCCTTGCGAAAGACCGTGAATTGCCTGAGATCAGAAAAGGCGATGTGCTTGGTATTTTGGATGCAGGAGCTTATGGGTTTACAATGGCATCCAATTATAATAATCGTCTTCGCCCGGCAGAAATTATGATTCGGGAAAATGGACAGGTAGTGCTTACCAGAGAAAGAGAAGTACTGGAGGATCTGATGAGACACGTGATTCCTCTGGAAGAAGTGTAAATGGAGGAAAGAAATGAAACTGATGTTTGCATCGGATATACATGGATCGGCATACTATTGTGAGAAGATGCTGGAATGTTATCGAAAAGAGAATGCAGAACGTTTGTGGATTCTGGGCGATATTTTATATCATGGACCACGGAATGATCTGCCAAAGGAATATGCACCGAAAAAAGTGATCCCTATGTTAAATGAAATTAAAGAGCAAATCTGTGCAGTAAGAGGGAATTGCGATACCGAAGTGGATCAGATGGTACTGGAGTTTCCGATTCTGGCAGATTATAGTCTTCTGGCGGAAGGAGATTTACGCATATATGCGACACATGGACATGTATACAATGAACAACATATGCTTCCACTGATGCCGGGAGATATTTTGATTCATGGACATACACATATTTATGAAGCTAAAAAAGCGGGCGAGCAATATATCCTGAATCCTGGCTCAGTGTCGATTCCGAAGGGTGGAAATCCGGCAACTTATGCAATTCTGGAAGACGGAGTTTTTTCTATTAAGGACCTGGATGGGCAGGTGCAAAAAAGTATTGATTTAAGAAAATAAAAAAATGAAAAGTGAGAAGGAGCGGTTATAGACTAACCGCTCCTTCTCTTTATGGAAATAGTTGCTTATTCGTGGTTGATACCGGTGCAATAATGTGTATCATATTCGATACCCTTCTGATATGTGTTTCCACAAAGTGGGCATGTAATATAATCGGAAGAACCGGAAGTCTCTGCGCTGATATGGCTGTTGTAGCTTCCATCAGATATAGTAAACCATTGTGAACAGTATGGGCACTGAGCAACATCATTATTCGAAGACGGCGCTTCAGTGGATGGAGTAGTCTGAGTATTGGAAGATTCCATATATTCGGACCATGCCTTTTCCTGCGCAACATGATTTGCATAAATGGTACTTCCCTGACCATCCGAAGCAAGAGAGATCTGCTGATAACAGTATGGGCACATCTGTGTACCGGCGTTTGCGTTTGTCTGACTCTGACTTTCGGATGTATTCGTATTATTATTAATAGTAGACGGCTTTACTGTGGTTTTTTCAGTAGTAGCAGTCTTTTTCTTCTCAGTGGTCTGTGTAGTCTTCTTTTCAGTTGCTTTCTGAGATTCAGATTGCTTTTCTGTTTTCTTTTCAGTCTGTTTCTCCGTTTTTTTCTCTGTTTCTGTAATGGTTTCACTTTCGGATTCTGTCTCTGCAACTTTTGAACGACAGCCACTAAAGGAAAACATCATGGCAAAAGCCAGTATGTAAAGTAAAAGGGTTTTTTTCTTCATATGAGTCAACTCCTTTCAAATATGCATTGATTTAAGTTTATTCTAGCATTTAGTGTGGAACTGGTCAATGAAGAATTCAAGAATGCCTCGGCATTCTTGCTGCGAGATGCGCGTCATGCAAAGCATGACATATTTCTTTTGCGCATCTCTGCAATCCTGCCGGAGGCTATATCAGATGGGAGATTGACTCCCACCACTGATACTAATTTGATCCTCACCACCCCTGAAGAGGTGGGAGTCACCTCACATCTGATGTAATCTTATTGACGGAATGAAGAAGATACAGTACACTCAGATGTGAAATAAATTTGAGTAAAGGATAACTGCAGATGCAGTAAAGTTGGAAAATGAGACGAGAAGTATTAGCAGAAGATTTGAAGAAATTATATATAGCAAATGACATGGTAAAAACAGATTGTGGTGGATGTAAGGGCTGTTCTCAGTGCTGCAGCGGAATGGGCGAATCCATTGTTCTGGATCCTTATGACAGCTATTGCCTTTCAGCAGGACTTGGGATTGCATTTCCTGATCTGGTTGGGAAATTTGTGGAATGGAATATGGTAGACGGTATAGTGCTGCCTAATCTTATGATGCAAGGTGAAGAAGAAAAATGTGCTTTTTTGACAGATAATGGTCGGTGCTGTATTCATGATTTTCGCCCAGGAGTCTGTCGTCTGTTCCCGCTGGGACGTTATTATGAAGAAGATGGAAGTTTTCGATATTTTCTTCAGAGTCAGGAATGCCCGAAAGAAAACAAGACAAAAGTGAAAGTCAGTAAATGGATCGGTCTTCCGAATCTGAAGAAATATGAGGAATATATCGGGAAATGGCACAATCTGTTAGAAGAAGTGAGAAAACTGACCAGTCAGGCGAAAGATGAGCAGTTGACAAAAGAACTGGAGGTCTATTTATTGAATACCTGTTATCTGACTGCTTATAATTATAATACCGACTTTTATGCTCAGTTTGAGGAACGATATCACAGAATGAAAAAACTTCTTCAGGTGTTGAGATTATCCAACTGAGAATACGATATCAAGCCTATATTAAATTTTTCTATATCTGAGTATAAAAAGAAATTATTTTTATTTATCAACCTACTATGTTAGTATGAAGTGCAGAATAAACAGAAAGCATAGATGGGGAGAAAAAATGACAGACGTACTTTGTTTTGGCGATTCAAACACATGGGGATATAATCCGAAGGATGGAAGCCGCTTCCCGTGGGGCGTAAGATGGACAAGTGTCCTGCAGGAGCAGTTAAAAGATCAGGGAGTCCGGGTAATCGAAGAGGGATTATGCGGGAGAACTACCATATTTGAAGATCCGTTAAGACAGGGACGAAAAGGTGTGGAACTGTTTCCTGCCCTTTTGGAGACGCATAGACAGCCAGAGCAGATTATACTGATGCTGGGAACCAATGATTGCAAAACGGTATTTTCTGCATCAGCAGAAGTGATCGGAAAAGGCATCATGTGCCTCTTGGACCAGGCAAAACAGTTTGCGCCTGATAGTAAAATTCTTCTGATATCCCCGATTTTTCTTGGAGAACGAGTCTGGGAAGAAGAATTCGATCAGGAATTTTCACCGGAATCCGTTGAAGTATCCAAAAAGCTGGGAGATGTCTATGAGAAAATTGCGAAGCAGTACGGAGTAGATTTCTTTCGTGCAGCAGACTACGTGAAGTGTAGCGAAGACGATCAGGAGCATATGGATGCAGAAGGGCATAGAGTATTTGCAGGAGTTGTGGCAGAACATATAAGTGTTAAATAAGACGTAGCCGTCTGTTCATTATCAGTGAAGTGAGCAGGGCGGCTATTTCTATGTTTTTCTGTTTTTATATTGTTGAATAGACAAAAATGTATGATGTAGATACAACATAGACCAGAGGTATGATATACTAAAAAAAACTATGCCGCTTGAATGACTGATACCTGAATTTGCATGAAAATAGAGTTAATGATAATGACGAATTTTTTGGGGGATAAAACCATGGATGTTAGTTTGATAGAAGAAATGGATTTTGATAATGTGAATATTGACTGGGAATTTATTGAGACGATGTTAAAAGAACTTCCTTCCAATATTTATTTCAAAGATACTCAGTGCAGATATCTGTTTTGTACGCATTATTGGAATCATATTATTCACGATGATACAGAAGCATGGAGCATTCGCGGAAAAACGGATATGGAGATTCGAAAGGACAAAGAAAATGCGCGAAAGGCATATGAGGAGGATAAAAAACTTCTCGAAACCGGAATAGGATGTAAATATGTTATCGAAACCTGTATAGATGGTGTGACAGAGTTCCTTGAAATTATCAAGAATCCGGTAAAAAATAAAAACGGCAGAATCATCGGCATCGTTGGACTGATAAATATTGTTACTGACAGGATAAAGCTTCAGAAGCAACTGGAAGCATATGCACAGACAGATATCATGACAGGACTTTTTAATAGACGTTATCTGGAGTATTGGGAAGAAAATGAAATAAAGCCACAGTATTTTCCAATCAGTATCATATCAGCCGACTGCGATGGATTAAAGCATGCCAATGATGCGTATGGACACTATGTTGGAGATGAAATGATCAGGTCTACAGCACAGCTATTAAAAGATGTGCTGGCAGATCAGGCAGTAATGTTCCGCATGGGAGGAGATGAATTTCTGATGATATTGACAAATACAGATGAAATACAGGTACAGAATATAGTAGACAGATTAAGAGAAAAAATGAAGCAGACCTACGTAAAAGGAATTCCGCTTAGCATTTCTTTTGGAGTCTGTACCATGAAAGACATGTTAACGTCTATAGAAAATGCAATTTACATTGCAGAT
>CAKRON010000039.1 GCA_934373455.1 uncultured Marvinbryantia sp.
TTTCTTTGATCAGTGCTGCCGGACCGTTTTCATCAAGGTATGTTTTTTCAGGAACAACACCTTTCATACAGTCTGTATCTACACTTGGAACCATCATTACAAATGTTTCTTCTTTTGCATCAGCTACCAGTGCGTAGAAACGCTCATATGGTGTGATATGAATTCCTGTAAGGTAGTTTACTGACATCGGATCACCGATTACCGCTTTGTCAAAACCGTTTTCTCTTAAAAGTTTACATGCTTTTAATTGTCTCTCTCTAATTAAATCCATCACTTTTTCTCCTTGTGAAATTTTATTATTTTTTTCACGTTTATGACTTAGTGAAATAATAACATAGTTTTTGTATAAAGTCAACTATAATTATCTCTCTTTATTCCATTTTCTATACAATTTGATATCCGTTATAGCAAAAAGAAATCGGGTTTCTTATTTATAATACCGAAAACCCGATTTCTTTCATTTTATACTTATGATAATTAGCTTCTATTTTTCACATTCATCAGCATCATCGCTAATTTCTATTCTGGTCCAATGAGATCTTGACATTTCCGTCGTGCTTTTGTTGTAGAAACTATGCTTTGTATTTGCTTTTATATAAATAGCGTCCCCTTCATTTAGATCAATCTCTTCATTCTCCATCATAACTGTAAGCTGGCCGTCAATTACAATTCCCACTTCATCAAACTCATGTGTCCAACGTTCTTCCTTTGTATGAGATGCCGGTTCCAGTTCTACCACCAGAAAAGATACTTTATCGATTCCAAAATCGACAATATCAATTTTCATATCCTCCATATTGTCAATATACGATTCTCTGTCTTCTTTTTTAATAATGACACGATCCTGAGCATTTCGTTCAATCAGATCCCCCAGAGAAGTGTCCAGTACTTCACAAATCTTTTGAAGATTTGTCAAAGTAGGGCTTGTAACATTTCTTTCTATATTACTTAAATATCCCACAGATAAGTTCGTCTCATTTGCCAGCTGTTGTAAAGTTCTCTTATTTAACTTTCTTATACGACGGATGCTTGTCCCTATTGTATCTAAATTTCCCATAATGACCTCATCTTTCTTAATTTAATGCTTTTATTATACACCATTACTTATTATATGGAAATAAAATATTACACTTTATTTTTACTATATATATGAAAATATTTCAATTGTTTTTTTATTAAAATGAAAATAAAATATTTTTTTCATAAAACGCTTGACTTTTTCATAATGCACTTGTACAATATAAACAACACATCACGTTTATGATTTTTTTAAAACTATATACTTTGGAGGTTTTGATATGTATAGACCAGAACTTACTTATGCAAATCAGGAACAGGTGAAATACCTTCACCAGTACAGTGTTGACATTCTTGCCAAAATCGGTATGAAAGTTGACGATCCTGAAATCAGAAAAGCTTTATGCGAACACGGTTGTACAGAAAAAGGCGACCGCATCTTATTCAGTGAATCATTAATCGATGAAACAATAAAAAACTTAAAACAGCAGGTTACATTTACCTGCCATGCTTCTGGTAAGAAAACAGTTGCAGAACTTTACAAAACAATTACACACAGTACAGGTGGAGCACCTTGGATCCTGGATCCTATCGCAAAAACAAAACGTAATGGTTTATTAACAGACCTGGTTGACACAATTCGTGTTATGAACCAGCTGCCAGAACTGGACATCCCATGTGCATTACTTTACCCATCAGATGTTCCTTCTGCCATTACACAGCTTCAGCAGACAGCTACTCTGTTCCAGTACTCCAGAAAACCTATCTATGGTCCTGGTGTTTCTATGGCAAGTAACGCAAAATACATTGCTGAATTATTCAAACTTTACGGAAACGGTGAATGCGATGCTGAAAACCCAGTTGGTATGGTTGGTATCTCACCTGAATCCCCACTGTACCTGCCAAAAGAAATTACAGATACCATGAAATATATCATTGGTGCAGGAATCCCTACCAGCGTTCTTTCCGCTCCAATGGGTGGTTTAACTTCTCCATTGTCAGTTGCAGGAACTGTTGCTCAGTCACATGCTGAAATCCTTGGTTTCGCTTGTGTTTCTTACTTAATCAACCCACGTTGTGTACTGTTCTATGGTTCCAGAACATTCTTCGCTAACATGAGAAATGTTCAGAGTATCCTCGGACTTCCAGAGACAGGTATCTCCAGTACTCTTTGTACACAGCTTGCTAACCACATCGGATTCATGACTGATGTTTACGGTATGACAACTACTTCTTGTACTATGGACGAACAGGCAGCTTACGAAAAAATGCAGAACGGTCTTCTTCCAAGCATGCAGAGCGCTACTATTATTACCGGATTTGGTTGTCTTGCAAGTAATATGGCTTGCTCACTTGGACAGCTCGTACTTGACAACGAAATGATGGCTATCATTCGTAAGTCACAGCGTGCTATGGAATATACAGAAGAAGAACTCGGACTTGAAGCTCTTGAATCTGTTATTAACGAAGGTGAAACATTCTTCGTACAGGAACACACAGTTGACCACTTATATGATGAAGTATTCCAGCCAGATATCGGATTCGACAGTGTTTGGGCTGATTGGGTTAAACGTGGTGAAGTTCCTATCGACATTCGTGCTGAAGAACGTGCACGTGAATTAATCGAAAAAGATGGTGACTTCGAAGCATCTCCTGAATTAGTTGCAGAAGCTAACAAGATCATCAAAGCAGCAGAAAAAGAACTTATCTAATATAAGTTAACCTTTATAACCTTTCCTTATCTATATACTATGCCATTATCAAGAAAGAGAGGCGATATCTATCGCCCCTCTTTCGCCATATAAAGCTTCTGCAAAACAGTTCTATAAAAATGAAAAACTTTTTCATTTTATATATTGACAATATTTGCATTACATTGTATAATATTCATTGTTCGTCAGAACAGTGTGTGCGTTTAGCTCAGCTGGATAGAGCGTTTGGCTACGGACCAAAAGGTCGGGAGTTCGAATCTTCTAACGCACGTATTTAAAAAAGAAACATGGCATTTACCATGTTTCTTTTTTTAGTATTCCATTAAATTTTTTCAAGAAAGTTATTGTAGTAACCAGTGCTGCAATCACATCACTCACAGGTTCTGCAAGAAATACTGCAAATACTTTATTATCCATAAAATTCGGAAGGATAAAAATAAGTGGTATCAAAAGAACAAGTTTTCTCAAACATGCAAGAAACAAGCTGACTTTTGCCTGTCCAAGTGCCATAAAACTCTGCTGGCAGCATACCTGAAACCCTATTGAAAAAATACCCGCCATATATATTCTAAGCGCCCAGGACGTGTACTGTACCAATTCTTTATTACTCGAAAAGATTCCCGCAAATATTTGCGGACAAATCATCATGATACCCCAAAACAATATGGTAAAAGATACCGTTACTTTAAACTGTGTAAAAAAGGCCTCCTTTACTCGATTCGGATTATGCGCTCCATAATTATAACTAATGATCGGCTGTCCTCCCTGGCAAATTCCCTGAAGCGGCAGAGTCACCAGCTGACTGACACTGGTAATAATCGTCATCGCACCAACCGCAATATCACCTCCATACCTGGAAAGACTGGATGTAAAACTAACTGCCAGAATACTTTCTGTAGACAGCATAACAAAACTGGATATTCCAAGAGCAAGGCAAGGCATAAGCACACTGCTCTCCAACTTCAAATTTTCTTTTTTCAAACAAAGGATCGTTTCTTTTCCGGATAAAAATTTCAATATCCAGACTGCGCCAACCGCCTGACTCAAAACCGTAGCAAGCGCTGCGCCTTTTACTCCCATCCCAAGCACAAATATAAAAATCGGATCCAGGATGATATTCAGCACAGCTCCTATTATCGTCGTCATCATACTAATCTTTGCGAATCCCTGTGTCGTAATAAAAGGATTCATTCCCATTACCACCAACACAAAAATACTCCCAAGAATATAGATTCTTGCATAAGAAACGGCATATGGAAGTGTCATATCACTGGCTCCAAACATACGCAATAGCTGAGGCGCAAAGAAATAAAACAATACCGTCAACAGCACCGCCAGTCTCAGAAGCAGTGAAAAACAGTTTCCCATGATTTTTTCCGCTTCTTCTTTTTGCTGTCTCCCCATAAAAATTGCCGCCCGCGGAGCACCGCCCGATCCAGCCAGTACTGCGAATGCATTGATCAGCATCAAAATTGGCGCGAATAAACCAACACCAGTCAAAGCTGCTGCCCCTATATCCGGTATATGGCCTATATAAATACGATCCACAATATTATACAAAAGATTGATTATCTGAGCAACTACCGTCGGAATTGCCAGCCTTGCCAGGAGACGGGGAATCTTTTCCGTTCCCATAGCCTGTGTGTTTGTTCCATTTTTCATTTTTCTTTCCTTTCCATTACAAAAAAATCCGAACTGTCTTGATAATTCAAAACAATCCGGATTCCTAATCACGTGCGTTAGAAGATTCGAACTCCCGACCTTTTGGTCCGTAGCCAAACGCTCTATCCAGCTGAGCTAAACGCACATCTTGTTCTCTCGAACAGATTTAATTATATGACAAAGCAGCAGAAATGTCAACTACTTTTTTCATAAAATAATTATTTTTTCAATTCGCCTTTTTCTTATTATGAATGCTGCTTTACACGGCTTTTTTCTTCCGACACAGCTTAAGACAGACAATAGCGAAAACAACCGCCACCGCTACAGTCATTCCTATTACCCAAACATTCCCGTTTCCCAGAAGCAATGTCAGACCTTCTTTTAAAGTCACGATACCAAATATTGAAAAAATACAGAACGCAATCGTATTTAATACACCTTCCGGCATTTTATTTTTCAAAAGATATCCTACCATCATACCAATAATATCTGCCGCAAAAAGTCCGACCGAACAGGCAATCCACACCAGCAAAGCCGCTTCCAGCCCTTCATTTGCTCCAAAAGTAATGGCGGTCAACTGTGTCTTATCTCCCAATTCTGCCACAAAAAAGGTAGAGAACACTGATAACGCTGCAATCTTTCCTTTCCCTCCTTCTTTTATTTCTTCCTCTTCTTCATCATCACCTTTTAATGTTGTTGCAGCAAAGAACAAGAATGCTCCTGCTGCAATCAGCCGAATCAACCAGGTTGGTATCACTTCGCTGACTAATCCACCTGCCAGAACCGCCAGTCCATTCAATACCAATATGGCTGCTCCGGTGCCCAAAATAATATCTTTCAGTTTATACTTAGATGTCATAGCTACCAGCATCAACTGCGTTTTATCGCCCATTTCAGCAATAAACTCTGTTAAAAGTACTTTCCAAAATAATAACACCTTATATCTCCCCCGATTTTATCTCAAAATAATGTAAACTGCATATATCAGATAGAGCCCAACCATAACCAGACTTTCTTTTCTTGTAATCTTCTTTTTCGTTGCGGCAAAAAGCCATACAAGTAAAGAAAATCCAATCAGAATCATAATATCAATCAGGTTTTCTGTCAAAAGACTGATTGGTTTAATCGCCGATGCAATACCAAGAACCATCAGAATATTGAAAATATTGGATCCTACTGCATTCCCGACAGCCATATCCACTTCATTTTTCCCTGCCGCAACAACCGATGTCACAAGTTCCGGAAGAGATGTACCAATCGATACTATGGTCAAGCCTACCAACGTTTGGCTCATTCCCAGTTTGACTGCAATACGGCTGGCAGTATCTACCGTAAGATCTCCGCCAATTGCAATCGCTATGGCACCGCCCACAATAAATAAAATGCTCTTCGGATATGTCATCACTTTCAGGTCTTCTTCCCCTTCTACAACTACTGTTTTTCCCTCTTCCCGGGCTTTCAGTGCACTGCGTATCATCATGACAATATACACAGCAAATAACACCAGAAAAATAACTCCATCCAAATGGCCAAGAATATAATGTGCTTTATCCCCCACTGCCAAAATTCCAAGTCCCGACAATAATACAGCGCAGATCACTGACAGCGGGATATCTCTCACAATGGTATCTCTTTGTACCGCAATCGGTGTCAAAATCGAACAGACACCAATTACAAACATTAAATTAAAGATATTAGAACCTACTACGTTGCTGACTGCCAGTGCATTATTGCCTGCCAATGATGCCGTTACACTGACAGCTGTCTCCGGCAGTGATGTACCCATTGCCACAATCGTCAAACCGATAATAATAGACGGAACTCGCAGCCGCTTTGCAATACTCGAACTTCCCTCTACAAAATAATCTGCACCTTTGATCAGTAACACAAATCCAACCACCAGTAATGCTACCACATAAGGCATTGATGCCCCCTGTATAAACTTTTCCATGTCTTCCTCCTTTACATCGCAAAAAGTAATAAAAGACCCACGTATGCTATATATCTCAAAAGCATACATGAGTCTCATTCTTTAAGATTTGCCAGGTCATACGACCGGGTCTGTTGACAAATCACGTGTTCACGCGAACTACTCCCTCACGGAATCATTTTACATTTCTGAAAATAATATCAGACACACCCATAGTTGTCAACCCTATTTTTATCTTTTTACAAAATATTCCTCATACCATACCAGGAATGTATAGATTGTCCATACTTTTCTCCAGTTATCTGAATTGCCACCTACGTATTCATCAAAGATTTTCTGGATCTCTTCTACATTGAAAAATTTCTCTGCCATTTCACTGTGGAATTTTTTCTGCACATCCTGATTATAGCGTTCATCCGCCATCCAGATACGAATCGGTACAATAAATCCCAGCTTCTTACGAAATGCAATCTCCTCCGGAAGTACCTTTGCTGCAGCAGTACGAAATGCCACTTTATTTTGCTCTTCGTTCACTTTATAGCAAGACGGCATTCTGGACGCAATATCAAATACTCTTCTGTCAGTCAGTGGCATACGAATTTCCAGTCCTGCAGCTGTGCTCATTTTATCTACATTCAGATAAATATCTCCTTCCAGCCAAATCTGAATATCGATGTCAGACATTTTTGACAGCGGATCAAGCCCTTCTATTTCTTCATAAATATCTTTCACCAGATGAATCGGCAATACATTTTCATTATAATGCTTCAGAATTCTCTTCTTTTCATCTTCTTTCATAATGTTCGTATTACCTACATAAAACGTCTTCAGATTATCTCCATACCGTGTGGCATTACGATACATATTATAACCACCGAAAAATTCATCCGATCCTTCCCCTGAATAACAGATCTTTGTGTGCTTTGCAGTTTCCCGGCAGGCAATAGCAAAGACAATTGCAGATGCATCTGCCAGCGGCTGTTCCATCTCATACATAACATAAGGCACAATCTCAAAATACATCTCCGGCGTAATCAGGCATCTCCGATTCTCTCTGTGGAGAATATCCGCGGTCTGCTTCGCCAGTCCTGATTCATCAAATCGTTCTTCTTCATAACCACAGGAATCTGTCATTTTCACATCTGACACTGCCACTACATAAGAAGAATCTACTCCACCAGACAAAAATGCTTCCGCTGTTTCATCTTTAGCCAGAACTTCCGGCATGATGTTCTGAATGGTTGTATGAATCTCATCCGCCCAGTCTTCCAATGTTTTACTCTCATCCGGATGAAACTGTGGTGTCCAGTATCTGGTAATCTTTAATTCTCCATCTTTCCATACAAGATAGTGACCTGGCATCAGCTTTTTCAGCCCCTTAAAGAAGGTATCTTCTCCGGCACCATAAGTTAATGTCAGATAAATCTGAAGCATTTCTTCATTTAATTCTTTTTCAAATCCAGGCTGATTGAGAATATCACGAATCATCGTTCCATACAGAAGATCTCCATCCTTTGTCACATAATAATAGAATGGTTTCGTTCCAAACTGATCTCTCAGAGCAAACAGTTCCTCCTTCTGATCATCCCACAGTGCAAAAGCAAACATTCCATGCAAGTGGTCTGCCATATGATGTCCCCATTTTTCATAAGATTTTACCAGAATTTCTTCTTCTCTTTTTTCTCTTTTGCAAGACGGATCAATCTCCAGCTGCTGACATAAACTTTCCCAGTTTCTGATATGTCCTCTGTATTCTTTCATCTTTATCATCCGTATTCACACTCCTTTTCTCATTCATTCTATTTGATCGAAATACCGTTCACTTCTACTTCATCATTTAACTCTATCACAAGACATTTTCTTCCATCAATTTCTCTGGTTTCCACCAGATCGGTTCTCTCTGGATTCACCTGAATCACAATATCCGGTGTCTTGATTTCGAATTTTCTCGTATTTACCACATTGGCCGCCACAAAAGACGTATTCTCACCTGCGGTCTCTTCATAATGGGTATCAAATTTTTCCAACTTCTCATTCGTCACTTCACTTTGTTCCAGAAGACGCTTCACATCCCCCTTATCCAGTTTCAGTGGTTCCGGCTCCTCTTTCTGCTCTTCCATCATCTCATTCAGGTTATCATAAATCGTGCGAACCATATCATAGCTGCATTCTTCCCCAAGAGTCTGTTCCACCAGTTCCTGAAATGTCTCTTTCTGATCTCCCGCCGTCATTGGCAGGACACACCCAAGAATATTATCTACAAAGTCTGTTGCCGGTTGTTCCGGTTTTTGATTATAATACAACAGACTATGTATATCTGCGCTGCGATCATGAAATGCCGGAAACAAAAACCCAAGTACAGGCATCTCTACCACCCAGTCCTGAATATTATTTTCAAAACAATGCCCTTCCGCATTGTAAGAAAGACACGGCTTGGACAAATTCACCGGACAAATACAACATATAATGTGTTCATATATCTCATCGGAAGCATCAAACATCTCCAGATTGTCCGAAGATTTCCCCGGAATATCATAAGTTCCGTGAAGTAGCAAGATCAGATAATTTCCTACATAATAATAAGAATCTATGATCTTATCATAAAATTCTTCCAGCAAACCATCATCCTTCAGACCACTGTATTTTAACTTCATTAAAAGCTCCTGGGTTCCACCTTCCAGTTCTGTCTCTAACGGAAACTCCATCGTCAACAAATTCTTTCCGATTGTTCCAGACATTGTCTTTCGAAAAATATTCAGATATTTAAAAAATTCTTCATCCGGAAGTGATAAAAAGGCCTGACAAAATTCTGTCTGTTTCTTTTTTTCTCCATCCACATAGCATCCGCAAATTCTCATCACAGGACACTTTTCCTGTGTATACTGCTTCTTAATCTCAGCAATTTCTTTTTTATTCATTCTACCTGCAGGCTTCGCCTGCACCTCCGTTTCTTAATCAATGTATATCTCTCATCTGATTATAATTGTTTTTCTTATGTTCAGCAACTATAATCACCGTATTTTCTCTTTCTTCATTCTATTACCAGTGGCAATGGCTGATCAATCTTAATACTATCTTCTGTCATACTGCAATCATATGCCATCAGATGCACCCCCTCCGAAACTGCTTTCTGCAATGCATATCCAAATTCCGGATGCGTATTCCAATTCGGTTCCACATGTCTGATATGCTTCATTTGTACTACAAAGAACAAGTACGCCTCATATCCTTTTTTCCTGCAGTGAATCAATTCTTCCACATGTTTCACTCCACGTAATGTCGGCGCATCAGGGAATCTGGCTACTCCATCTTCTTCCAGAGTCACACCTTTCACTTCTATAAAAGCTTTCTTTCCTTCTCCGTATTCCAGATAGAGATCAAAACGCGACATTCCATACACCACTTCTCTTTTTACCAGCTTTACATCAGGAAAATATCCGCTTTCTTTTACCCATTCCTCTACCACGGTATTCGTCACTTGTGAATCCACATTTATGATCTGATTATTTTTGTATACTGCGATCAAATCATATTTTGTTTTTCTATTCGGGTTATCACTTTCCTGTAAAATCACCTTTACACCAGGCACAAACAGTTCTTTGCATCTTCCTGTATTCTTTACGTGGCATTCTTCCACATGACCATCTATCTCAATTTCAGCGATAAAACGATTTTTTCGAAAAACAAACGTTCCCGTTTTGATTCTTTCATATCTCATTTTTGTACCTCTTATGTCAAAAAAAGAACCGGTGTCTCAGATTTCTCTAATAACACCGGTTATATTTTATTTTGCGTAGTCTACAACTCGTGACTCACGTATTACACTTACTTTAATCTGTCCAGGATATTCCATCTCAGCTTCAATCTGCTTAGAAATATCTCTTGCCATTAATACCATATCGGTATCGCTGACTTTTTCAGGAACAACCATAATTCGAATCTCTCTACCTGCCTGAATAGCAAATGATTTATCAACACCTTTGAAGGAATTTGATATATCTTCTAACTGTTTTAATCTGTTGGTATATGTTTCCAGAGTCTCTCTTCTTGCGCCTGGACGAGCTGCTGAAATTGTATCTGCAGCCTGCACAATACATGCAATCAGAGTTTCCGGTTCTACATCGCCATGGTGGGATTCCACTGCATTGATAATAGTAGCAGACTCTTTGTATTTCTTACACAGATCTGCTCCAATCTGCACATGAGAACCTTCAATTTCATGGTCAATGGACTTGCCAATATCATGTAATAAACCGGCACGTTTCGCCATACGGATATCTACGCCGATTTCCCCTGCCAGAAGACCGGACAACTGAGCCACTTCAATTGAATGCTTTAATGCATTCTGACCATAGCTGGTACGGAACTTCATTCGTCCAAGTAAACGGATCAGTTCAGGGTGAATTCCATGTACTCCTACCTCTAATGCTGCTGCTTCGCCTTCCTCGCGAATCATCGTCTCTACTTCTTTTTGCGCTTTTTCGACCATTTCTTCGATTCTTGCCGGATGAATACGTCCATCCACAATTAATTTCTCCAGAGCAATTCTCGCCACTTCTCTTCGAATTGGATCAAAACTTGACAAGATCACTGCTTCCGGTGTGTCATCAATAATCAGATCCACACCTGTCATCGTCTCCAGAGTACGGATGTTACGACCTTCACGACCGATAATGCGTCCCTTCATTTCATCACTTGGGAGCTGCACTACGGAAATTGTAGCTTCTGCAACATGGTCAGCTGCGCATCGCTGAATTGCTGTTGCTACATATTCCTTTGCCTTTTTGTTTGCATCTTCTTTTGCTCTGCTTTCCAGCTCTTTGTAAAGTCTGGCAGCATCACTTTTTACTTCGTCTTCAACAGTTTTTAACAGATAGTCTTTTGCTTGTTCGGAGGTTAAACCTGAGATTCTCTCCAGTTCCTGCACTTTTTTTTCATGAATTTCTTCAATTTCTACGCTTTTTATCTTTAATTCTTCTTCTTTGCTGGCCAGATTGCTTTCTCGTCTCTCCAGTGCATCGGACTTTTTCTCAATGGCTTCTTCTTTTGCCAATACGCGTCTTTCATACTTCTGCAGCTCAGCTCTACGCTCTTTTGTCTCTTTATCGAGTTCATTCTTTCGATTCATAGACTCTTCTTTCGCTTCAAGCAGTGCTTCACGCTTCTTCGTCTCTGCAACTTTCAATGCGTCATCTATTATGTCCCGGGCTTTCTCTTCCGCACTTCCTATCGTCTTTTCGGCTACGTTCTTACGATAGAATGTCGCTGCCACCCAGCTAATAGCTGCTGCAATCAAGGCGACCACAATACAGATAACAAACGTCATCGCATTCACAGGAGCACCTCCTTATTAAATTTTCATTGTACAATACAACACTTCTATTCTATACTGGTTTTATTTATCTGTCAAGCAGAGGAAATAAAAAGCCGGAATATGTGATAAAGAATCATCCTTCCAATTCCGGCTTTTCATCATATTTATACAAATTCCGACTTCATTGCTCTTTGAATATTCTCAGGTCGAAATCCTTTTCTTGCAAGAAATGCGTACATTTTCTGCTTTTCTTTCAGATCTGCCTCTTCCGGATGATACTTTCTCTTCTCCATCCATCTGGCAATCTGCTCTTCTTCCGATATCTCTCCTGTCTCTTCAAAGGCTTCCTGCACCAGTTCCTTCGTCACACCTTTCTGATACAGTTCCTGCTCTATCTGTCTTCTGCTTTTTCTGGATTGCATCGCTTCGATATACTTGCAGGCATAACGTCCATCATCTACATAATGAAAACTCTTCACATAAGCAATCGCCACGTCGATTTGTTCTTCTGTATATTCTGTCTTTCCCGTCATAAGCTTCTGTCGGAGTTCTTTCTCTGTATAATCTCGCTTTTCCAGCAGATGCATACAGCGAAGCTTTGCTCTTTTCTGCATATCATAATCCATCACAGATTATTCCTCATCTGTCTCTGTCGGCTGACTGACTGCAGGTGCCGCTCCCTGAAGTCCATAATGCTCCCGGACTTTACTCTCTGCTTCTGCCATCACATCCGGATGTTCACGCAGATACTGCTTGGCATTCTCACGCCCCTGACCAATCTTATCACCATTGTATGCATACCAGGCACCGCTCTTGTTAATCACGCCAATGTTCGCAGCCAGATCCAGAATATCCCCTTCTCTGGAAATTCCTTCTCCGAACATAATATCAAATTCAGCTTCTTTAAATGGCGGTGCAATCTTATTCTTCACAACTTTGATTCTGGTACGGTTACCGATCATCTCGCCAGCCTGCTTCAATGTTTCAATTCTTCTGACATCCATACGGACAGAAGAATAAAACTTCAGCGCACGACCGCCTGTCGTAGTCTCCGGATTGCCGAACATAACACCGACTTTCTCACGAAGCTGATTGATAAATATCACCGTACAATTTGTCTTGCTGATGCATGCAGTCAGCTTTCTCAGTGCCTGGGACATCAGTCTCGCCTGTAATCCCACATGAGAATCTCCCATATCACCGTCGATCTCGGCCTTTGGAACCAGCGCTGCCACAGAGTCTACAATGATAATATCTACCGCACCGGAACGCACCAGTGTCTCGGTAATCTCAAGAGCCTGCTCCCCATTATCCGGCTGGGAAATATATAAATTATCAATATCTACACCGATCTTAGATGCATATACCGGATCGAGGGCATGCTCTGCATCAATAAATCCTGCTACGCCGCCTCTCTTCTGTACTTCAGCAACCATATGAAGTGCTACAGTCGTCTTACCACTGGATTCCGGTCCATATACTTCTATCACACGGCCCTTTGGAATTCCGCCAAGGCCAAGTGCAATATCCAGGCTCAGGGAACCTGTTGGAATCGTCTCTACATTCATACTTGCACTGGAATCTCCCAGTTTCATGACAGATCCTTTACCAAACTGCTTCTCTATCTGGGAAAGAGCGGCATCTAATGCCTTTTGCTTCTCATCATTTATCATCTTCTATACCTCTTATTCGAACTTGTGTTCGTTTTTATTTTATAGTATTATATTTTTCTGCAAATGTCAACCCAAATAATTCAGGCATACTATAGGGAATTTTGCGGTGAACACCGCGACAGAATTAATGTGAACTATCCCTATCATAGCAATTTGCCTTATTTTCTGTCAAGCTGTTTTCATCGACCTTTTTCGACAAGTCCTTGAAATCTCTTAACGCTTTTCTACTATTTCACCCTGCTTTTTATAAATACTGTTTTCATGGATTACACCTCTTACACAGGAGGTTGGATAAATCTGTGAATTTCTTCCCACTACTGTTCCAGGATTCAATACTGAATTGCACCCTACTTCCACACAATCTCCCAGCATTGCTCCGAATTTTTTCAGCCCGGTCGCAATCTGCTCTTCTTTATCTTTTACCACTACCAGTGTTTTATCTGATTTTACGTTTGATGTGATGCTTCCCGCTCCCATATGTGCGCGATACCCGAGAATAGAATCTCCCACATAGTTATAATGCGGTACCTGCACTTTATTAAACAACACTACATTTTTCAGTTCTGTGGAATTGCCTACCACAGCGCCTTCTCCTACTATGGCATTTCCGCGAATAAATGCGCAGTGACGTACTTCTGCCTCTTTACCTATAATAGCAGGTCCGTTAATGAAAGCTGTCGGAGCTACTTTTGCGCTTTTCGCTATCCAGACATTTTCTCCCTTTTTTTCATATTCCTCACTGCTTAATGTGTTTCCAAGTTCTATGATAAATGAACTGATCTTTGGCAGTACTTCCCATGGATACTGTACATCTTCAAATAATTTTCCTGCTATTGTTTCTTCCAGATTATAAAGATTGCTTATTTTTGCTGCTTCCATTTGTTTTCCTCCTGTTATCATAATACTTTGCTGATACATCAAAATATTCTCTGAGTGCCACATGTTGATTCATATGCAGCACTGCATCAGTTCTTGTCTGTACAAAATGATTCAATTTTGTCATATATTCTTCCGAAGTAATCGTTCCCTCTGCCACATATGTCAATCCCTTTTCCCAGCTGGCAGTCAGCTCAGGATTTAAAAGAGATCTGATAGATACACTGACAACATCAAAAATCATCTCACCCAGTAATGTCGGTGTAAGAATCTGTGTCTTTTTATTCAGGGAGATATATTTATTCGCAACCAGCTTTTTTAATATTTCTGCCCTGGTTGCACTGGTTCCGATTCCACTTCCTTTTATCTGTTCTCTGAGTTCTTCATCTTCGATTAACTGACCTGCATTTTCCATTGCAAGAATCATCGAACCGGAATTATAACGCTTTGGCGGAGCTGTTTCCCCTTCTTTCACGTCCAGTCTTTTCACAGGAAGCACAGATCCCTTTTTCAAACTCTGAAGTTGTGAAAGAAGTACTTTATCCTTTTGCTCATCACCGGTCTTTTTTACATCTGCCACTTTCAGATATCCTTCCTGTTCCAGCACACGACAGGCAGAAAAGAATCTTTCTTTGCCCATCACCGTCACCAGTGATACTTTTTTATAAACGGCCGGTGGATAAAAGATACTAAGAAATCTTCTGGATATCAATTCATAGACCTTAGCCGAGCGTTCTGATACGCTTCTGAGTGCTCCCAGGCCCTGTCCCGTTGGGATAATCGCATAATGATCTGTAATCTGTTTGTCATTGACATATCTGGTGGATGCTATTTTTTTGTAATTTCCCTGATCCAGCACTTCCGCTGCAAAAGCTCCCACCGGTTCAAAGCTGCATAGTCCACGCAGATTCTTATAGATCTCTTTTGCCACTGCTGTAGATAATACTCTGGCATCCGTTCTCGGATACGTCACCAGTTTCTTTTCATACAATTCCTGTACAATCTTCAATGTCTCATCCGGACTGATTTTAAAAAGTTTTGAACATTCATTCTGAAGTTCTGCCAGATTAAAAAGAAGCGGCGGATTCTTGTTTTCCGTTTTGCGTTCTATCTTCTCTACTATTGCCTGCAATGGTATATGCGCAGACAGCTGACGAATCAATTCCTGCGCATCCTTTTTTTCTTTAAATCCGTTTTCTTTATATAATTTCGGAGAAAGATACCAGTCTGAACCTTCCACTGCCCGGAATTCTCCTTCCAGTTCGCTCCCCTGACAGTCCAGCGCACTGACCACACGATAAAACGGTGTCTTTACAAACTGACGTATTTCCCTTTCTCTTCGGACAATCATCCCCAGGACGCAGGTCATGACCCTTCCGACTGAAATAACTGTATAACGGGTATTCAGATAATTTGAAATCACATTTCCGTACTTTAAAGAAAGAAGTCTGGAAAAATTGATTCCCATCAGATAATCTTCTTTTGCCCTGAGATATGCGGCATCTCCGAGGTGATCATATTCTGACAGATCTTTTGCAGTCTCAATTCCTCTTAAAATTTCTTCTTCAGTCTGAGAATCAATCCAGACACGTTTTCTCTTTTTTCTCTGAATATCTACGTTTGCCTGCTGCTCTACCAGTCGATATATGTACTCTCCTTCTCTTCCAGAGTCAGTGCACACATAAATGGTATCGATATCTTCCCGGTTCAGTAATCCACTGACGATCTGAAACTGTTTTTTCACCTGCGGGATCACCTCATACAAGAACTTTTCCGGCAAAAAAGGAAGTGTCGACAGACTCCACTTCTTATATTTCTCATCGTAAACTTCCGGATAACTCATCGTAACCAGGTGGCCGACGCACCAGGTAACTACTGCTGTATTTCCTTCCAGATACCCATCTTTTCTTGTTGTACTCACTTTCAGTGCCTTCGCAAATTCCTGCGCAACACTGGGTTTTTCAGCGATAAATAACGCTTTTGCCATTTCTCACCCCTATTTACGGTAAATTCTGTTTATCTCAGTCGAGAAGACTCCCACCTCTTCAGGTGGTGAGTTATAACAAATTAGTCTCAGTGGGAGTCCAATCTCCGACTGAGATAAACGCTCCGCGAGGATGCGCAGTGATTCTGTAAAGAATATGTCAGCTTCGCTGACCAGAATCACGCGCCAAGTCTCACGGACGTTCGACTTGAAAAAATGCACGTTTTCCAAGCAGAAAACAGATCGCACCTGCTGCCAGAAAAATTCCACTGCCAATGGCAGCCATGACAGACTGCTCTGCATACCATTCCTGTCTGTACAAACTAAATACTGTCATATACTGAAGTATAAAAAGTCGCTGCACCCAGTAATAGGCAATATAGATTGCATACATACACACCGGAATTAATAGTGCCGTCCTGATGTAGCTCATTATATTTTTACACCTGCAAGCCATCCAAAAACAATACCCGGATAAAAAGAACTGAAGGCATACAGCCCCCAGATTCAGAAGCAGATAGCTGTTTCGCGTCCATTCTCCGGTCAGACGATATACTCTTGTAAAACAGCCAAGTACCGCTGACAGAAGAATCAGCAACATTCCGGATCCCAGTATCGTGATTCCTTTACTGCGCAGGATCTTCTCAGGTTTGATCCCTGTTGCCAGAATCAGATCCATTGTTCCCTCTTCCCTGCATTTACTAATCGTTTCATAGGCCAGCACCATTTCCAGAAACATAGGGATGATAATAACCGGTATGGTATCCCAAAAAATATCTGATATTTCTATCAGCTTCATTTCACATATGCCGATTGCCATCAGCATACTTACCATCTGTAAAATAAACAGAACCAATATCCTGGATCTGTTTATTCTGAAATCCTGTTTCATAATCGGAATATTAAACATGAAGTCTGCCTCCATATATATGCTGAAATGTTTCCTTAAATGAAGACGGCACCGGTTCAATCTCCGTCACGTCATACTCTCCGAGTTCCTGCAAAAGTGGTTTCACTGCCCCCTGAACGGTAACAGTTATCATTCTGTCTTTCATACTCTTGATCTCAAATTTCTCTTTTGAAAACCGCATGGTACTTCTGGCATCCTGAAACTGAATCATATATTCTCGGCACATATTGTCTCTCAAATCTTCAATATCTCCGATATAGACCAGATTTCCTCTGTCCAAAAGTCCGACACGGTCGCAAGTCATATCAATACCTCCGATATCATCTGTAGCTATCATGACCATATGACCTCGTTCTTTTTCCTCTAATATCATATCGATCAAAGTCGTCCGACTTTTTGGATCCAGATGCTGAAATGGACGATCCAGTAACAAAACCTGCGGATTATGCTGCATAGCACAGATGATACCAGTCTTTTTCACATCTGAAGATGTCATTTTTCCTATTTTCTCATCGACATTCAAATCCAGTCTGTTTGAAAGTTCAAACAAACGCTCAAGGTTTTTTACGCCTCTCATCTGAGCCATTGATTTCAGAAACTGACGTCCTGTAAGCTCTGACGGAAGCTTGGGGTTTTCAGGAAGAAATCCTGTAATCTTACGAAGAGAAAGACTGGCTTTCGCGCAGTCTTTCCCATTTATTGCACATCTTCCTTTGGTTGGTTCTTCAAACCCCATAAGCATCCGAAGCGCAATCGTTTTCCCTGATTCTGACGGTCCAAGAAGGCCAAACACTTCTCCTTCTTCCACCTCAAATGAAAAATCAAAAATTCCTTTTCCTGCTCCGTAACTTCTGGTCAGATTTTTAAATCGTATCATGTAACCATCCATGCTCCATATCATCTGCAGATACCGCCGACTTTTGCCGCCGCATCTTTATTTTTTGGTAATATATCCCAGTGCTTTCAGACTTTCTGCGCAAAGTACGGCTCCACCTGCTGCACCTCTTACCGTATTGTGAGAAAGACCGATAAACTTGTAATCATATACTGTATCTTCACGAAGACGTCCGATGGATACGCCCATACCGTTTTCATAATTTACGTCTTCCTTTACCTGTGGACGATTGTCTTCTTCCATATAACGGATAAACTGCTTCGGCGCACTTGGCAGTTTCTTTTCCTGTGGAAGTCCTTTGAAGTTTACAAGTTTTTCAATTAACTGTTCTTTTGTAGGTTTCTTTCTGAATTTTACAAAGACTGCTGCAGTATGTCCGTTCAGCACCGGAACACGAACACACTGGCAGGTGATTACTGGTTCTGCTGCTTTTACAACTACACCATCTTTTACTTCACCTAAAATTCTCAGAGGTTCCTGTTCGGATTTCTCTTCTTCGCCTCCGATATACGGAATCACATTTTCAATCATCTCCGGCCATTCTTTGAATGTCTTTCCAGCTCCGGAAATTGCCTGATAAGTAGTAGCTACCACTTCGTATGGTTCAAACTCTCTCCATGCAGCCAGACATGGTGCATAACTCTGAATGGAACAGTTTGGTTTTACTGCAATAAATCCTCTGGTTGTACCGAGACGTTTTTTCTGAGATTCAATTACTTTAAAATGATCTGCATTAATCTCCGGGATAACCATCGGTACATCCGGTGTCCATCTGTGTGCACTGTTATTGGAAACAACCGGTGTCTCTGTCTTCGCATATTCTTCTTCGATGGCTTTGATTTCTTCTTTTGTCATATCTACTGCTGAGAAAACAAAATCTACACTTGCAGCCACTTTCTCTACATCATTCACATTCATGACTACGATGTTCTTTACTGCCTCAGGCATAGGTGTGTCCATTTTCCATCTTCCGCCAACGGCTTCCTGATAAGTTTTTCCTGCACTTCTTGGACTTGCTGCCAGTGTTACCACCTCAAACCATGGATGATTCTCTAACAGAGAAATAAATCTCTGTCCCACCATACCTGTTGCTCCTAAAATACCGACTCTTAATTTTTCACTCATAATAAATCTCCTCTCCTGTATCTTTATCTTTATTACCGTTACCGGTATTAACAGAACGTCTTCAGATACTCTTCATTTGCAGCAATCACTTTCTTCATTGCTTCTTCTGAAGGTGCACCGATGGTTCTACGCTTCTCCACACAGGTCTTCATGCTGATTGCTTCATAAATATCTTCCTCAAATACCGGGCTGATTGCCTTATACTCTTCCAGTGACATATCATCCAGCGAAATATTCTTATCTATACAATATAATACCAGACGTCCTACAATGCCATGAGCATCTCTGAATGGCACACCATGATTTACCAGATAATCAGCTGCGTCTGTCGCATTGGTGAAACCATTCTTTGCACTGCTTTCCATAACCTCTTTACGGAACTTCATCGTAGAAATCATGCCGGTAAATAATGCCAGACAGCCTTTCGTCGTATCAATTGCATCAAAGGTAAGCTCTTTATCTTCCTGCATATCCTTATTATAAGCAAGTGGAAGTCCCTTCATTGTCGTCAGTATGGAAACCAGTGCTCCATACACACGACCTGTCTTTCCACGTACCAGTTCTGCGATATCCGGATTCTTCTTCTGTGGCATGATGCTGCTTCCCGTGCTGTAAGCATCATCAATTTCTACAAAGCGATACTCATTCGTGTTCCAGATAATGATCTCTTCACAAAAACGACTTAAATGCATCATAATCGTGGACAATGCAGATAAAAGTTCTATCACATAATCTCTGTCTGACACGGAATCCATACTGTTCAGAGTCGGTCCTTCAAAATGCAGCAACTCTGCCGTATATTCCCGATCCAGCGGATATGTAGTTCCCGCAAGAGCTCCGCTTCCCAGAGGACAGAAGTTCATTCGTTTATAAATATCTGCCAGTCTCTGACGGTCTCTTTTAAACATCTCAAAATAAGCTCCGAGATGATGTGCCAGTGTGATCGGCTGTGCCTTCTGCAGATGCGTAAAGCCCGGCATATAAGTACCGGTATGTTCCTTCATCATCTCTAACAGAGTCTCCAGAAGCTTCTTCACAAGACCGTCAATCTCAGTAATCTCATCTCTGGTATACAGCTTCATATCCAACGCAACCTGATCATTTCTGCTTCGTCCGGTATGCAGCTTCTTGCCGGCATCTCCGATTCGATCAATCAGATTTGCTTCTACAAAACTGTGGATGTCTTCATATTCTTCTGTGATCTGCAGTGTACCATTCTCGACATCTTTTAAAATAGACTCCAGACCCTGCAGAATCTGTTCCTTTTCTTCTTCTGTCAGGATTCCCTGCTTTGCCAGCATCTTTACATGTGCCTTACTTCCTTCAATGTCCTGACGATAAAACTTGCGGTCAAAAGAGATGGATGCATTAAAGTTATACACCAGTTTGTCTGTCTCTTTTGTGAATCGTCCGCCCCAAAGTTGTGCCATATTCTTTCCTCTTCTATCTTTTTATACTTTTTTATTGCCATTTATTTTATGATGTGCGGATTCCTCCGCATATTTGTATCAGCATATCATACTTTTTTTTCAGTATCAAGCCGGGATACAGAAAATCACAGATTTTCCTCTCTCTCCCGTTTTGAAAATACGCAGCCACAGTAATTCTGCCGGTACATTCCATACTCTTCTGAAAGTTCTACAGAACGTTTATAACCGTTTTTCTTCTTAAAATCTGATGGAAGCCACGCTACACCTATCTCTTTGCAAGCCTGCTCTCCTACTTCATTTAAAACTGCGGCATTTTTTAATGGGCTGATGGTAAGCGTCGTTGTCACATAGTCTGCACCAATCCGCTTTGCTTCTTCTGCTGCTTTTTTCAGCCGAAGTTCAAAACATACACGACATCTGGCACCGCCCTCCGGTTCTTTTTCCAGTCCTTTTACTGCTTCATAATATTCTTTTGGATCAAATTCCCCTTCGATAAAAGAAATGGGATGCTTCACCGGAAGCTGTTCTATAAACTTTCGCTGTTCTTTTACCCTCTTATAATACTCCTCTTCCGGATAAATATTAGGATTATAATAAAATACTGTAATGGAAAAATACTCTGACAGATATTCCAGTACATAACTGCTGCATGGTGCACAGCAGCTGTGTAGCAGAAGTACAGGCACTTTTTCTTCTGCCTGCTTTTTTTGAATAATCTGCTCCAGCTCCTTCTGATAATTTCTTTTATTCATAATATTTCTTTCCTAACTATATCAAAAATATGTTTCTTACCAGTATAAACATATTTTTTTCTCTTGACAATTATTTTTTACCGCGCTATTATTATGTTCGTTTTCTAACAATTAGATTTCTAACATATTTTAAAAATGAGGTGATCTTATGCCAATGCCGGAAC
>CAKRON010000040.1 GCA_934373455.1 uncultured Marvinbryantia sp.
AGGTATCACTATTTTGTGTTCCACCTCCAAGTTTTAGATATCTTCTTAGCTGGGAACGTACTCTGGCCGTCACCTCCAACGGATGAAATGGCTTTGTAATATAATCATCTGCTCCTACATTTAAACCCAGAATTTTATCTGCATCTTCGCTTTTGGCAGTCAGTAAAATAATTGGAATATTGCTTTTTTCCCGTATCTTCGTCATGGCTGTGATGCCGTCCATCTGTGGCATCATAATATCCATCAAAATCAAATGGATCTCTGTGTGCTCTAATAACTCTACTGCTTCTTTTCCATTGTAAGCTTCATATATCTGATAATCCGGATCAGATAAATAAATTTTTAGTGCGTTCACAATATCCTTTTCATCATCACAAATCAAAATATTCGGCATAAAAATTCCTCCCCTTTTTCTCATGCACCTATTGTACTACAGGTGTTGGTTAAGAAGAAAGTAGGGGAGGGATTAATATTTGATGAAGATTTATCCTAACGCTACGTCCAGAATCATCATAACGCTGAATCCGACTGCAAAAAAGATTGTGCCCAGATTGGAGTGATCTCCCTGGGACATTTCCGGGATGAGTTCTTCTACCACGACGTAGAGCATTGCACCGGCCGCAAAGCTAAGCAAATAGGGTAAAATCGGAACAATGAAGCCGGATGCCAGAATAGTCAGTACCGCACCTATCGGTTCTACGATACCTGAGAGCACGCCTCCGACAAAAGCTTTTGATTTTTTCATCCCCTCTGCTCGCAGCGGCATAGAGATAATGGCACCTTCCGGGAAATTCTGAATCGCAATTCCCAGAGATAATGCCAGTGCTCCCGCTGCTGTAATTCCGCTGTTTCCCAGACGATAGCCGGCATACACTACACCGACTGCCATTCCTTCCGGAATATTATGAAGCGTTACTGCCAGAATCATCATTGTAGTCCTCTGCAAATTGCTTCCGGGTCCTTCTGCTTTCTCACTATTCTGATGCAAATGCGGAACAGCCCTATCCAGTAACAACAAAAAAACTATCCCACTCCAGAAGCCAACTGCTGCCGGGATAAACTGCCAGGTTCCCATAGATATCGACTGTTCCAGTGCCGGAATCAAAAGGCTCCAGATGGATGCCGCCACCATGACTCCAGACGCAAATCCAGTCAGCGAACGCTGTACCAAATCACTTAAGCTGTGTTTCATAAAGAATACACAGGCTGCTCCAAGGGATGTGCCAAGGAACGGAATCAGAATTCCATATAATGTTTCCATATCTTCACTCCTGTTATTCATTCATATTATAAGTCGCTTTTATTGTAAGTTAGTTAGTTCTAACTGTCAACTGTTTCCTGTTTATGTTTCGCATTTTATATCAGATGTGAAATGACTCCCACCTCTGTAGGTGGCGAGCAACAAATCAGTATCAGTGGTGGGAGTCAATCCCCCATCTGATATAGCCTCCGGCAGGATTGCAGAGATGCGCAGAAGAAATATGTCATGCATTGCATGACGCGCATCTCGCAGCAAGAATGCTGAGGCATTCTTGAATTATTTATATGCAAGACAAGAAAAAAAGCCACTTTTACACGTCCCTAATGGTTTTTTTGCCTGACATTTTCATGGTGCTGGCACGGCTGATCTTATCATTGCCAAATTTCTTTCGGATATTGTCCATAGCTTCATCCAGCTTCTTCTGTTGTTCTCGTTTCTTAGGATCTTCAAACAGAGACATCTGTTCAAAACTATCCTCTGTCAATCCTGTCAGAGCAACTCCTATCAGCCGCAAAGGCTGACCTTCCCAGGATTCCTGAAACAGCTTTCTGACATTCTGATAAATTTCATTGGTCACATCGGTTGGGTTATCCAGCTTGCGCTGATGAGACTTGTTCTTAAATTCCAGAGTTCGAAAAGATACTGCCACGCAGTTACACTTTTTTCCTTCTCTTCGCATTCTCGCTGCTACAATATCACACTGACTAAGCAAAATCGGAAAAATCTGCTCGTAGGAAACAATATCTTCGTCAAAGGTAGTCTCTACACTGATACCTTTTGCCTCCTCCCTTTGTGCTTTTACCGGAGAATCGTCGATGCCATTTGCAGACAAATATAGTTGATGTCCGGTTCTTTCCCCCAGTAAAATCTGAATCTCTTTTTCATTGGCTCTTGCCAGATCTCCGATCGTGCGAATACCATTTTGTATCAATTTCTTTTCTGATGCTTTTCCGAGAAACAACAGATCTCTTACCGGCAGCGGCCACATCTTTTGTGGGACTTCTTCCGGATATAAAGTATGTACTTTATTCGGCTTTTCAAAATCAGATGCCATCTTCGCCAGAAGCTTATTCGTAGAAATCCCTACATTTACCGTAAATCCAAGTTCCCGGTAAATTCGATCTTTGATTTCACAGGCTGTCTCTGCCGGATTTGGATAAATCTGCCCGGTTCCGGTCATATCCAAAAAGACTTCATCAATAGAAAACGACTCCATAACCGGCGCATACGATGCGCAGATCCTTTTAAATGCTTTGGAACATTTATTATATAGCGCAAAATCAGATGGAACACAGACCAGATTCGGGCACTTCTGCAGTGCCAGCCCCATAGGTTCTCCTGTCTGAACGCCATACTTCTTCGCCGGTATGGACTTGGCAACTACGATCCCTGTTCTCTTCTTTGGGTCGCCGCCAATACAGGATGGAATCTCCCGCAAATCCGGCAGCCCCTGCTTTACTCTCTTTGCCGCTTCCCAGGAAAGGAAAGCACTGTTTACATCTATGTGAAAAATCAAACGCTGCATTTCTTCATCTCCTGCCTTTGCTGCAATGTTTCATATATTATAATCAGCATCTTCTTATAATACAACAGAATCACATAATTTTTAATAATTGTATGATTTTTTGTTATCACGCACCTATATTGGGAATAGTACTCTCTCATCTGACATAAACAGTTTACTTTTTCACAGAAATGTATTAAAATCTAACTGTATGTGAAAAAATACATAAAAAAGGAGATTGAAAAAATGAATATTTCACCGTTGCAAAAAGCAAGATACGAGTATTCCCCAAAGCTTCCTGGAATGCTCAGACATGGTATTGCTGATATCTGTGTAAAAGAAGGCGAAGCAACTGCAAGCGTAGCTGATCAGGATAAGATCAAAGCTCTTTTCCCAAATACTTATGGAAAACCAGAAATCACTTTTGAAAAAGGACAGAACACTTCTGCTTCTAAAAAACAGGTAGTTGGTGTTATTCTTTCCGGTGGACAGGCTCCAGGTGGACACAATGTTGTATGTGGTCTGTACGATGCATTAAAAGCTACTAATCCAGAAAATGTACTTTACGGATTCAAAGGCGGTCCAAGCGGATTAATTGAAGATAAATATCTGATTTTTGATGATGAATATATTAATGAATTCCGCAATACCGGTGGTTTTGATATTATCGGTTCCGGAAGAACTAAACTGGAAACAGAAGAACAGTTTGCTGTTGCATCTGAAGTATGCAAAAAACATGGTATCACAGCTATCGTTATCATCGGTGGTGATGACTCTAATACAAACGCTGCTGTTCTGGCTGAATACTTTGCAGCTCACAATACAGGCGTTCAGGTAATCGGATGCCCTAAGACTATCGATGGCGACTTAAAGAACGAAGATATTGAATGCTCTTTTGGTTTTGATACCGCTACCAAGACTTATAGTGAATTGATCGGAAATATCGAAAGAGACTGCAACTCCGCTAAGAAATACTGGCACTTCATCAAAGTTATGGGTCGTTCCGCTTCCCATGTTGCTCTGGAATGTGCACTGAAGACTCAGCCAAATATCTGTCTGATCTCTGAAGAAGTAGCTGAAAAGAAGATGTCCCTGTCTCAGATCGCTGATTATATCGCTGATTCCGTTGCAGAAAGATCTGCAAACGGCATGAACTTCGGTGTTGCTATTATCCCTGAAGGTGTTGTTGAATTCGTTCCGGAATTCTCCGTACTGATTCAGGAAATCAATGAACTTCTTGCCGGAAGCAAAGCTGATGAATTCAATGCACTGCCTACATGGGCTGACAAATATACATTCATCGAAAAAGGTCTGACAAAAGAATCCATGGCTGTATTTGCTATCCTTCCAGAAGCAATTCAGCAGCAGTTATTCCTGGAAAGAGACCCACACGGAAACGTACAGGTATCTCTGATTGAATCTGAAAAGCTGTTCTCCGCTCTGGTAAAAGACAAACTGGAAGCAAGAAGAACTGCAGGTACATACAGTGGCAAATTCAGCCCACTTCATCATTTCCTTGGATACGAAGGAAGATGTGCATTCCCATCTAACTTCGATGCAGACTACTGCTACTCTCTTGGATACAATGCATTCATGCTGATCCAGTATGGTTATAACGGATACCTTTCCAAAGTATCTAACCTGTCTGCACCAGCCAGCGAATGGATTGCAGGTGGTATGCCGATCACCAAGATGATGAACATGGAAAGAAGACATGGTGAAGATAAACCGGTTATCAGAAAAGCTCTGGTTGAACTGGACGGCGCACCATTCAAGTTCTTTGAAGCTCACCGTGAAGAATGGGCTAAAAATACCTGCTTCGTATATCCTGGCGCAATCCAGTATTACGGACCAACAGAAGTGTGTGATATAACTACTGTTACACTGGCTCTGGAACACCAGAAATAAATCTAATGGGGCTGTCTCAAACAGCCCCATTACTTTACAATGCCTTCTCAATTGCTTCGATCACAATCTTCAATGCTTTTATTCGTGCATATTTCTTATCATTTGACTCCAGTACATGCCATGGCGCATATACCGTGTTCGTTTTTTTCAACATCTCATTGACAGCGACCTCATACAGATCCCATTTTTCTCTGTTGCGCCAGTCTTCGTCTGTGATCTTCCATTGTTTTTCAGGTGTATTCTGACGATCCTCAAAACGTGCAAGCTGTGTATCCTTATCAATCTGTACCCAGAATTTGATAATGACAGCACCCCAGTCTGCCAATTCTTTTTCAAATTCATTGATCTCATTATAAGCTCTCTGCCACTCATTTTCATTACAGAAACCTTCCAGACGCTCCACCATGACTCTGCCATACCAGGTACGGTCAAAAATTGCAATATGTCCGGTCTTTGGAAGACGATTACAAAATCTCCACAAATAATGTCTTGCCTTTTCATGTGGCTCCGGACTTGCAATCGGATGCACCTCAAATCCTCTTGGATCAAGTGCTTCCGTGATTCTCTTTATATTTCCACCCTTACCTGCAGCATCCCATCCTTCGTATGCGATAATCACCGGGATCTTTTGTCTGTATAACTTATTATGCAGATCACTCAGTTTTGACTGAAGTTTTTTCAGTTCTTTTTTGTACTCTTCTTCTGAAATCTCTTTATCTAATGGAATTTCACTTAACTTTGATATTTTTTCCAATGGAAAAACATTCTGTAAAAGCGGAACAGCAAGGTTACTGTTCTTCAACGCAGTCTCTATTCCACTGACCAGAGTTTCCATAACCTGCAATTCTGCCCACTTTCTGTTCTTCGCATCTATGATATACCATGGATCTGCAGCTGCATTTGTGTCATTTAAATATCTGTCAAATACATGAAGGCATTTATCATAATGCTTATTCTGCCAGTCATCATTACGGCTGACACGCCATTCGGTATCCTTATCTGCTTTAAGAAGCTCTATTCTCTTCCTTTGTTCTTTTTGACTTATCTGAAAAAAGAATTTCATGACAAGATAACCATTATCTGTCAGCTGGCGTTCGAAACGTTTTACACTTTCTATTTTCTTCTTGTATTCTTTTTCTCCCAAATCGCAATGCAGGCAATCATTGACGATCTCATCCATCCAGCCGGAATCAAGAAATTCAAACTTTCCCTTCTCTGGGATTTTAACAAAATAACGGTAAAAGAAAGGTTTCCGTCTTTCTTCTTCTGTTGGGGCATCCATTGTCGCCACTTTAAAGAAACGTGGGTCAATATTTTTTATCACTTTACTGAGTACGCTGCCCTTTCCTGCTGTTCCCCACCCTTCAAACAGCACCAGCACCGGCAGTCCATGCTCTTTGATCTGCATCTGCAAAGTAGACAACTTTGATCTTGCGATCCTTAAACGTTCCTCGATTTCATCAGCTTCAGGTATTTGGGGTTTTATCCAATTTTCTAACATAAAGTACCTCCTATTCTGCACTGATACGGTTTTTGTACATCTTTTTATATTGATACATATTACGGTCGGCCCGGTCTTTCACATCAACGATATTCTCCCCTGAAAACGTCGCCGAGCCTAAGGAAACTGACGGTAAAAACTCCAATTTTTTTCTCTTTTCTTCCAGCTGCCGCAAAAATTCCTGTGTACATTCGGCTTCCTTTTTCTCATTTTTCATAAGTACACAAAACTCATCACCACCTATACGATAACAATATCCAAATCTTGCATAGGCTTTCTTGATACAGTCAGCAATCTCCGCAAGGCAGATGTCACCTTTTAGATGACCGCAGCAATCATTGACCTGCTTAAAATCATTCACGTCAAACACAATAAGTACTCCGCTATTGTAGCGCGCCTCCACCGTGCGATTCAAATAACTGTTCTGATTCAAAAGACCGGTGAGCGCATCCAACTGACTCCACATCTCATTGCAGTAGATAAAATACAGCACAGAGAGCAGCGTAACACATAACCAGGTAACATGCAGTTCCGGCACGGTGACCTGAATAATCGTTTCCGCAGTCAGAAAAACAATCAGTGGATAAATAAGCTGTCTGCTGCGATTCTGAAACTCTCTCGACGTAATAATCGTAACTACAGAAAGATACATGATTGCCGCAAAATACACTATCACATAAATATAAAAATGTGCTCCGCGTGAATATACATTATCCGCGCTCACAGAGAATACGATCCCGTATGGGATAGATAAAAAAAGAAAAATCAAATACAAAAGCTCACAGCCTATTACTACCTTAAATTCGCGTCTGAGTGCCATTTTTCTGTCCAACACATATGCAAAACAGATTGACACAGCCGGTGACAGACCGAATCCTAAATAATTCGCTGCAATATTGATCCATCGGTAACCTGACGCTGTATCATTCACTACAAGTGTAACAACTTCCAATATTGAAATTCCTGCGATCAAAACAAACGCAAAGAAAAAACCGCGCTTTTGCTTTTTACTAAGTGATTCACTCAGCTTTGTGAGAATGCACATAAAGCTCAATACGAAAAGATCTATTGTTGTTAAGACATAAAAATACTCATTCATTGCATACTTTTCCATTCTGTAATCGTCATTTTGTAATAATTTTTAAAAGCTGTATGAAAGTGATTCGGATAAGAATATCCTAATCGGGCAGATATTTCTGAAATAGAAAGCTTATTTTCTTTTAAAAAAGTAACTGCTGCCGCCATACGGGCTTCTGTTCTCTTTTGAAGGAAATTTTGTCCATATCTTTTATAAAGAATCCTGCTTGTTTGTCTGGTACTAAGTCCCAAACGCTGCGATAGTTCTTTTAAAGTAATGGTATCATATTCCAGTAAGAAACTATCTTCGATCAAAATATATGCCTTGACCAGTGGAATCGGAATATACGTAATCGCCGCATGAGAGGCTGGTTCATAATTGCGCAGTATCTTCACCAAAAATTGCATAAAAAGTGCCCGCAGCATTACACTTGTCGCCGGTCCCGGCGCCGAAAGTTCCTGATAGATCTGTTCCAATGTCATCTGTAAATTGGCACAATCTTTTCCATACCAAAATGGATAATGTAAAAACGGCTCTAATGCATCTTTTTCCGATACATTTCCTCTGTTATTATGTAATTCTTCAATTTTTAAATAAATACAATACTCATAAGTCGGATCCTCCGAATCTGTATACTGCTGATGTTCAATATGTGGTCCGGTAGTATAAAGAATATTGGGTGCTAATTCATAGGAATGCTGATTACTGATCAGCGTTCCTTTTCCTTTCGGAATAAAATGAATCTCATAGCTGTTTGAGCTGTGCGCATGAGAAGGTGTATTCCAGGTCTGACACTCATAAGTAAACTTTAATATATGAATCTGATAATTTCCTATTTCAAACATAATATATAAATTATCATTTTTTATCATATCCATCTCCCACAGCCTGTACGCCAATCCGACATATAAAATCTACATTTGTCAACTTTTCATGTATCCTTATCGTACTACAATCTCTATAATGAAATCAAGAACCTGATCGAAAATTTAAGAAGGAGGACGCACAGAATGATAATTGATGCCCATTTACATCTCTGGGATAAACAGAATGGTCGTGTCGATGAGAAACCTGTGATTGCATTAACGAATGGACGAAGTGATTTCGGTGGAGAAATCCGCCAAATGATGCCGCCATATATGCTGGACGGACGAAACACGGTCGAAATGCTGATTGCAAACATGGACTACGCAAGAGTCAGCGGATGCGTGGTCACACAGGAGTACATTGACGGAAATCAGGATCGTTATTTATTAGAGTGCAAAAAGAAGTGCCAGGACAGAATAAAAATCTGTTGTCTTTATGAGGAAAAAGACATACCTGACAACTGGATCCGGCAATTTGACGGTATTAAGCTTTGTGCCGGCAGACTAAAAGATAAGAATTTGTTACATCATAAAGAAATTTTCCAGAAGGCGGACCTGTTTGGAAAATTCATTTCCATAGACATGGCAGATGGTGATCTGCAGACAGATGCTATGGCGCAGCTCATTAAGATGCATCCCCATCTTCGCATAGCCATCGGGCATTTTGGAATGGTTACTGTAGATGGCTGGGAAAAACAAATTGAACTTGCAAAACATGAACATGTTTACATAGAAAGCGGCGGTATCACCTGGCTGTTCCATAAAGAATTCTATCCCTACCCGTCAGCGATTCAAGCCATTCGTAAGGCCATTGACATTTGCGGAATTGATAAATTAATGTGGGGCAGTGATTATCCACGCACAATGACAGCTATCACATATGACATGAGCAAAGATTTTATCGAGAAGACTTCTGAATTATCCGAGGAGGAAAAGCGAAAATTCCTGGGAGAAAATGCAAAGAAATTTTATGGATTTCCGGAACTGGCAATCCCTGAAAAACTATTAAATATGGTGGAATAAGCAAGGAGGAATACAATGATCGTAAAAGGTACTTATTTTCAGAACAGTGAAGAAACGCCATTGGTATATGGTGATGTTGAAATTCACAATATACCAAGAAGAAGATTACGAGGTGAAGAAGAAAAAGAAGGCATTCTGGCCGAAAGCGTTCTTGTTGGATTTTGTGGCACAGACCATACTCTTATGCAGATGGGAAAAGAAGGAAACTTAAATCATAAATTTCCGGAAGGATGTAACAGACTGATCAATGGTCATGAGGGAGTTGTATGGGTTCCATCTGAAAATCGCTTTGCCATTGTGTTAATTCGTGGTGGAAACAGTTATGATCCAACCAGATATACTGAAGAGGAAACGTATTTTGAATACGGATGCGACCAGGCAGACGGATTATTCTCTGATAAAAATTATTACAACCCGGACATGTTACTGAAAATACCGGACGGATATGTAACGGATGGAAAAATTTCTCTTACTCTGTGCAAAAAATTAGTATTCTGTGATCCGTATGCCTGTATGATTTTTCAAAGAGAACGTATGGAAGACCTGGGCGAAGCACAAAATTTCAGAGTAAAAATGGCTCAATATAAATGCGATGAAACCAAAGCAAGAGAAATTGCCAGAAAAGAAACTTTTGACAGAGTATGCATCTTCGGTCTTGGAACAACCGGTATGTTTATCGGCGATCTGATTCATCAGAGATATCCGGATGCAAAGATTGTTTATGTGGCAAGAAGTGAAGAAAACAGTCCAAAAGTTTCCTTTGCTCTAAGACAGACCGGTGCGTCTTATGTAAGAAGTATATTTAACACAAATGAAGAACTTGCAGATGCCATCAAGGAGAAATTAGGTGGAACAGCTACTGTATTCATTGGTTCCAGCGGAGCTGCAATTGAACACGAACTTGCATTTCAATATGGGGTGTTAGGATGTAATGGCATTTATAATTCTTTCTCTCTGGGACCACATGTGACATTTGATACTATGCCTTTCGGATTTAAAAATCAGCTAATCTTTGGTTCTATTAATTTCCGTCAGGATCACATGGAAGAAGCAATCCGAATTCTTCAGAACAGCTGTTATGATGAAATTGTAGAGCTTATTGATAAAGATGAGTTTATATCCGATCCTATAGGCGCATACGAAAACAAAATATATGCCAAAGGTGCTCCTATGAAGACAGCCGTCATCTGGAATAAAAACTATGTCCATATGGATTGTCATTCATCATGATTTAAGACACACACGATTTCACTGAAAAAAGAGAGTGTCGCTCCATTTTCGACACTCTCCTTCTTTTTATTACATATACTATTGCTTAAATTCTCGCAACACCTGTTTTTCTTGCCGCTTCTGCCACTGCTTCAGCCACTGCTTTCACTACTCGTTTGTCAAATGGATTCGGAATGATATATTCCGGAGTCAATTCTTCTTTCGTGATTAGATTCGCAATCGCGTAAGCTGCTGCCACTTTCATCTCGTCATTGATATCCTTTGCCCGCACATCCAATGCTCCACGGAAGATACCCGGAAATGCCAACACATTGTTAATCTGATTTGGGAAGTCGCTTCGACCTGTTCCTACAACCGCTGCTCCGGCTTGTTTTGCCAAATCCGGCATAATCTCCGGAATTGGGTTTGCCATCGGGAAAAGAATCGGTTTGTCTGCCATATTCTTTACCATCTCTTCTGTTACCGTTCCTGGTGCTGATACCCCAATGAATACATCAGCTCCTTTCAACACTTCTTCCAAAGTGCCTTTTTCCATATGTTGGTTACAAATCTCTGCCATCTCTTTTTTCTCTGTATTCAGATTGTCACGACCTTTATAGATAGCTCCATGGCGGTCGCACATGATAACATTTTTCAGTCCAAGACTTACCAGAAGTTTAATAATTGCGATTCCTGCTGCTCCGGCACCGGATGTTACCACTTTGATTTCATCCAGATTCTTTCCTACTACTTTTAAGGCATTCAACAAGGCTGCTGTGGTAACGACCGCTGTACCGTGCTGGTCATCATGAAAAATTGGGATATCGCAACACTCTTTCAGTTTACGCTCAATCTCAAAACACCTCGGTGCAGAGATGTCCTCCAGATTCACCCCTCCAAAACTGCCTGCCAAAAGACTGACTGTTTTTACAATATCATCGACTTCTTTACTGCGCACACATAATGGAAATGCATCCACATCCGCAAAAGTTTTAAAAAGTGCACATTTTCCTTCCATTACCGGCATTCCTGCTTCCGGTCCGATATCGCCAAGTCCCAATACCGCTGTTCCATCTGTCACAACTGCTACCATGTTTTTTCTTCTTGTGTATTTATATGATAAATCCACATCTTCCGCAATCTTCAGGCAGGGTTCTGCAACTCCTGGCGTATAGGCAACTGCAAGTTCTTCTGGGTTTTCAATCTTAGCCCTGCTGATAACTTCAATCTTTCCTTCCCATATCTCATGCTGCTTTAATGCAAATTCTTTTTTGTCCATCTTCTTCCCCCTACGCTTCTTTTACCTGGCTGTAAAATTCCTTTAAAAGTTCTGCTGAATGATCCAATGCTTCACGTTCCTTTTCACTAAGTGGAACATAAAAAGTCTGTTCGATTCCTGCTCGTCCCACTCTACACGGAAGGGAAAATGCAATTCCTGCCCATTTACCGTATGCATCCCCCAACACATGTGATACCGGAAGAATTGCATGTTCGTCTTTCAAGATAGCTTCTGCAATTGTAGATACTGCCATCGCTACCCCATAGAATGTAGCACCTTTTAATCCAATGATCTCTGCACCTCCATCTCTGGTATGCTCTGTAATCTCTTTACGATCCAATTTTATATTCTGTGTATTCTCATAATCTGTCAATGGAATACCGCTAACAGATGCAGAACTCCATACAGGCACCTGACTGTCTCCATGTTCACCTAATACATATGCCTGTACGTCTGTCACATTCACCTGCAGGCATGCACTGATATTGGCACGGAATCTGGCTGTATCCAGAGAAGTTCCACTTCCGATAACACGCTCTGCCGGAAGACCGGATACTTCCTGTACTTCACGAGTTAAAATATCCGCTGGATTGGATACGACAAGGATCAACGGATTCACCGCATACTTCATTATGCTCTCTGTAATACTCCGTATGATTGCTACATTTGTCTTGGCAAGCTCCAGCCTGGTCTGTCCTGGTTTTCTGGCAATTCCTGCGGTTATAATCACAATATCCGCATCTGTGCATTCTTCATATCCACCCTGTCGTACACCGATCTGTTTATGAAAACTGGTTCCATGCAGCACATCAATGGCCGCTCCTTTCGCCCGGTCTTCATTCACATCCACCAGTACAATCTCATTTGCCTGTTTTCTTACCATCAATGTGTATGCAATTGCTTCTCCCACATTGCCGGCTCCAATTACTACAATTTTTTCTCCGTGATCTTTTTTCATAATGCGCTCCTCCTGTTTATCTGTATTATCTTCATTACAATTCATAAACAGGTGGCGCTCTAAGCCTCCAGTTCGACCTGCCAGCTTCCGTTGGTCTTCCTGAATACTTCTTTCGCGTATGTTCTCTTATCTCTCTCTGATAAAACTGAACCGAGACTGCATCTATGCACAGCCCCGAATATAAGACAGAACTTCGTCTGACTGACTGCTCTGGTTCCCTGACACTGCGCCTGTTCGCATACCATGCATCTGCCGCTCTGTGCGCTGAGGTCATTTGTTGAGTGAGCAACTTGATGCTATATGTCCTGTTTCCATCCGTATCTATCTCTTCTGAGAAACTCCCATCTGTAAAATACAGAAATGGCATCAGTAATAACAGGAAAACCAGAGGGTATATGAATTTCTTCTGAATTGTTTTTTTCTGGATACATGCTATATCTAAATTCACAATACGGTACCTTCAAATGTCATATTTTACACTATGTTCATAGGTAGAAAATAATTTTCTCTGCTATACCAGTGAATTTTAGCATGTTGTTATTATAATGTCAATCTTTTTGTATTCATTCCAATACATTATTGTTTTTGTGTGTATACAATCCCAGAAAGATCTTTTACAATTTCCCCGGCAATCATAAGTCCTGCCACTGCCGGAACAAATGCAGTACTTCCTGGTATATCTCTCCGTTCCGTACATTTATGTTCTGCACCTGGTGGACAAATACAATTTGCTCTGCAGCTAATACTCATATCTTCCATCGGGCGAATTGGCTGTTCATCAGAATAAACCACTTTCAAACTCTTTACATTTCTTTTTTTGAGTTCTCTTCTCATTACCCTTGCCAGAGGGCATACCCTGGTTTCATAAATATCTGCCACTTGAAATCTTCCGGCATCCAGCTTATTTCCAGCCCCCATAGCACTTATAATTGGAATATCTAATTCTTTTGCTTTCATAATAAGCGCAATCTTAGCTGTCACTGTATCAACTGCATCCACAATATAATCATACTCTTCAAATGGGAATTCATCGGCATTTTGAGGAAGGAAAAAACATTTATGTGTTCTCACATCAATATCCGGATTTATTTCCAGCATTCTTTCTTTCATGACATCTGTCTTATATTTTCCAACAGTCTTTCTGGTTGCTATAATTTGTCTGTTCAAATTTGTGAGACATACCTTATCGTCATCAATCAAATCAAATGAACCTACTCCACTCCTCACAAGTGCTTCACAGACATATCCGCCAACACCACCTATTCCAAATACGGCCACTCTGGATTCTTGTAATTTTTTTATTGCAGGTGCTCCAATTAAGAGCTGCGTTCTTGAAAATTGATTCAACATCTTATAAACTTCCTTTTCATTGAAAATTTCTGCCCATTACGGCTTTCTTTTTATATATTATATAGTTTTTTTAACAATTGCAATAATCTTTCAACTTACCACTTCGTAGGGCATACTGTACCAGATTTTCTCATGCTCGCCAATCGTTCCGTTTAAGACAGATTTCATGATCTCATAAATCTTTGCTGCCTGATCCTCAATATTATTATCTACCGTTCCATAGATCTCTCCCAACTGAATCTTCTGGTTCATCTCTAAACTGTCATTTATTCCAATGATAATCGGAAGTTCCAGATGATGCTCCTTATAATAATCATAGACGCCTAATGCCATATCATCATTATTACATACAACAGCTTCTATATTGCAAATGATCTCTTCATCCAGTTTTGCAAATTTCTCCAAGGCAAGTTCCCTTTTCCAATCTGCTGTAAGATTTCCCATCTGTTTCAACGGTAACTCCTTGCCTGATTCCAGAAAGCCATTGGTTCTCCGTATTGTATCATAATGGGACTCTTCCCCTTCAACCAATATATAATCTAGCTTTCCGTTCTTGTTTCGATCAATACTTTGCATTTCTTTATTCCAAAGTTCTTTCAACATCTCTCCTTGTATCTGTCCGGCAGCTTTTCCATCTGATCCTACATACCAGACATCCTTCACAATCTGCAGATCTTTTTCGGCCACTTCCCGATTGTACAGGATAACCGGTATCTCTTTCTCCTCTGCTTCATTCAGTACACTGGCTGCTGATGCCGGTTCTACCAGATTCACCAGCATAACATCATAATCCTGCGCATACATGTATTGCAGCTGTTTTTCCTGTTGTCTCTTTTTCCCCTCAGCATCATAAATTTCATAAGATATTTTTTTTCCTGCAATTTCTGTTTCCTCAATCATCTCCTGCAACGTTCGTATGTATTTTTTCATAAATGTATCATCCAAATCGTACACTGCAATTCCCACATGTATATAGCAGTCCTCCCTCTGCGGTATTTTCCAGACTATAATCAGCCCCGCCAGCAAAACAAAAAGTCCTGCCAATATAACATTATATTTTTCTTTTTTCTGCTTCATCTTTTCCCTCTACCTTGCAAGCAATGCATCTAAACTGCCGTTTTCCAGAGTTTCCTGATCAATCTTCAAAGGCTGCAGACAAATATTTGCCATCTTCTTTTTCTTTCCGTACATTTCTATCATCTGCATACTTTCATAGCCAATCCTATACGTGTTTTCCAGATAAACTGCTTTTTTCTCCCCATTTTTCACCTGATCCAATACGATTTCGCTGATCGGCATACGATATGTTTCCTCTCCCTGTCGCACAAATGCAGCATGATGCAAAAATGACTCCTGCATGGTATCTGTAAGTGCCAGCACTTCGTCATAGTTGTAACTATTCTGTTTTCTCTCTAAGTACATTTCCGGATATATTAAAAGAATTCCTATACTTTTATTTCGCTTTTCATCTTTCACCAATTCTGCGAATTTTTCTTCGGACATCTGATCTTCATACCAGACATCTAGTTGTATTTGATGATCATATGCATAATCTCGGATTCCTTCCTGCACACTGCTTATATCCTCTTCCATATTTTCTGGCAGGACAATCGTTATTCTGCTTTTTTCCGTCCTGTTGTTTCTCACTGTCATATACCGAAAAGATACAAGTGCAACTAAAATCAAAAGCAAAATCAGAATACTGTGTTTCTTCTTACTGTTCATCTATTTCCTCCATTTTCGGAATGGTAATTGTGGCAATCGTTCCCTCATCCAGTTCACTGCTGAGTGTGATTCCATAATTTTTTCCATAGATCAGCTGTATCCTCTCATTTACATTACACACTCCGATCCCCGAACCTCGTCTGCTGGAAACTACTTTATTATGCATAATATAATCTATTTTTTCCTGCGTCATCCCTGGTCCATTATCTGACACATCAATCTTAATATCTCCATCTTTTTCATATACACGGATTTCAATCTCTCCGTCTTCATACATTCCTTCCATTCCATGATAAATAGCATTTTCCAGTAAGGGCTGAATGGACAATTTCGGGCAAAAATACTTCAGCAGTTCCTGATCCGCATCTACATGAAACTCAAACTTATCCTTAAAACGAATATTTTGAATGGCCAGGTAACTGGTAGCATGTTCCAGCTCTTTTTCCAAAGGAATCATATCTTTTCCCTGACTTAAAGAAGTACGGAAAAACTTAGCCAGAAGAGAAACCATTTCTCCTGCACCGTCATATTCTTCACTACGAATCATCCAAATGATAGAATCCAGTGTATTATATAAAAAATGCGGATTAATCTGAGACTGTAGCAGCTTCTTCTCCATTTTCTGCTTTTCTCTCTCATTTCTGCGAATTTCTTCCATCTGCTCCTGAAGCTTATCTGCCATAATATTAAAATATATACTTACATTTTTCAGTTCACCAATGCCTTCTTCCTGTGCTCTGACATTATAGTTACCTTTTCCGAATGTTTCCATTGTCTGAAGCAGTCTGTAAACCGGACTTGTGAAATTATGAAACACAAGTGTATCAAGAAAAATCAGGATTACACCAATTAAAAGCAGGATAAACCATACAAGATAATGAATATTATGACTCTCCTTTACCAGACTGGCCATGGAATTTACCACTACCATATTCCATCCGGTATATCCAATCTGCTGACCCTCGATGATCCACTGCTGGCCATCTGATTTTTCTATCCGATAATTCTTACAGTTTAATGCTGATTCCACCGTCTTTTCTTGATACAAGCCAGATGCAATTTCCTTGTCAAAAGGATGATAGATCAAATTTTTCTGACTATCCAACAGATAGCAATAAGCGGACTTCTGATTTCGATAATGGGACAAAATCTCATCTACAGAATCTGTATAATATTCCATCAAAAGAATCCCTGATTTCATATTTCCATCTTTGATATATTCTACATAACGACTGATTTCAAATACATAGCTACATTCCTGAGCCAATACCAGTTTTCGCCGCCCGTAATGAATCGTCTCAATATTATCCTTTGCCTGTATAAACCACGACTTTTCTTTTGCGTCATCCTCTTCTCTCATCAGCTCGGAATGCCATATACTTTCTCCGTTTATATCATATAAGGCAAGACCATACAGACTTTTTTCTTCCAGAAGTATCTGCTTTTCCAGTTCTTCTGCAAACTGCCCACTGTCAACATCGTATTTCTTTATGTTCTGGTAATAAATTTTATGAATCAGATCATTGATATTCGCAATCTGCGTCTCTAGGCTCTGCGCCAAAAAACTTTTTTGTTTTCCTATTTTTTCTATGGCCTCTTCCTGAAAATATGTGGAAAAAAAGCCAGAAAATAACAGTATGCAGCTGATGATACAGACTGCAATAGAAGCAGACATCACTACTGGGAAAAGGATTCGAATACTTATTTTTTTATTTCTCATCTTCAGCTCCTTATTCGTTGTGATTTAGATATCTGACTGATCAGATTTTCTGTATTTAACAGGTGAAATCCCACAATTTTTTTTAAATACATAACTAAAATAATTTGGTTCCGGATATCCTACCATTGCTCCAATGGTCTGGCTTTTATAATCTGTCTGCAAAAGCAGTTTTTTCGCTTCTTCCATACGCCGGCCAATCAGGTAATTTATAAATGTACCACCTGTCTCCTGCTTAAATATTTTTGAGAAATAAGAAGTGCTTACATGTAATTCCCCACATATAGATTCCACACTCAGCTCTGGATTCTGAAAATTTTCCTCTACGATTTTTCTGGCATTTTCTACAAGAACCACATTATTGTCAATCTGCTTTTTCTGAATCAGGGAGCGCATCAAAAGACAGTAATTCAAAAGCCAGTGATCTAATTCTTCTCCTGTACTCAAAGAAAGGATTTTCACTGCCATCTTTTTTGATCCGGCAAATTCCGCATCCGATGTAATCTGATATTTCTTGTAAAATCTGGCAATAGAAAATGAAATTTCTAGAATAACAATCTGATATTCGTTCAAGTTATAATGTCCCTTATGCAGCCAAAGGAGTAAGTTTTCTACCTGTTTTTTCAGCTCTTCTTCTGTACAATATGTAATAGACTTTCCGATCATTTCTACCTGTGCATTCCAATCTTCTTTCATCTCCTGCAAAGGCATAATATCATTATAATAGGTATAACTTTCTTCCGGAAGAACAAGATTATATTCCAGAGCTTCTGCTGCCTGAGCATACAACATCGGCATATCTTTCAGACATACTCCGCTGTTGCTGATCCCACAGGATATCCCCACTCCGAAGATACGCTTGATCATAACTGCCGTTTCCTGTATACTTCGTGTGATTTTCCCTATCTCATACCGCTTACTTCCGCCAAGTAGGAACACTTCTTTATCGCCCATACCAAATTCATGGACATTTGCAATCTTTTCCAATGCTTCTTTCAGAGTTTCTTTCATAGACAGTTCACTGAGTACATCTTTTTGTTCTTCCTTTCCCACTTTCACTGCTATAACAGAATATACCGAATCTGAGAGATCCAGTTTCAAATTGGTGATCTGCTGTATACATTCGTTTTCTTCCATAGGTCCTGTCATCAACTGCGAAAAAAACTGCTGCCGCAGCAATGGCAAACTCTGTGCATATGCATTTTCCAGACGGGCACGATTAATTTTATCGTTATATTCCTTATCCAACTCCTGGTACATTTTCTTGAGCAGGCTCTGCATCTCTTCGTAATCTATGGGTTTCATGACATACTCTGAAACTCCATAGCTGATCGCCAGACGTGCATATGTGAAATCATCCCACCCTGAAAATAAAATCACCTTTGTATTCATATAATTTTCATGGATGTTCTTCGCCAGCTCCAGTCCATCCATAAATGGCATTTTTATATCACTAATCACCAGATTCGGATGAAGCTCATCCATCATCTCCAATACTTCTTTTCCATTCTGTGCTGTTCCAACTACAGTGAATCCAAGACTCTCCCAGTCTATTCCCCGCTGCATTCCATAGAGTATTTTCTGTTCATCATCTGCCAAAATTATACTAAAAATTCTCACGTTCTACACTCCCTGCTGTTTTACTGCATTTTATGATATCATATTATGTATCTACTTAACACATAAAAATCCCCTGTCTATTGCTTTCACAATTAAAACAGGGGAACTACTCTTAATTTTCTTCTGCGCCGTTCAACTTCGCGACAACTTTTTTCATAAATTCATCATCTAACTTATATTTGCACTTAAATACAATATATGCAAGAATTACTCCGATCATCGGCACAACACACATCAAAGCACGAATGGAATTCTGTGTCGCAAGTGACTGTACCGCATTCGGAACATATCCTGTAAGTTCCAGCACAAATCCAATTGCCAGTGCTGTAAAAGCTGCTGTCAATTTTACAATCAATGTCTGCAGAGAGAATACCACTCCCTCATTTCTATTTCCAAGAACATACTCACCATAATCTACTACATCCGCAAGGAATACAGTGGCACATCCAAGCTCCAGACCTGTTCCTGTCTTCACAATGATACCTGCAATCGCTGTCAACACAATGTTATTCGGACACACGATACCTACCAGCAGAAGAAGCATCAATCCAATCGGCGGCAATACACATGCAAATAAGAACGCCTGTTTTCTGGATAAAAGCTTTGTTACCTTCGGGAAAATCAGCAGTCCTACGACTTCCGCAACAGACGCGCTGATCATGAATGCGGACAACATTCCGGCATTGTTACACACATAACTAAAGTAATAGGTTGCAACTCCCATGATCGCCTGAATTGCCACATTATATAACAGAATCAATAACACAGCCCATCTTAACTGGTCATTTTTTTTGATTACTGTAAAAATATCTTTAAATTTCATTTTTTCTTTTTTCTCAACGTCGTGCTGAATCTTTGGCAGATTCAATACGCATACGGCCATTGTGAAAATAAATGTTGCTGCAATAATCAATGCAAATCTGTGATATCCTATATAGTCACCACCAAGCCCTTTTATAATCTGTACCCCAAATCCTGCAATAATCAATGACTGTCCGATACTTGCAAAGATTCTTGGCAGCACGGATACTTTCTCACGTTCCTGAGGGTCAGAAGTCAGATTCGGAATTACTGACCAATATGGAATGTCCATAATTGTATAGGTCATTCCCCATAACACATAGATAACTGATGCAAACACGCAAAGGCTTACGCCTGATAAATGAAAATCTGTAAACACTATCACAAACACAAAAGCATTGATCAACGTTCCGATTACCAGCCACGGTACAAATTTACCAAAACGACTTCTTGTATTATCAACTACCATTCCCATGAACAGATCATTAAATGCATCCCATATCTTTGCCACGAAAAACATGGTTCCGATAAATGCAGGTGCTACTTTAATAATATCTGTGAAATAAATCATAGAAAAAGTTGCTATCATTCCATAAATCAAATCTTTACCCAATGCTCCAAAAGCAAAGGAATACTTTACCTTTCCAGGAATCTTGCCCTGGTAAACCACACTGCTTTTACTGTTGTTCTCCATTCCCCTATCTCCTCTTTCGTTCGCTTCTTTACTTTCTTTACCGTGGGATAGTTTAACATTTTGGAATGGATATGAACATTTGATATTCTATTTAAAAAATATGATTTTCTATTGTTCGCACCATGCATTTCATCCTCAATTTCCCTCATGAACTTTTTTGCCTTTCAGCATATATATTCTAGATTCAAAATCGGTACAAGGCGTCACATTTCCTGGCACTTCACCAGCTGTCACATCGGATGTGATCAATCCATAATTCATCAATTCATCTCCATAATTTTCTGTATGATTCCATACATTTTCATAAACCATATCCGGGTTCAATCCCTGTAATCTAACACGACTATACGGCTGATTCACTCCATTTAAAACACGATAGTAGCCTACGATTGCAAGCGTACGGTCTTCATTTGTCACCATCCATACCGTCTCATTACCTTCGAATGGACTTTTCAGACGATAAAATGTTCCAAACTGTAACACTTCTCTGTATTCTTTCATAAATGTGATCTGTTCTTTTACTTCTTTGATCTCTTCTTCTGTCAATTTGTTGAGATCCAGTTCGTATCCAAAAGTTCCAAAGT
>CAKRON010000041.1 GCA_934373455.1 uncultured Marvinbryantia sp.
CGTCTGATCGATGCGGAATGGCAGTCAGCCGGTGACGTATCCGGAAGATATCCGGCAGAGATTAAGATATTTGGAAACAACAGAACAGGACTTCTGGTGGACATTTCCAAGATCTTCACAGAACGTCAGATCGATATGACCGGGGTAAATTCCAGAACCAGCAAACAGGGGACGGCGACGATTTCCCTTTCATTTGAAGTGGGCAGCCGCAGCGAGCTGGATTCACTGATTGCCAGACTCAGACAGGTGGAGAGCGTACTGGATATTGAACGTACCACCGGATAAGGAGTAAAAATGGGAAAATTAAAAATAGAGCAGCGTGTCATTGGAATGGTGGCAACAAATGTATATCTGGGCATTCATACAGAAACAAAAGAAGCATTTCTGATTGATCCGGCAGATCGCGCGGGAGATATTGCACAGTGGATACAGCAGTCAGGTGTGACGCTAAAGGCTATATTATTGACGCATGGCCATTTTGACCATATTGGAGCTGTTTCAGAGTTAAAGAAGCAGTTTCAGGTTCCGGTTTATGCCATGGCAGCAGAAGTGGTAATCATGGAAGATTCCACCTTAAATCTGTCAGCAAACTGGGCATCCCCATTTTCAGTGAAATGCGATCATGAACTGACAGATGGCGAAAAAATATCAGTAGCCGGATTTGATATCATTGCGTATCATACACCGGGACATACAAAGGGCGGGGCCTGTTATTATATAGAATCAGAGCAGGTATTGTTTTCCGGAGATACCATTTTCTGCCATTCGGTAGGACGGACAGACTTTCCGACAGGAAGTATGGGAGAACTGAGACGGTCAGTACAGAGAATGCTCCAGATTCTTCCGGATACCACCAGAGTGATGCCGGGACATGAATGTGATACCAGCATTGCAGATGAAAAAAGATATAATCCTTATAGTTAAAGGAAAAGAATATGATAGCAGTACAGTTAAATAAAAGAGATTTTGAATATGATATCCATTCCCTGATACGGGCTTTTTATCCGGGAATGGATGTTCCCGTGTATCAGGAAGATGAATCTGAACCGGAAGGCTGGGATGAGAAGCTGATTGTCAATTACCAGCCGGATCAGATTGCATTAACTTATATCGATGCCAATGGGAACGAAATAGCGAAGACCCAGCGCAGTGTGGATTATGATGCAGACCGAAAAGCAACGAAAAATGTGCTGAAAAGTATGCTCTATGAAATGATGCGTGATATTACCGGACAGAGCCTTCCGTGGGGCAACCTGACAGGAATACGTCCAACGAAAATACCAATGGCTCTCCTGGAACAGGGATGGAAAAATACAGAAATTGCCGATTATATGAGAAAGACCTACTATACCAGTAATGAAAAGACGGCACTTTCTATTATGATAGCCAATCGGGAGAGACATATTTTAAAAGACATTAATTATGAAGACGGATACAGCCTTTATGTCGGAATTCCGTTTTGTCCGAGTATTTGCTTATATTGTTCATTTAGTTCCAGTCCATTGTCCGTATGGCGCAATCGGGTGGATGAATATCTGGACGCGTTATGTAAAGAAATAGAGGCATGTGCGAAGATCTATCAGAACCGGAAGCTTGATACAATTTATATGGGAGGCGGAACGCCAACGACATTAGAACCGTATCAGATGGATCGTCTGCTGACCAAGATAGAAGAATGCTTTGACCGAAGCTATGTGAAAGAATTTACTGTGGAAGCAGGAAGACCAGACAGCATTACCAGAGAAAAGCTGGAAGTACTCAGAGCGCATGGCATCAGCAGGATATCTATTAATCCTCAGACGATGAACCAAAGTACACTGGATCTGATCGGAAGAAGACATACGGTAGAACAGACAGTGGAAGCATTTCGTCTGGCCAGAGAGCTGGGATTTGACAATATAAATATGGATCTGATCGTGGGACTGCCTGGTGAAGAATATGAGCAGGTAGAACATACCATGAAAGAAGTAACTGCGTTGGATCCGGACAGTATTACGGTTCATTCCCTCGCAGTAAAAAGGGCAGCACGCCTGAATATGTTTAAAGATCAGTATAAAGAAATGACCTTTACCAATAATCAACAGATTATGGAGATGACAGCCCGATATGCATATCAGGCAGGACATTCGCCATATTATCTGTACCGTCAGAAGAATATGGCAGGTAATTTTGAAAATGTCGGTTATGCGAAGCCTGACAGTGCAGGAATCTATAACATTCTGATTATGGAAGAAAAGCAGAGTATTCTGGCGCTGGGAGCAGGAGCCACTTCAAAGAAAGTGACCGGTGAATTAATCGAGCGTACAGAGAATGTAAAAGATATCAAGAATTATATTGAACGAATAGATGAGATGATCGAACGGAAAAGGTTATTAATGGAAACGGACTTACAATGAATGATGAGAAAAAAAGAACCTGGCATTTGATCAACGGGGATCTCTCAAAAGAGATTTCCCATGGAATTTGTGTGAGTAATCTGGCATATAAGATTGGAAAGAAACTGTTGCTGGATGAAAAAATGTGTTATAATCTGGCTGTCATGGGTCTGTTGCATGATGTTGGGAAGCAGGAGATGGTGAAGAATGTATTTAAACGGGGCGAAGACCAGATTCTCTGCGTGGAAGAGATGAGATACATTCGGACACATCCGGTATTAGGATATGCGATTTTGCAAGAGCAGGGATATCCTGTGGAACAGATCAAGTGGGTATTGTATCATCACGAAAATTATGATGGTACCGGATATCCGGCGAACATATCCGGCGAAGAGATCCCGCTGGGAGCGAGAATCTTAAGAGTCTGCGATGTGTTTGCGGCATTGACGACAGAACGGCCTTACCGCAAGGCATATTCTGTAACAATGGCAATGGAACAGATGATGGCTGAAGTGAAAAATTTTGATATGAAAGTATTTCTGGCTTTGATGGATGTCGTACATGAGACAGATGAGAAAGATCTTCTGGATCATCAGGATTTGAAGATTGACATGCCGGAACAAGAATGCAGATGCATTCATAAATGAAGCAGTGACAGGAGGAATGGTATGAGTTTGAAGAAGAAACCGGTAACAGGGATGAAAGATATCTCTCCAAAAGAGATGGAGATCAGAAATTATGTAATGGGACTGATCCGTGAAACATATGGACAGTTTGGATTTTCAGCGATTGAGACTCCGTGTGTGGAGCATATTGAGAATCTGTCCAGCAAGCAGGGCGGAGAGAATGAAAAGCTGATTTTTAAGATTTTAAAAAGAGGAGAAAAACTGAAACTGGAAAGTGCACAGACAGAAGCAGATCTGGTAGATGGAGGACTTCGTTATGATTTGACCCTTCCATTGTCCAGATATTACGCAAATAATGCCAACGACCTGCCCTCACCGTTTAAAGCACTTCAGATGGGAAATGTATGGCGTGCAGACAGACCTCAGAGAGGAAGATACCGTCAGTTCATGCAGTGTGATATCGACATTTTAGGTGAACCGACAATACTGGCAGAGATCGAACTGATTCTGTCAACTTCTACTTTGGTTTGAAAACTGGATTTTGAAAATTTCACAATCCGCATCAATGACAGAAAAATCCTGAAAGCTATGGCAGCCTACAGTGGATTTGAGGCTGACAGCTATGACACAGTATTCATTATTCTGGACAAGATGGACAAGATTGGTCTGGACGGTGTAGAAGAAGAATTGAAAAAAGAAGGATTTCCGGAAGAAGCAGTCAGCAAATATCTGGGTCTGTTCCAGAATGTGACACCGGATCTGGAAGGCGTAAAATACTTAAAAGAAACACTGAGTGGTGTACTGGATGAGAAGACAGCAGATGATCTGGCGCTGATTATTGAGAGTGTAGAGACAGTACGTACTGCAAACTTCAAGATCGTATTTGATCCGACTCTTGTACGCGGTATGTCCTATTATACAGGTCCTATTTTTGAAATCAGTATTGACGGATTTTCAGGTTCTGTTGGCGGTGGTGGACGTTACGATGAAATGATTGGACGTTTTACCGGCAATCAGACACCGGCATGTGGATTCTCGATTGGATTTGAGAGAATTGTTATGCTGCTTCTGGAAAAAGATTATCAGGTTCCGAATAAAGCTGGAAAAGTGGCATTCTTAATTGAGAAAAACATGCCGAAAGAGAAACTTTTAGATGTGTTCCGTCAGGCAGAAGAAAAGAGAAAAGATGGCACGGTTGTCAGCATGAACATGATGAAAAAGAATAAAAAATTCCAGAAAGATCAGCTGACCGCAGAAGGTTATACAGAGATCGTGGAGTTTTTTGCAAAATAAACAGATGCTTTAAAGGAGAAAAATTATGGCAGAATCAATGAAGGGATTGCACAGATCCCATAGATGCACTGAAGTGACAAAGGATATGATCGGCAGTGAAGTAACCCTGATGGGATGGGTACAGAAAAGCCGTAACAAAGGTGGAATTGTATTTGTAGACTTACGTGACCGCACTGGTATTATGCAGATTATTTTTGAGACAGGCTGTGAAAACGGTATCAGCGAAGAAGGCTTTGAAAAAGCCGGAAAATTGAGAAGCGAATTCGTAATTGCAGTAACAGGTATAGTAGAAGCCCGTTCCGGAGCTGTGAATCCAAACCTGAAAACAGGTGAGATTGAAGTTCGTGCAAAGAGCCTGCGTATTTTATCAGAATCTGAGACACCGCCATTCCCAATTGAAGAAGACAGCAAGACAAGAGAAGATCTGCGTCTGAAATATCGTTATCTGGATCTTAGAAGACCGGACCTGCAGAATAATCTGATCATGCGTTCCAAGGTATCGACCCTTGTTCGTGCGTTCATGGCAAAAGAAGGATTTCTGGAGATCGAGACTCCGACGCTTTGCAAGAGTACCCCGGAAGGAGCCAGAGATTATCTGGTACCAAGCCGTGTACATCCTGGATGCTTTTATGCTTTGCCACAGTCACCACAGCTGTTCAAACAGCTTCTGATGTGCTCCGGATATGACCGTTATATTCAGATTGCAAGATGTTATCGTGATGAGGACTTGCGTGCGGACCGTCAGCCGGAATTTACACAGATTGATATGGAATTATCCTTTGTAGATGTAGATGACGTAATTGATGTAAATGAAAGACTTCTGGCATATCTGTTTAAAGAAGTGCTGGATGTAGATGTAAAACTTCCGATTCAGAGAATGACCTGGAAAGAAGCGATGAACCGTTTTGGATCAGATAAGCCGGATCTTCGTTTTGGAATGGAACTGGTTGATATTTCAGAAGTTGTAAAAGATACAGAATTTGCAGTATTTAAGAATGCGCTGGAAGCAGGCGGCACTGTTCGTGGTATCAATGCCAAAGGTCAGGGCAGCATGCCTCGTAAGAAGATCGACAAACTGGTAGAATTTGTAAAGGGTTATGGTGCAAAAGGACTGGCTTATGTAGCAATCCAGGAAGATGGCACTGTAAAATCTTCTTTTGCAAAATTTATGACAGAAGATCAGATGCAGGCATTGATCAAAGCGATGGAAGGACAGAATGGCGACTTACTTCTGATTGCAGCAGATAAGACAAAACTGGTATGGGATGTACTGGGCGCACTTCGTCTTGAACTGGCAAATCAGATGAATCTTTTAGATAAGAATGAATATCGCTTTGTATGGATTACAGAGTTCCCACTTCTTGAGTGGTCAGAAGAAGAAAACAGATTTACAGCAATGCATCACCCATTCACAATGCCAATGGAAGAAGATCTTCAGTATATTGACAGTGATCCTGGCCGTGTACGTGCAAAGGCTTATGATATCGTATTAAATGGAAATGAAATTGGTGGAGGAAGCGTTCGAATCCATCAAAATGATATTCAGGAAAAGATGTTTGAAGCGCTGGGATTCACCAAAGAAAGAGCGCACGAACAGTTTGGATTCCTTCTTGAAGCATTTAAGTACGGAGTACCGCCTCACGCAGGACTGGCTTACGGATTGGATCGTCTGGTTATGCTGATGGCAAAACAGGACAGTATCCGTGATGTTATCGCATTCCCGAAAGTAAAAGATGCTTCCTGCCTGATGACAGAAGCACCGGAACGTGTAGAAGAAAAACAGTTACAGGAACTTGGCATTGAAGTAGCACCAGAAACTGAAGAATAAAAGAAATTCATTTTATAAATAAAAATCCGGATCCTACGAAAGATAAATCGTGGGATTCGGATTTTTAAATTCAAAACATATCTCTTCTACTGAGATGAAATATTATTCGGCGGCGGCAGTCAGGGAATCCAGAGAAGCATCCAGATTACCAAGCAGAGCATCTATGAAAGATTCATCTAATACAGGATCCCAGGTATGACCGTCATTATACAAGAGAACCGTCACAGGAGTGATGGTGCTGCTGGTATTTTCGCTTAACGCAGTAATCAGAATCTCACCTGTCTTCCTGGTTACTTCCTCACTGCTGGCACGGATGGATTCCGTAGAAGCACCATAGTCACGGAGAGGACCAAGGCAGCTTTCAATCACAGCATTTAAGTCAAGACTGGTGATGTTGACAGTAACCTGGGCTGTGTCGCCGTCCTGAACCACATCTGTAATTTCATAGTCAAAAAAGTCTGCAATTTGCTGGAAAAGCAGTTGATCAATTGTGTCAGACTGATCCGTACCTACGGCAAAGACATCAGAAGTATTGAGATAATTTTTCCAGTCATCTGCGGTAAAATCACGGAAAGGAGACAAGGTGAGATCCAGGATATCTTCCGGCTCAAGAAGATAAGGATCAGATAAATATTCGACCAGACCACCGACCAGCTCATTTTCTAACTGAGAACTTTCCTGAATGATCCACGAACCATTCTCATTCGTCAGATCAAAAGTCGCAGTAGTTTTTCTGGAAGGATAGTCGTTGGTTTCCATACATTCTTTCATTAAGGAAAAGGCAGAATGAATCGTCTCATCGGATTCTTCAGAAGAATGAATCGTCAAAGAATCACGGTACATGATCTTACAGAGATCTTTCGCCAGTGCTTCTGCATCCAGATTGGTAATGCTGACAGTGACGCTGGCGCTGGTGCCGTCTTTACTTTGGCTGGATGAATCGATATGATACTTAAAGTCCTGAAAAAAGAGCTTTATCGCTTCAGCGATATCAGAACTGCTGTCAGCTTCATCAGAAGAAAGCGGAATATCTTCATAAGAAATAAAGCTGGCAATGGTATCGTCATCCAGTTTCTTTATCAGATCCAGTTCCCGGCGCACTGCTTTTTCAGGACCGGCATAACCACAACCGGTATATAAAAAGGCAGAACATATCAGCAAAATAAGGCCGCTTTGATGTAATTTCATGATTAACTCCTTAATATGACAAAAAAGATAAATAATATGTCACAATTCAATTATAATATAGGAAAAAAGCAAGATTGTCAAACTATATGGAAAAATATGTAAGAAAACAAAAAAATATACTAAGAATTTGTGAAGAAAATGTGAAAATACAAATTTACTAATGCATTTAAAAATGTAATATGATACTATACATAAGAAAAAGTTTGAAACAAACACAAAACAGAGGTTGAAAATATGAAGAAAAAAACAGGCATAGCAATTGCTGCGGCAGCAGTTATAGCAGCGGGTGCAGGTGTTGGAATATGGCATCATATGAAGGGAGAGAATGGATCCGGCAGCGCATCATCCGATGCTGTTTTTGTAGATTCAGTTGGGACCATCACAGGACTTACAGGAGCAGATGGATTATTCAGCCGCTATTCAGGGGTTGTAGAACCACAGAAGACAGAGAAGATTCAGCTGGCGAGTGGTCTGACGGTGAAGAAGACATATGTATCAGTAGGAGATGAAGTGAAGGTTGGAACAAAGCTGTTCTCATATGATACAGATGATGCGCAGGATAAGATCACACAGCTGGAGATCGATATTGAAAATTATGAGATTTCGATCAAATCATCAGAATCTCAGATCACACAGCTGGAAAAAGAGCGTGATAAAGTAAAAGATGATGAAAAGTTATCTTACACGACACAGATCATGACTACGCAGAATAATATCAAGCGCTATCAATATGAGATGAAGAGTAAGCAGGCCGAGATGGAAAGTCTGAAGAAGCAGATTGCCAATGCAGATGTTACCAGCCCGATCCAGGGAATCATCAAGACCATCAGCTCGAATACCGGAAGTGACGACAGCAGTTCAGATACATCATCCGGTATGAATTCTGACAGTGAGGACAGTTCCGCTTATATGACAATCATGGCAACAGGAGAATATCGAATCAAAGGCAAGATCAATGAACAGAATATGTCAGAGATCCAGGAAGGCATGAACATGATAGCATATTCTCGTGTAGATGAGACACAGACCTGGAAGGGTACATTGACGACAATAGATAAAGAAAGCAATTCGTCTAATTCCAGTTCTGCTATGAGTTATGGTGATACCGGAGACAGTTCCCTTACTTCATCCAGCAGCTATCCATTTTATGTAGATCTGGAATCTTCAGACGGTCTGATGCTTGGTCAGCATGTATATCTGATGGCAGATAACGGACAGGAAGATCAGGAAGATGGTCTGTGGCTGGAAGATTATTACTTTATTACAGACGAAGACGGTGCAGTGACGAATTACGTATGGGCAGTGGATGCCAATGACAAGCTGGAAAAACGAGAAGTGACACTTGGAGATTTTAATGATGAAACCTTCAAGTATGAAGTATTGGATGGACTGACAGTGGACGATTATATTGCATTCCCGGGAGAAGATTGCGTGGAAGGTGCGCCAGTTACGAGAAATGCAGACGATCTTTATGATGACACCGGAGAAGACGATCTGGATGACGGCAGTTGGGATGATGACAGTTTGGATGATGGCAGTCTGGACGAAAATATGGACTGGGGAGAAGAGGGAAACCTTGATTCTTTAGATGAGAACTTTGAAGACGCCGGATACGGAGAAGAAGTCTACGAATAATCAGTCAGGAAAAGGAACAGATACATGGAACGACCATTGGTTTTAAAATTAGATCATATTGACAAAGATTACGTAACAGGAAAGATTGTAGTACCTGCATTGCGTGATGTGACTTTGCATGTGGAAGAAGGCGAATATGTGGCGATTATGGGACCATCCGGTTCCGGCAAATCTACGCTGATGAATATCATTGGCTGTCTGGACGAGCCGACAAGAGGAACCTTTGAACTGAACGGGAAAAATGTTCTGGGATTGGATGATAACGAGATTGCCGACGAGAGGCTGAATAATATTGGATTTGTATTTCAGACCTTTCAGCTTCTGCCAAAGCAGACAGCTTTGGAAAACGTAAGTCTGCCACTTGTCTATGCGAAGATCAGTAAAAAAGAGCGGCGTAATCGTGCAGCAAAAGCGCTGGAGCGAGTAGGACTTGCCGAGCGTATGGATTTCCTGCCATCGCAGCTGTCCGGAGGACAGAAGCAGAGAGTGGCCATAGCCAGAGCAATGGTGAATAATCCTAAGATTTTGCTGGCAGATGAACCTACCGGAGCATTGGACTCAAAGTCCAGTATTCAGATACTGGACTTGTTTCAGAAGCTGAATGATGAAGGTGTAACAGTAATCATGATCACTCATGATGCGAAGGTTGCGAAGCATGCAAAACGAACTGTATATATATTTGATGGAGAACTGGGCGACCGGGACTTAAATCAGGATGAGTAAGACAGAGAATCGTAAATCGGAGGATCTGAATGAAAAACAGAAAAAAAGTAAAGAATGTGGTCATTGCTGCGGTAGCTGCTACTGGTGTAGTCGGTGGTGGAATAGCAGGAGTGACTTATGTAAAAGATCATAACAGTAAGACGGTTGAAGTAACACCGGTATCCATGTTGAATATGGGAGATATGGCTTCTGATATGAACATGGATGGGACATCCGGAACTGTGGTATCCAATGTGAGTCAGAGCATTCGGATACCGGACGGGAAAGTGATTGACAAAGTCTATGTGCAAGAAGGCGATAAAGTAAAAATTGGTGATAAACTGATCAGTTACGATACAACGCTTCTTGAACTGGATAAAGAACTGCAGGAAATTACGGTCATGGAATTGGGGCTTGAAATTAAATCAGCAGAAGCAGATCTTGCAAAACTGCAGAGCGCAAAACCTGGAGATAAGATACCGGACAATATGGGCAGCAGTTCTTCGGGATCTGTGCTGGATAATCTGGAAGATAATTCATCAGACGATGACAGTTCAGATGAAGAAGCAAGACTGATTACCAATACCAGAGAGATGCTGGCAGCACAGGAAGAGGAAGCCGGTACAGAAGAAACAGCTGCTACGTCCCCTGAGACAGAAAGTGATACAAATACCGCAGATAACGGAAATGTACAAAGCTCAGAAGGCGAAAACAGCAGTGAAAGTGAAGTAGTCATTGACCAGACAGAAAGCGAAAATCACGAGGTATTGACACCGGATGACTTGAATCAAAGTAGCGGCAGTGAAGCCGGCACAGAGTCTGAATCAGATCAAAAAGAGACAGATGCGGACAAGGCGAAGCATAACCAGAGCCTGGAAAAGTTCTTTACCAATGTAAGACTGAAGGTGACGGAAGATGGAAATGAGAATCTTCTGGTAGATATCAGACAGGGAGAACAGGCAGAAGTTGCTGTGGAGAATGATTTAAAGCTCATTCCACATTTTTCAGAGACAACAGAGAATCATTTCCGAAAATCAGATACTTACACTATGTACATTTATGGAGTAAAGCTGGATCAGCAGATAACAGGTAAGGTGTATGGAACAGCTCAGATTAATGGAGAAGATTATCCTGAGATAGGTGGATTTACGCTGGCGCAGAAGAGCGGAAGTGAAGATACGGTACAGTTGACGATTGCATTTCATGATGGCCTGGAACAGCAGCATGAGAAAAATCCGGAACTGGAAGACATGTATCTGGAATTGTCTTTGAAAGCGAATGAGATTCTGGGAGAAAGGCTTACACTTCGCACTGCAGGAGAAGAAAAAGATGCAGTATTTGTAATTCCTGAAAGAACACAGGAAAGTGAAAGCGAAATCATCTCAAATGAAACAGAGCAAGAGAATGAGACAGAAGAAATGACCATTTCTGAAAAGGAGTCAGAGACAGAATCAGAGACGCAGGAGAGTGAATCTGAGTCAGAATCTGAAATAAGTGGCGGACAGGCATTCGAACTGCAGAATCTTCATTTTAAGATTAACTGGAATCATGGCAATAATGCAAAGGATAACTGGCCGTCTTCTATGAAAGCATATTTTTATCAGAACGGAATATCCGGTCAGGAAGATCCGGACTGTACATTTACTCTGACTCAGGGCAGCAGCGCAATGGCAGGAACCGATACAGGAATCGATGGCACCGATACCACGATAGAAGAAGAGATATCCACGGAACCGATGACAGAAGCCTCTTCAGAGAATGAATCCGGAAGTGATGTGGACTCTGAGACAGAAGAGGCTACAGATATTACGGAAGTGATACCGGATGAAGATTCAGAATCTTCCCATCAGACCTGGGGGGATATCAATCTTAAGATCCCAGACAGCATCAAGTTAAATTCCGAACAGCTTGGTATTGACAAGTCTCAGTGGAGTGAAAGATGGGCTGCCTATGCACCGAACTATTTCATGGAAATAGCGGATATTCAAACGAGTGATACCGATGCATCTGCTACGATTGTCATCAATATGACATATACAAAGCCGGCGGATGATCCACTGATTAAGCTGAATCCGATTTCCGAACTGACCTGGGAGCATGGAGTCAATACGGAAAACGGAACTGGAATGCGTGCCTATAAGGGAAGTGGTACATCTGATGATCCCTATGTATTTTTTGTAAAAGATGGTGTGAAGATCACAAACACATTTGTAAACTGGGTACTTGGATTTAATTCAGAAGGAACAGAACGTATCGGTGACGGTTATTATGTGCGTCTGGAGATCAGGGAAAGTGATACGATTACCGGTGCATTTATTCGCAGTATAGATCTGGATGGTACGATTCTGACAGATCATGGATATGGACCGGGAACTTACTGGATCTTTAACAGTGAGACCGGTATCACAAAATACGAAGAAGAAGTTCCGGACGATGGCTCTTTTGATCCAGGCAGAGACCCAGGCTGGGGCAATGACAACGACGGTTCCACATATACAGCAGAGGAGCTTGCCCAGGCGATTGCAGAGAAGAAGCTGGAAATTCAGAAACTGAAACTGGATGAACGACAGGCGAATCTGAAATTAAAGAATTATAATAAACAGATGGAAGAATCTACGGTCGTCAGTGCAGTGGATGGATATGTAAAATCCATCAACGGAAGCGGTGATGATGCTTATATGGTAGTGGACAGCGAAAACGGATTATATGTAAAGACGACGGTCGGTGAGCTGGAACTGGAGAATATAGCAGTTGACGAAGTCATTAATTGCAGTTCCTGGGATACCGGAGCCGTATTTACTGCAAAGATCACAGAGATTGATGCATTCCCGGCATCGGAAGACAGCTCGGATTATTATGGATCTTCAGGAAATGTGAACTCATCCAATTATCCGGTGCTGGCTGTCATAGATGAAGAGACCGCAGAGAATTTGTCAGAGTACGAATCTGTCAGTGTGAATTATCCATCAGCATCCACAACAGACAGCAATTCCGTCTATATTGAAAAGGCATATATCCGTTCTGAAAATGGACAGAGTTATGTCTATATCGCAGATGAGAACGGAAAATTGAAGAAGCAGTATGTGCGTACAGGCGGTACGCTGTGGGGCTACTATATTGAAGTAAAACAGGGATTAAGTACAGATGATCAGATTGCGTTTCCTTATGGCAAAGCAGTCAAAGAAGGTGCGGCTGTGAAGCTGACAAATGAGGATGAATAAGACGCAAAAGAATGAGAGGAGGCAACAGTCTTGCTGGAGAATATAAGACTATCTTTTCAGGGAATCTGGTCACATAAGATGAGATCCTTCCTGACCATGCTGGGTATTATCATTGGTATAGCATCAATCATTGCGATTGTATCCACCATTCAGGGAACGAATGAGCAGCTGATGCAGAACGTAGTTGGTTCCGGAACCAATGCAGTAGAGGTGAATCTGAGCCAGGGCAGTGCAGATAATAAATTAGATTTTTCATACAGCAGTGTACCATACGGTATACCGGTTCTGACAGAAGATATCAGGGAAGAACTGCTGGCAGTTGACCAGGTGGAAGATGCAACGTTCTATGTATCCAGAACATACGCAGATGGTGTCTATTATCTGAATAAGGCACTTCAGGGCGCAGATATTTTCGGAATCGATGATCATTATTTTAATGTGAATGGATATGTTGTGCGTACCGGACGGGAATTTATCAAAAGTGATTATGAGAAGTTCCGAAAAGTGGCGATTATAGATCAGGATGCAGCCAGTACACTGTTTCAGGAAGAAAGTGCACTGGGAAAGACGATAGAGATCAACGGAGAACCTTTTGTCATTGTCGGGGTGGCACAGTTCCAGTCCTCTTTTGAACCGGTAATTAACAGTGCAGAAGAGTACTATACTTACATGGGAGATGACAGTGCTTCCGGTAAGGTCTTTATCCCATATCAGTCATGGCCGATTATTTATCAGTATGATGAACCACAGAATGTGTCTGTAAGGGCTGCAGACGTAAAGGCAATGACAACAGTTGGCAAGCCATGTGCAGAGATATTGAACAGCCATCTGAAGACATCCAGTTCTGAGATTAAATATCGTGCCAAGAATACGCTGGAAACAGTGGAGAAACAGCAGCAGTTTAATGAATCCACCAATCAGCAGCTGATTTTGATAGCCAGCATATCTCTTTTGGTAGGAGGAATTGGTGTTATGAACATCATGCTGGTATCTGTTACCGAACGAACGAGCGAGATCGGCTTGAAAAAGGCGATTGGAGCCAGAAAGAAGACGATTCTGACCCAGTTCCTGACCGAGGCAGCAGTACTGACCAGTATGGGAGGAATCATTGGTGTAATTGCCGGTATCATTATGGCACAGGCAATTTCCAAGATTGCACAGGTACCGGTGGGAATCAGTATACCGGCAATCATCGTTTCAGTAATTTTTTCTACAGTAATCGGAGTAATTTTTGGATTTGTGCCATCGATCAAGGCGGCAAATCTGAATCCAATAGATGCACTGCGGCATGAATGATTGGAAAGTATTCCTGAAAATTGCATAAAATGGCGTAAATACAACGAAAAGGGCTTGCGTGCAGGCTCTTTTTGTGTTAAACTACACAAGTCGCAAAAATCACATATGCATATGTCAGCAGGTGGTGCCGAAAGGTTCCTGCCGATGAATTGTATATGGCAGAAAAACCAATATTAAAGGAGAAGTAAAATGAGCGTTATTTCAATGAAACAGTTACTGGAAGCAGGTGTTCACTTTGGACATCAGACAAGAAGATGGAACCCTAAGATGGCTCCATACATCTACACAGAGAGAAATGGTATCTACATCATCGACCTGCAGAAGTCTGTAGGAATGGTTGACGATGCTTACAATGCAGTAGGTGATATTGTTGCTAACGGTGGAACAATCCTCTTCGTTGGAACAAAGAAACAGGCTCAGGACGCTGTTAAGACAGAAGCTGAGAGATGTGGAATGTTCTATGTAAACGAAAGATGGCTTGGTGGTATGCTGACAAACTTCAAGACAATCCAGAGCAGAATCGCACGTCTGAAAGAGATCGAAGCTATGGAAGCTGACGGAACATTCGATGTTCTGCCTAAAAAAGAAGTTATCGCATTAAAGAAAGAAATGGAAAAACTGACAAAGAACCTTGGCGGTATCAAAGAAATGAAGAAGATCCCGGATGCAATCTTTGTAGTTGACCCTAAGAAAGAAAGAATCTGTGTACAGGAAGCACACACACTTGGTATTCCACTGATCGGTATCTGTGATACAAACTGTGACCCAGAAGAACTGGATTACGTAATCCCAGGTAATGACGATGCTATCAGAGCTGTAAAACTGATCGTTTCCAAGATGGCTGACGCTGTTATCGAAGCAAATCAGGGTGCAGAACCAGCAATTGAATTCGAAGGTGAAGTAGAAGCAACTGATATCGAAGAAGTTGTTGCAGAGACGGAGGAATAATTAAATGGCTATCACAGCAGGAATGGTAAAAGAGTTAAGAGAAATGACCGGCGCTGGTATGATGGATTGTAAGAAAGCTCTTACAGCTACAGAAGGCGATATGGACAAAGCAGTTGAATTCCTGAGAGAAAAAGGACTTGCTACTGCTCAGAAGAAAGCAAGCAGAATCGCAGCAGAAGGTGTCTGCAAGGTTCTGGTATCTGATGATGAGAAGACAGCAGTTGTTGTAGAAGTTAATGCAGAGACAGACTTCGTTGCCAAGAACGAAAAGTTCCAGGCATATGTTGGTGAAGTTGCAGCTCAGGCAATCGCTTCTGAAGCAGCAGACATGGAAGCATTCATGGCTGAAAAATGGCTCCCAGATACAACTAAGACTGTTCAGGAAGCTCTGGCAGGACAGGTTGCAGTTATCGGCGAGAACATGAACATCAGAAGATTTGAAAAAGTAGTTGAACCAGAAGGATTTGTAGCTTCTTATACACATGCTGGCGGAAAGATCGGAGTTCTGATCGACGTTGTAACAGATGTTGTAAATGACGAGATCAAAGACATGGCAAGAAACCTGGGTATGCAGGTAGCAGCTATGAGACCTCAGTTCACAAACAAAGATGAAGTAAGCGAAGAACACATCGCTCACGAAAAAGAAATTCTGTTAGCTCAGATCATGAACGATCCGAAGGAATCCCAGAAACCAGAAAAGGTTATCCAGGGAATGATCAACGGACGTATCAACAAAGAACTGAAAGAAATCTGTCTGCTGGATCAGGTATATGTAAAAGCAGAAGATGGAAAACAGTCTGTACAGGCTTATGTTGATTCCGTAGCAAAAGCTAACGGAGCAAAGATTTCCATCAAGAAATTCGTTCGTTTCGAAACAGGCGAAGGAATGGAAAAGAAAAACGAAGACTTTGCAGCAGAAGTAGCAGCACAGATGAACGCTTAAGCGAGCTTTTCAAGTAAATTTAACATGAAATGATTTAAGGCTTCGGAAGCCTTATAAACACAGTATTTTCTAGTGGTTATAAGGTTTTCGGGGTCTTTTTCCTGTTCTGAGGATAAAAAGCGGGAATACTGTCAGGCACCGCCCAAAATCGTCGAAAATCACTTCAAATTGAGTATTACTCACATCATGGTTTGAGTAAAATGAGTATCCACAATATTCAGCGAAGTTACTCAAGTTATCGCAATTTCTAAAATTACCCAATTTTCATCAAAACATTATTATTATAAATTCTGAAAGGGAGTATCAGGAATGGAAGTGGCAATGCAACAAAAAGAAGCTGCCATAAATGACAGCTTCTCGGTTACAAAATTACCAGGATTGCTCCTGCGTTTACAACATCATACTAGCATAAACAGTATGCTTTGTCAAACGATTTTGTAATCAGTATAGGGTATGTAATGGGTTATCAGATGATACCGCAGGATTTCATTTTTTCACTGATTTGATTGAGGACGTATGGCTTTACATCACCAATCTTTTCAAAATGTACCCGTGACAGGCTTACCTGTGTGATACGGGTTACATTTGCCCATCGTGGCATTAGTGGATAACCATAGACTTTATCTACTTTTACATTGTAGTCCATGGCTTTGGGTTCTTGCGAAGAAAGTGGAATGACGATCAAAGAGTCCTTTAGATTTTTTAATATGATTGCAGGATGCCTTCCACCAAATTCTGTACCGATATTATAGCCAAAATCAACCCAGACTACAGCCTTACGTATCAAGACAAGGGAACGGGCAATTATTTCAATATCTTCATTTGGTACAGAGTTTTTTTTCACAGAAATAATATATTTGTCAGTTTCTTTATCATAGCAGTAATACTTGGAAACCACAGCCTGTTTTTCGGGTCGAAGCCATTGATATGTATTTTTTTTATTGTGTTTGGTAAGGCTATGGGTGGTATTTGGAATGATTTCTCATCCAGAATTAAGTTTGTTTTAAGAGTCGTCCATTTATAGTATTCATTTGCCAGTTTAATCTGTTCCGGTTCATGGAAATCTATCTGGGTAAAATGTTTCCGCAGGGTGGAAACTGTATTATTAAAGGAATGATTGGCATCATCCATAGTGGCGGTGTGTTTCATATGGTTCTCCTTTCGGAATAATGATTTTATTTTAGCAGATTATTTGACAAAGTACAATATAAGAAAGACAGGGAGGGATTTCTTTGGCAAATAAATATGAGTTAATTTCAAAACTGGCAGAAGAGACAGCGAAAGAAGTTGTAAAAAGCGGGGAGACATGGAAACGGTTGCAGATGTACTTACTAGGGATAGCACATGCGATGGAGATCATTGAATTATTAAAGTTGGATTAGCAGAAAATATGGAACTTGTATCGGAGAAGAAGCTATGTTAATCTGTTATAAACAAACGGGAGAAAAGGAAGATTCGAAAAAAGAAAGAGGTGATACAATGGCAGAGAACAATTCAAAAGAATTAGATTTTGACCGAAAGCATGAAGAAGATTTGCAACGTCTGCGGGGACTGAGATTGTTGGACGATGATTTCATGCAAAAGGTATTTGAGGATAAAGCGTGTACAGAGTTTTTGCTTCAGATTATTTTGAATCGAACGGATTTAAACGTATTACGTGTGAATGGACAGCAGGATATTAAAAATCTTCAGGGACGTTCGGTAAGACTGGATATACTGGCAGTTGATGCAGACAACAGAGTATATAATATCGAGATACAGAGAAGTGACAAGGGCGCTGAAGTGAAAAGAGCAAGATATAACAGTAGCCTTATTGATGCAAACGTCACTGAACCGGGTGAAAAATATGAAAATTTGTGTGAATCTTATGTTATATTTATTACAGAAAATGATATAATGAAAGTGGGATTACAAATCTATCATATTGATAGAACGGTTAAAGAAACTGGCGAATTGTTTGGTGATGAATCGCATATTATATATGTGAACTCGCAAATTAAAGATGAATCTGCATTAGGAAAGTTGATGCATGATTTTTCCTGTATCGATGCCAAGGATATGAAATATAAAATCCTGGCAGATCGAGTCCGATATTTCAAAGAAGATGAGAAAGGAGTTGCGACTATGTGTAGAGTGATGGAAGATATGAGAAATGAGACTGCGAGAGAAGAAAGAATGGCAATGGCACAGCGATTATTGAAGTTAGGAAAACTGTCATATGAAGAGATTGCAGAAACAGCAGTACTGACAGTAGAAGAAGTCAAAGCTCTGGACGAGAAAGTGATTGCTTAGAGTAATATTTTATAAACAAAATATCTAATGAAAAAGTTTAAATCTACATAGCCAGATGGTTCCACCCAAAGGAATCACCTGGCTATTTTCATGCCCAGATATTATCCAATACAATATCAATCCCAGGCAGGACAGGCAAATATTCAGCTGCCTCTTTCTGTATCCGAGAACATTCCGATGGAGAAACATTTGCTGTTGTCAAAGAAAAATGAGGACAATGCTCAAAAACATTCCCCAACTTAAAAATTTGGGAAACACCGGAAATCGTTAATTAGCCGGAATGTAATCCAAAAGTCGCAGCACAGATGAATGCATAATCGAAAATTGTGTTAAATTTCTAAAATGATAATAACTCTTACGAATGATAGTGACATCGTTTGTAAGGGTTATTTTTATAGAAACTTAAGGAAAACCTTTTTCAACGACAGAAAGAGACAGAAGTGAAAAAATATCAATAATATATTAATAATATATTAATAATATATGGTTATATTGTCGCAATGAAGAAAAATAGGAATCGGTCTTGCACATCAGGTGCGAAAAGTATTGTAATTTACCGAACCGTGTCTGCATGATATTGTTGCTTAACGGCATACATGGCATTATCCATATCTGTAAGGAATTTTTCAATATCATTTCCATGGCATTTGGCTGTGCCGAAGGAAAGTGATAGCTGGAATGGTTCGGATGTATGTTTGTTAAAGTGCTGAATATTTTTAATAATGCGAGACGTTAAGGCTTCCAGTTTTCTTCTGGAGCCTTTTTTTAAAAAGACAACAAATTCATCGCCTGCCATACGCACAGCAACAGAATCATTATCCACGGAGTTCACCAGGATATGCCCGATTGCGCTGATGGCACGGTCGCCTGCTAAGTGACCGTAAGTGTCGTTGATTATTTTAAAATCATTTACATCCAGCATAATGCCATATAATTGACCAGGCTGTTTTTTCTGGATATGGTAAAGATAATGATACATATACTTACGGTTAAAAAGACCGGATAAATCATCGATAAATGAATTAAAACTCTGGAATTCCACATACACAAGTATAAATGCTACAGATACAGAAAGCCATCCTGTCGAAATACCGAAAAACATTCCCTGAATCACAGTACCGATAATACAGGGAACGACGAAATAGAAAATCGGGAAAAATCCGGGCATGACATTTTTTTCTTTCGCCAGGTATGTAACAAGAATACTTTCAATGTAGTAGACAAATACAATAACATATATAAGAAGGCTTAACGGACCGCGATGATATTGATTAGCATCGTTGATCTGAAAGATGATTCCGGTACCAAAAAGATTGATAAACAGTGCGCAGGATGCGACCAGAAAAGGCAGCACTAAAAAAGGTATTTTTGCCCGAAGGCGTGCCATATTGCGGTAAATGCGAAAATCAACAAACAGACTCCAGCAAAAGCCTGTCAGAGTCGCTGCACCGGTGCAGATGGTATTCAGAATATACTGAAGAATATAACAGCCCCAGAAAATTTTGCCATCAATTAAAAAGCTGGTTGTTTCTGCCACCAGCGCTGTAAAAGTTACAATAAGCATAAAGTTGTATAATTTCTCGTCTAATAGTTTGGATTGTATGGTGCGATTCTTATGAATAAGAAGAAACAGCACAATGAGAGCACCGGTTACATTGGCTACCAGAATTTCAGCGATATTAATCATATGATAAGTTCCTTTGTTCCTGTGGTATCTATGTATGTATTGTACCAAAGAATCAGCGAAAGTGGAACTGTATTCTAATAAAATTCACATAATCTAAAAAAATAAGATCACAACAAAGCAGTAAATGAGGGAAATATAACAAAATTATCAGAAAATTAAGAAGAAAACAAAGAATGTGAAACATAATGGAAGGAAAAGAAGTATAAACAAAGTCTTATAAAAATGGACGAATGGATTGACGTTCGAAGATTTAAGACTTATACACATAGTGTATCAGTATAGGTAATATTATGTCTAAAGACGCCTAAGACTGAACGTATTCTGTCCGGGGAGGAGGAATAGGCAATTTCGACGAAAAGAACAAAGAAAGAAGGAAATAAAAGAGAGGTTTTTAGTTATGCGCATGAATAAGAAACTTAAAAATGTACTGGCCTTCGGGCTGGCGACTTCATTTGTGCTGACAAGTACAATGGGGGCGTTAGCGACCGATGATGTCAATACCGATGCCTATGTATCAGAAGATACAGCAGACGAACAGGGAATTACAGCATATGCAACAAAATTATGCTACTGTTACAGTTATTTTTTGGGATACAGTTAATGGGCAAATGGCAAAACAAGGATATATGAATTGTGAATTCCCAACGGATTCTATTGACGTAGATGTCAATAAATTCAATTTACCAAGTTGGTATGAACTCGATGGTAGTCAGGAAACAGTACATATCGACTATAATGGCTATAGTACGACTGCAACTGTAAATGTAAAACCTGCAGCTGTAGAAGAAGATGTGACAGTTGATGTAACAGTAAACTTCTATGATACTGAAGCAAAGGCTATGGT
>CAKRON010000042.1 GCA_934373455.1 uncultured Marvinbryantia sp.
ACATATCAGCAGAAATCACTGCAAAACAGCTATCAGATGATTATTTACATGGTATTAGTGACGACAGGTGGTATGCCTGAAATGGTGTTTGAATATATTCTAAAAGCCAATGATATTGACCCGACAGCAGATCTCAACATTGATCAGAGCATCGACTTTGGCTCAACAGCTGCCGCTTTTACCAGTGGACTAGGCGATTTTACAGTAGAATTCGAACCTTCCGCTACTGCTCTGGAAAAAGAAGGCGTTGGTTATGTAGTTGCATCTCTCGGAGTTGATTCTGGCTACGTACCATATACTTCTTACTGCTGCAAATCCAGTTATCTGGAGGCACATTCTGACATCATACAAAAATTTACCAATGCATTACAAAAGGGTGTGGATTATGTCTTAACCCACACCCCGGAAGAAACCGCTTCGGTAATTGCTCCTCAATTTGCTGAAAACGATCTGGATACCATCACTAAGATTGTAGACCGTTATCTTTCTCAGGATACCTGGAAACCATCTCTCATTTTTAGTCAGGATCATTTCACCACTCTCCAGGACATTCTGGAATCAGCCGGTGAACTGACCAATCGTGTTCCTTATGAAGAACTTGTTGTAACAAACTATGCCAATCAGGCTTCTTGATCTTTAAATCGAATCTGCTTTGATACACTTAGAGCCAGTGCCATTTCCGACATCAGAAACACAACAGAAGTTCCGCCATAGCTGATAAATGGCAATGTGATACCTGTAGTCGGAATGGCATTGGTAACAACTGCGATATTCAATACCACCTGCAATGCAATATGAATAAAAATACCTGAAGCAATCAATGCTCCCAGCAAATCTGGTGCATTCTGAGCAATAAAGAACAATCGATATAACATGAAAGCAAATAACAGTGACAGCATAATTGCTCCAAACAATCCCAGTTCTTCACAAATGATCGTAAAAATCATATCATTTTGTGCTTCCGGCACATAATCCAGCTTCTGCAGACTATTTCCCAATCCTTTTCCAAAAAATCCACCTGATCCAATTGCGTATAATCCCTGCATAACCTGATATCCTCCGAGGCTGGAATTAGCCTCCGGATTTAACCATACCTGAACTCGTCTCAAACGGAAACTTCCACTTGTCGCACTTCCTTTTACATACCAGACAACTGCCACTGCTACTATTACAACCAGAATTGCCCCTGCAAGAAACGGCCTGATATCCGGGAATACAATGAACAGCAATCCAACCGTAATACCTGCAATAATAATCGCCGTACTTAAGTTATCTGTAAAAACGTAGGTTAGCATTGATGTGAGTGCACCTGCACCCAATACGACTCCAAATGCAGTATACGATCTCATATTCTTTCCCATCTTTACAATTAATGTTGGTAAAAAAAGAATAATCGCCACCTTAGCCATTTCTGCCGGCTGAAAAGAAACCGGACCGAAATAGATCCAACGCTTCGCTCCATTTAATTCCGTTCCAATAAATTTTGTCAAAAATAACAATATATTTGCAACCAGATAAATCCACCCTGCAAAATTCTTTGTCAAAAGATGATAATCTATCTGAGAACCAATAATCACCGCTATCAGGCACAATGCACTGATGGCTGCCTGTTTGGTAAAATAATACATATCATCTCCAAATTTAATCTGTGCTGAATAAGCACTGGAACTATATAGCATTATCAGCCCAAAACAGATGAGCAGGATCACACTCACCAGCAAATTATAATCATAATATTGAAAAAACTGACGAACACTTTTATTCATCTTGTGCTTTTTCTTCGCCATTTAACACTCCTTGTTCTTTCTTATACTCTATCTACTCGTCACTTGTATTAGAATATCATCAGACCACTATTTATGCAAGTTTTTTTCAAAACCTTGCCATGCTCCTATGCACCTATCCTGATTTTATTCATACTATAATATTGAAAAAACATCAGGAGTTTTTATGAGATCAACATGTCGAAATATTCCGCCTGTGCAGATGTGTCATTCTGATCCGTTGGCAGCTTTTCCTATCGCTATGGCCTATGTACCCTGGCAGACTTTTCATTCACTCTATGAATTCCGAAAAGGATTATCCAGCGGCACAATTTTTCCAGAATTAGATAAACCATTTTGTGGAAAAAGAGGAGGCTGCCTATGAATCAGTATAGCTCCTTCGAATCTATGACACAAATTCAGCTGATGAACTGCATTAACGAAGTCAGCTTTGCTCTGGATGACTTACTTCTTTATTTGGATACACATCCCTATGACAACAATGCGCTTCAATATGCAGACCAGTTTATTCGTCAAAGAAATGCCGCTATGGCAGTATATTCCAGAAAATTCGCTCCATTGACTATAGATAGTGCTGAAGTCTCACAGGCCAGTTCCTGGAACTGGATCCTTCAGCCATGGCCATGGGAAAATACCGTGAAAGGAGGCAGCTGCTCATGTGGAACTATGAAAAAAGACTGCAATATCCGATAAATATCACGACTCCAAATGCTAAAATTGCTTCTTTTATTATGAGTCAGTATGGCGGTCCGGATGGTGAGATTGGCGCATCTATGCGTTATTTGTCGCAACGTTTCTCAATGGGTGATCGGCGGGTATGTGGTTTGCTCACAGATATCGGAACAGAAGAACTAGCACATTTTGAAATGATTGCTACGATAATCCATCAGCTTACCCGAAATCTTTCCATGGAAGAAATAGAAAAATCTGGTTTTGGACCATATTATATCGATCACACTGTAGCTGTATGGCCACAAGCAGCTGGCGGTATACCGTTCAATGCCTGCGAATTTCAATCCAAAGGGGATCCTGTTACGGATCTTCATGAAGACCTTGCTGCAGAACAAAAAGCCAGAAGTACCTATGACAATATTCTGCGTGTAGTTGGTAATATGCCAGAAATCGCAGATCCTATTCGTTTCTTACGCGAAAGAGAAATTGTTCACTATCAGAGATTTGGTGAAGCATTGCGTATGATTCAGGATGATCTGGATTCCAAAAACTTCTATGGATATAATCCGGCATTCGATAAACCAGTTACATGCACTCCAGGTAACTGCAACTGCAAATCATAAATAAGTAATATTTCTCTGATACATGAGCCATCCAAACTTTTGCAAAATTATAATTTGGATGGCTCATAATATTTTTACTTTTTTATTTTTCGTCATCTGACAGGTCTTTTATTTCTTTTATTTCTATAACTTCTTTCGGCGGCAGTGCTGCCAGCAATTCCATATGTTTGCGGTACATTTTCATTAATTCAGATTTAAATCCGGTAACATCCATCAATATTCTGTCATATTCATGCTGCAGATTATTACAGCGAAGCTCCGCTTCTGATGTTACACGAAAAGCTTCTGTTTTTGCATCTTCTACCAGTTTTCTGCCCTCTTCTTCTTGCTGTTTCTTATCTTTTCTGGCCTTTTCTCTAATGTCTAACGCTTTCTGCTGAGCTTCTACAATCACGATTTCGCTCATTCTCTGCGCATTCAAAATTGCATCCTGAATAATTTTGGGGTCTGTTCCCTCTGCTTCCATACGACTACGGTATTCTTCGTATTCTTTTTTCAATTCTTCGTATTTTTTCTCTGAATGATCTAATTTCTTTTGCTGATCTTCAATTTCTGTATGAAGTTCCTGGATCTCTTCTTCCAGTTTCTTCTGACTCTTTTTCTGTTCCTCGATTTCTGATGCTGTTCTCATCACATATTGATCCACATCAGTTTTCTGATAACCCATAAGTGTGGTTCTGAACTTTATTTCACTGCTTGTTTCTGAACTCATTTATGATTTTTCTCCCTGTTACATCTTATCAAAAAATACCACAAGCCGATTTCCAAACAATCACCTGTTTTTCTAATCTGGTTTGTGGTACTTTCTTATGCGCTAGCTCAATTTATGATATGCTCACAAATTATTATTATTATTTATTGTAGTTTACGATCTTTCCGAAATCAGGTTTCAGTGCTGCACCACCGATCAAACCACCATCAATGTCTGGTTTGGAAAGGAGTTCTGCTGCATTACCTGCATTCATAGATCCGCCGTACTGGATACGAACTGCTTCTGCTGTAGCTTCATCGTACATTTCAGCGATTGTGTTACGGATCATTGCACAAACTTCCTGTGCCTGATCAGCTGTTGCTGTCTTACCTGTTCCGATTGCCCAGATTGGTTCGTATGCGATTACCATAGTCTTAACCTGATCAGCTGTTACACCTTCAAGGTCTGCTTTGATCTGAAGATTAATCCAGTCTTTGTATGCATTTCTTTCACGAAGTTCCAGAGATTCTCCACAGCAAAGGATTGGTGTAAGACCAGAAGCAAATGCTTTGAGCACTTTTTTGTTTAAGAGTGCATCATCCTCTTTGAAATAGTCACGGCGTTCTGAATGACCGATAATTACATACTTAACACCAGCATCAAGAAGCATAGGTGCAGAGATTTCTCCTGTGTATGCTCCCTTATCTTCAATATAGAAGTTTTCAGCACCAACTGCTACATCAGAGCCTTTTACAGCTTCTACAACTGGTACGATATCAATTGCTGGTACGCAATATACAACATCTACATCTGGGTTAACTACAAGATCTTTCAGTGTGTTTACTAATTCAACTGCCTGACTTGGAGTCATGTTCATTTTCCAGTTTCCTGCGATAATTTTCTTTCTTGCCATCGTCTTTTCCTCGATTCGTTTTTTATTTTTTCCTATCAGATATGACAATGTATCTGACTGGTAAAGAAATTTATTTATTATTTATCGTCTGCAGCCATAACACCTGGCAGTTCTTTTCCTTCCAGGAATTCCAGAGAAGCTCCGCCACCTGTAGAGATATGGCTCATTTTATCACCAAATCCAAGCTGATTTACTGCTGCTGCTGAATCACCGCCACCGATAATTGTTGTAGCGTCTGTCTCAGCCAGTGCTTTTGCAACTGCAATTGTACCTTTTGCAAGAACTGGATTTTCGAATACGCCCATCGGTCCGTTCCATACAACTGTCTTTGCAGTCTTAACAGCATCTGCATACAGAGCCTGAGTCTTAGGTCCGATATCCATTCCCATCTTGTCAGCCGGGATCTTGTCAGAATCAACTTCTACTGTATCAATTTCAGCATCGATTGGGTTAGGGAATTCATCTGTGCATACAGTATCGATTGGCAGAAGAAGTTTCTTGCCAAGTTTTTCTGCTTTTTCCATCATTTCTTTGCAGTAATCCAGTTTTGTCTCATCACAAAGAGATGTACCGATTTCGTATCCTTTTGCTTTCAGGAAAGTATACGCCATACCACCACCAATAATCAGGGTATCGCATTTTTCCAGAAGGTTAGAGATTACATTCAGCTTATCAGCAACTTTCGCTCCACCGAGGATTGCAACAAATGGTCTTACAGGATTTTCTACTGCATTGCCAAGGAATGCAATTTCTTTTTCCATCAGATATCCAACTGCGTTTTCTCCGCCTTTTTCTTTGATGAATTTTGTAACGCCTGCTACAGAAGCATGTGCTCTGTGGGAAGATCCAAATGCATCGCATACATAAATATCAGCAAGATCTGCTAATTCTTTACTGAATTCTTCGCCATTCTTTGTTTCTTCTGCGCCACGGAAACGAGTATTCTGAAGAAGTACTACATCTCCTTCTTTCATCTCTTCTACTGCTTTCGTAGCTGCTTCGCCTGTAACATGATAGTCAGAAACAAAAACTACTTCTTTTCCAAGTTTTTCAGAAAGTCTCTTTGCTACCGGTGCAAGAGATTCACCTTCGTTAGGACCATTCTTTACTTTTCCAAGATGAGAGCAGAGAATTACTTTTGCTCCATCGTTGATCAGTTTATTAATTGTAGGTAATGCTGCTACAATACGTGTTTCATCTGTGATTTCACCATTTTTTAAAGGTACATTAAAGTCACATCTTACCAGAACACGTTTTCCTTTTGCATTGATATCATCAACTGTTTTCTTACTTAATCCCATTGTTCTAACCTCCAACTATGATAAAAAAATGAGGCCCGGTCCTAGATAAAGACCGGACCTCTGATAGGTCTTGATAATACTTATGCTAATTCGCTGAAGTATTTGATTGTACGAACCATCTGGCTTACGTAGCTGTTTTCATTATCATACCATGAAACAACCTGTACCTGAGATGTTCCATCTTCAAGGTTAACTACCATTGTCTGTGTAGCATCGAACAGAGAACCAAATCTCATACCAACGATATCGCTGGATACGATTTCATCTGTGTTGTATCCGAAGGATTCTGTAGCAGCTGCTTTCATAGCTTCGTTGATTCCTTCTACTGTAGCCTGTCCTTTTACTACTGCGTTCAGGATTGTTGTAGATCCTGTAGGGGTCGGTACACGCTGAGCAGCACCGATCAGTTTACCATTCAGTTCTGGAATAACCAGACCGATTGCTTTTGCAGCACCTGTGCTGTTAGGAACGATGTTAACTGCACCTGCACGAGATCTTCTCAGGTCGCCCTTTCTCTGTGGTCCGTCAAGGATCATCTGGTCACCTGTGTAAGCGTGGATTGTGCACATAATACCGGACTGAATTGGCATATAGTCGTTAAGAGCTTTAGCCATAGGAGCCAGGCAGTTTGTTGTACAAGAAGCTGCAGAGATAACTGTATCTTCAGCTTTCAGTGTTTCGTGGTTTACATTATAAACGATTGTAGGAAGATCATTTCCTGCTGGAGCAGAGATAACAACTTTACGAGCTCCTGCTTTGATATGAGCTTCTGCTTTAGCTTTGGATGTATAGAATCCTGTACATTCAAGAACTACGTCTACGCCGATCTCTCCCCATGGAAGGTTAGCAGCATCTGCTTCTTTGTAGATCTTGATTTCTTTTCCATCAACTGTGATAGAATCTTCGCCTGCTGTAACTTTATCAGCCAGAGCATATTTACCCTGTGATGAATCGTATTTTAACAGGTGTGCAAGCATTTTAGGGCTTGTTAAATCGTTGATTGCTACTACTTCATAACCTTCTGCACCAAACATCTGTCTGAATGCAAGACGACCGATACGGCCGAATCCATTGATCGCTACTTTTACTGCCATAATCGTAATTCCTCCTGAGAATTTAAAAAAATTTTATCTGACAATGCAGATTGTCTCTGTTCCTTTTTAGGAACATCAACCCACTTGTTATTCTACTCAATTTAGGCAGAAAATTCAAGGTCTTTTTCATGTTTTTGGCTTGATTTGGAAATATGTATATTTGACATCCTATATTTTTTCTTCTATTATAAAAAATGACTGATTTTACAGACTTTAATAAGAAGGAGAATTCATTATGACATGCGATTTCCATATTCATTCCTCTTTTTCCGGTGATTCTGATACTCCAATGCAGGATATGATTGAATCTGCCATCAGCCATGGACTGAAAACAATCTGTTTCACTGAACACTACGATGAAGATTATCCGGAAGGCGAAGATGACTTTTCTCTTGATACTTCTGCTTATCTGCAAACTCTGTGTATTTTAAAAGAACAATATTGTTCTGAAATAAATATACGTTTTGGCGTAGAACTTGGCATGCAGCCACATCTTGGAAAATTGTATACAGATTATGTACATTCATTTCCCTTTGATTTTGTCATTGCATCTCAGCACGTACTTGACCATGCTGATCCATACTACCCTGCTTTCTGGTCAGGGAAACATCCTGTAGATGTCATATGCCGTTATTTTGAGGAAATTCTTCATAGTCTGAAGAATATGTGCGAATATGATACTCTTGCTCATCTGGATTATATTGTCCGTTATGCCGGTTCTGATTATATGTCTTATCATTATCAGGACTTCAAGGATGTTATCGATCCGATTTTGACATATCTTATTCATAATGGCAAATGCCTGGAAATAAATACAGCCGGCTATAAATATGGTCTTGGACATCCTAATCCTTGTGAAGAAGTTCTTAGCCGCTACCGTGAGCTGGGCGGAGAACTGATCACGATTGGTTCCGATGCTCATAAACCAGAACACCTGGCCTATGATTTTCAAAAGCTCCCCGAACTACTTACTAATCTTGGTTTTCGCTACTACTGTACTTTTTCAAACAGGAAACCTGAATTTATCAAATTATAACCCTTTATAACTGAAAAAAGAGAACATAACAGATTTTTCTCTGTTTGTTCTCTTTTTTACTATGCCCTTGAGCTTTTAATTGTTCCGCCTCCAAGAACATTTTCTCCATCATAAAATACAACAGCCTGTCCAGGTGTCATGGCACGCTGTGGTTCATCAAAAATGCATTCGATCTCATCTTCGCCATTCTTACGAATAACAGCCGGTGCACCTTTGTGATTATAACGAATTTTAGCCACAACTCTTTTTTCTTCTTCAATATCTGGAACAGACATAAAATTAATATGGTCTGCATATAAGACCCTATGCATCAGATCCTGATTCTCTCCAACAACCACTTCATTACTGTCTGTCTTCAGATCTGTAACAAAAACGCGATGCCCCATCGGGAGTTCCAGTCCACGTCTCTGACCAATCGTATAATGCGTAATGCCTTTATGTCTTCCAAGCACTTTACCGTCTTTTGTAACAAAATTTCCTTCCGGCACTTTTGTCCCTGTATATCCTTCCAGAAAAGATGCGTAATCTCCATCATTTACAAAGCAGATATCCTGACTGTCAGGTTTATGGGCTACTCGCAGTCCTATCTCTGATGCGATTTTACGAATCTCTTCTTTTGAATATTCTCCCACCGGCATCAATGTTCTACTTAACTGATCCTGCGTCAGGTTATATAACGCATATGTCTGATCTTTCTCTGCTGTCACAGAATTGCATATCGTATATCTTCCATTATCAAGCTGGCGTATCCTTGCATAATGACCGGTTGCAATATAATCTGCTCCGATATCAAGGCTTCTCTTTAACAAAGATTCCCATTTTACATATCGATTGCAGGCAATACATGGATTCGGTGTTCTTCCGCAAAGATACTCTCTCGCAAAATAATCCATAACATTCGTTTTAAATTCTGCTTTGAAATTCATAACATAATATGGGATTCCAAGATCATGTGCCACTCTTCTGGCATCTTCTACAGCACTAAGACCACAGCATCCACCGTTTTCCTGCTGTACTGTTTCTTCTTCGTCCTGCCAGATCTGCATGGTCACTCCCACCACGTCATATCCCTGCTGCTTCAGCAAATAGGCTGCTACTGAGGAATCTACTCCTCCCGACATTCCAACTACTACTTTTTTCATAACCGATTCCTAATACTCGTCCTCTTCTTCGCCTTCGCTGATATCATTCTTTGGCTTAGAAAGACCTTCAATCTTAATGTGATGCTTCTCAGCATAATCCCACAGTGCTGCATGAATAGCCTCTTCTGCCAGAAGTGAACAGTGTACTTTTACTGGTGGAAGTCCATCCAATGCCTCCATAACTGCCTTATTTGTTACTTCCAAAGCCTGCTGAATGGTCTTTCCTTTTACCAGTTCTGTTGCCATGCTGCTGGTAGCAACTGCTGCACCGCATCCAAATGTCTTGAACTTGCAGTCCTGAATAATTCCATTATCATCAATATCAAGATACATTCTCATGATATCGCCACACTTTGCATTACCAACTGTTCCCACTCCACTGGCATTTTCAATTTCTCCTACATTTCTTGGATTCTGAAAATGATCCATAACTTTTTCGCTGTACATTCTATATTCCTCCAGTATTCTTCCTTTTCTTAACAAACTATTTCTCAGCCTTTTGACTTTTTCACAAAATCTTCATAAAGCGGAGACATGCTTCTGAGACGTTCAATAATCTTTGTCAATTTCTCAATTACAAAATCAATATCTTCCTTTGTAATCTCTTCACTCAATGTCAGTCGCAAAGAACCATGTGCTATCTCATGAGGCAAACCAATTGCCAGAAGTACATGAGACGGATCCAGAGAACCGGATGTGCAGGCAGATCCACTGGAACCGCAGATTCCTTCCATATCCAGCATAATCAGCATGGATTCTCCTTCAATAAACTGAAAACTGAAATTTGTATTGTTCGGCAAACGATTTGTACGATGACCATTCAGTCTGGTGTATGGAATTTCCTTCAGAATGCGATCAATCATATAATCTCTCAGTTCAATTTCTTTCGCTGTTCTTTCCTGCATAGATGCCACTGCACGCTTAACAGCAACACCCAGTCCTACGATACCCGGAATATTTTCTGTACCCGCACGGCGTTTTCTTTCCTGCGCTCCTCCATGTATGAAAGAACGGATTTTTACGCCTTTACGAATATATAAGAAACCGATACCTTTTGGTCCGTTTAATTTATGACCGCTGGCACTCAGCATATCTATATGACATTCATCTACATTGATTGGCACCTGACCAAACGCCTGCACTGCATCTGTATGGAATAAAATGCCATGTTCTTTTGCGATCTCACCGATTTCTTTAATTGGCTGAATCGTTCCAATCTCATTATTCGCAAACATCACAGATATCAAAATCGTTGTCGGGCGAATTGCTTTCTTTAACTCATCTAACTTAATTACACCATTTTCATCTACATCTACATATGTTACTTCAATTCCATGCTTTTCCAGCCATTCGCATGTATGAAGAATTGCATGATGTTCAATCTTGGATGTAATGATATGATTTCCTTTTCCCTTGTACGCTTCTGCTGTTGCTTTCAATGCCCAGTTATCAGATTCGGAACCTCCTGCTGTAAAGTAGATTTCCTCTCCTTTCGCACCCAGTGCATCTGCTATGACATCTCTGGCTTCATTCATTGCATTCTTGGAATGATTACCAAGATCATATATTGTGGACGCATTTCCATAATATTCTGTAAAATATGGCAACATTGCATCTACTACTTCCGGTGCAGTCTTAGTTGTTGCTGCATTATCCAGATAAATTACCTTCTTCATGATTCTTACCTCAATTCTCACATTTTATGGTAGCATTACCGTTTAGCTTCTGCGCTTTTTTGCTCTCTGTTACCAATTGATCCAACTTGATCTCATCAACTGCCTGTGTGATACTTTCGTTTACTCTCTGCCAGACATATTTCGTCACACACAGATCCGCTCCTTCACAGCCCTTATTTTCCTGCATTCCAGGGCATTCCACTGCACTTAGATTACCTTCTAATGCACGTAGAATATCTCCTACTGAAATCTCTGCTGCATCCCTGGCCAGCCGATATCCTCCCTGTGCGCCCCGCACACTTATGATCAGCCCAGCCTTTCTGAGTTTCCCCATAAGCTGTTCGAGATAACTTTCGGAAATTCCCTGACGCGCTGCAATACAGCTGATAGATACTGCTTCTGTATCACAATTTGTAGCCAGATCAATCAATGCACGCAGCCCATATCTTCCTTTTGTGGATAGTTTCATGCTGCCACCTCTTTTGCTTTTTAATTCCCACTAAATTACTCGGGTTTTTTCATAGATGAATATAACATCTCTTTTCTGTTCTGTCAAGATTGTAACGTGAATATATTTCTAGAAATACCTTCCTAAGGATTTTATTATGAAAATAGAGAATCGTATACTCAGAGGAACTTTTATCCTGACTCTTTCTGGTTTGTTAAGCCGTTTTATAGGCTTCTTCTATAGAGTATTCCTTTCCAGGTCAATTGGTGCAGAAGGTGTTGGTCTTTATCAACTGATATTTCCGCTTTATATGCTGGCTTACAGTATCACTGTCTCTGGCATCCAGTCAGCTATTTCCAGAATTGTTGCATCAAAGTCAGCTCTTTTCGATCATCGCGGTGCCATCCGCACTGTATGGATCGGTGTTTCTCTGTCTTTTTTTCTTTCTGTTCCGATTTCTGTTCTCCTTTTTTTCTTCAGTGATCCGTTATCTGTCTTTTTTCTAAATAACAGGCAGACAGCTCCTCTTCTTCAGATCATGGCGTTTGCTGTCCCATTTGGTTCGTTTCATGCTTGCATTGATGGCTTTTATTATGGCATTCAAAGAACTTCCATTCCTGCAGCACGTCAGTTTCTGGAACAAGTTTTTCGTTTTCTTTTGCTCATTTTATTTCGCTTTGAATTTTTTTCATTTGATTGTGAAGTTTCTCCTTCTACAGCTGTCCTTATTCTTGTGATGGAAGAAATATTTGCCGCTCTCTTTTCTTTTACTGCATTTTTTTTACATTGCATGCGCAGAAATCTTCTTTCGATGCAAAATTTCATGCACCGACGGTCATTACTTTTTGTTCCTTCTGAACTTCATAACTTTATTCTCACTGCGATACCTCTTTCCGGAAATCGCACCATGATTTGCATATTACAAAGCATGGAAGCCAGCCTGCTCCCTTTCTGTCTGCAGTTATCCGGATATTCTTCTAACGAATCTCTGCGTATATATGGTATCCTAAGCGGAATGGCACTTCCGATGATTTTATTTCCAACAGCTGTGACCTCCTCTTTATCTACCATGATACTTCCTTCTGTTTCTGCTGCCCAAACCTCCGGTTCCTATGGGCGTATACGAAAGATTATTTATAAAAGTATTTTCAGCTGCCTTGGTATTGGCATCCTCTTTTCCCTCTTTTTTCTGTTTCTTGGCAAACCGCTGACATCGCTTCTTTTTCATAACGAACTTGCCGGTTATTATGTGCAGGCATTTGCATTTATCAGCCCTATGCTTTACTTAAATCCCATTCTTTTTTCTATACTAAATGGACTGGGAAAAAGTTCTTCTGTATTTTTTTATAATCTTTTTTGCATGATTCTTCGTCTCCTTTTTGTTATGATTATTGTTCCAAAACTTGGCATTTCCGGATATTTTTCAGGACTTTTCTTCAGTCAGCTTCTTTGTAATTTTCTATGTATCAGGCATCTTCAAAAATTGCATTAAAAAACCTCTGCAACACTTCTGCAGAGGCTCTTTTACCGATACGTTATTTATCCTTTGATGGAATCCATCTTCCATGTTTATCTACATAATGCGTTCCTACATATGTATTCTTTGCCATATACCCATTATTTTTGAAATAATACCAATATGCTTTTTTACTGTTCTTTTCTCTGATACACAGCCAGGTCTTTGTCGCATAATTTCCTTTAGATATCTGATATTTGGTTCCTTTTTTAGATTTGACAAATCCTGCTTCTGATTTTGGCTCGGAAGTTCTTACTCCATCCATTCCATAATAATTACCGTATTTATCATAACCATTCACCAAACGTCCATTTCCAAGAAAATAATAACCGCTTTTGCTGGTATTCTTCAGCATCTGTCCGTTTTTATTAAAATAATAACAACAGAGACCTGATGCACCTTTCTTGTCTTTATTATACAGAACTTGCCAGCCCGTCAGCATATATCCATTCTCATCAAATGCATATGTATATTTTTTGCCTTTATAGTTCAGATTCTTGAATGCTGCAATCCTGTTTTTTCCAGCTTTTTTTCCTCTGATATAACTGTTTGCTGTTACATAGTACCGGTATCTCCCATTTGACATTCTGCGAAACCCGGCATCCGCGGTCACTCCAAAAATCATCAGCAATATCATAAGAAACAGCAGTGTCAACTTTGCCTTTTTACTTTTTCTCATATTTATCTCCTACTTATAACCAGTTATACAATTCCGCATATTTTCCGGCTGATGCATTCCAGGAAAAATCTGCCTGCATTCCTCTTTGTACAATCTGATTCCAGTTTTCCCTTTTCGCCACATAAACGGAATGAGCATAACGAATCGTGTCAAACATCTCATGTGCATTATAATTTGCGAAACTGAATCCGGTACCACTTCCCTCATACTCATTATATGGCTCCACGGTATCTTTTAAGCCACCGGTTTCTCTTACGATCGGTACTGTACCATAACGAAGGCTCATCAGCTGGCTCAATCCACACGGTTCAAATAACGATGGCATCAAAAATGCATCACATGCTGCATAAATCTTATGAGAAATATCCTCTGAATAGTAAATGTTCGCAGATACCTTATCCGGATATTTCCATGCAAAATGGCGGAACATATTCTCATAGCGTTCTTCACCTGTTCCAAGGATCACAATCTGATAATCCTGCTGACACATTTCTTCCATCATGTAATCAATCAGATCCATTCCTTTCTGATCTGTCAATCTGGATACTATTCCGATCATAAATACATCTTTTCTCTGTGGAAGTCCTAATTGCTTCTGTAGCTCTGCTTTATTTCTTTCTTTTCCATACAGAAAATTCTGTGTATCATATCTTTCATAAATAAGCCCATCCGTATTCGGATTCCATTCATTATAATCCAATCCGTTTACGATTCCTCTCAGGTCATTCGCTCTCGCACGCATCAGTCCATCCAGATTTTCCCCATAAAACGGAGTCTTAATTTCTTCTGCATAAGTCGGACTAACCGTTGTCAGTGCATCTGCATATACAAGACCACCTTTTAAATAATTCGCATCACCGTATAATTCCAGTTTATCTGGTGTGAAATAATAATCTGGCAATCCTGTAATGTTTTTTACTGACTGCATATCCCACACACCTTGAAACTTTAAGTTATGAATTGTCATAATACATTTCATTCCGGCATAAAATTCATTTTCCCGGAACTTGTCTTTCAAAAATACAGGTACCAAACCTGTCTGCCAGTCATGACAATGAATGATATCCGGCTGAAATTCGATTACCGGCAATACGGATAACGCTGCTTTGGAAAAGAATGCAAATTTCTCTACATCTTCATAAATATTTCCATATGGTTTGAAACCTGCAAAATAATATTCATTATCAATGAAATAAAAATGGATTCCATCATATATGGTTTCCATAACACCCACGTACTGACTTCTCCATCCCAAATCCATATAAAAATGGGTTATGTATTTTAATTGTTTTTTGTATTCTTCCTTCATACACATGTATCTTGGAAGGATCACCCTTACATCAAACTGATTCTTATCCAAATATTTTGGAAGTGAACCTACTACATCTGCCAGACCTCCAGTTTTTATAAATGGTACTCCTTCTGAAGCTACAAATAAAATTTTCTTCATATGAACCTCCCACTGGTTTTCTTCTTTTTAGTATACCTCTTTTCTTTCAAAAGAGCAATCCTAAACCAGACTGGTCCATTCTGCATTACTCTGTCACTTATCTGTTTTTATATTCCAGTCTTACTTTATCTGCTATCAGTGCAATAAATTCTGAATTCGTCGGTTTTCCCTTTCCGCCATTTACCGTATAACCAAATAACTCATCTATCGTATCCATTTTGCCTCTGCTCCATGCCACCTCTATTGCATGACGAATTGCGCGTTCTACGCGACTGGGTGTTGTCTGATGCATCTTGGCTATCGTTGGATACAAAAGCTTGGTAATAGAATTCAGCATTTCCATATCGTTCACTGACATCATAATCGAATCTCTCAGGTACTGATATCCCTTGATATGCGCCGGAACACCAATTTCATGAATAATGTTTGTCACATCTGTTTCCAGATTGCGTTCCATATACTCTCTTTTACTTTCATATGCTTTCACTTTTCTGTCTTCTGCAAAGCTTTTTTCTACTGTTTGCTTTACATGTTTAATTCGATTAACAACCATATCATTGTCAAATGGTTTTAAAATATAGTAATCTGCACCCAGTTCAAATGCATTTTCCGTAATCTTCTCCTGTCCAATCGCAGTAATTACAATAAATGCAGGACGTTTTTTTATTTCGCTGTCTCTATTTATTTTTTCCATGACGCTCAAACCATCCATTTTAGGCATTACAATATCCAGCAATACCACATCCGGTTCTTTCTGTTTTATAATATTGACAATCTCTTCTCCGTCTCCTGCTTTCCCTACTACTTCCAGTTCCTTGTCATTTCTCACTATATTCTCTAATAATTGTACGATTCTTTCATTATCATCTGCAATTGCTACATTTAATTTTCCCAAGAATCTATCCTCCAAAAAATTTCATTTTATCGTCATGTTTTTATTATAGTCAGCCTGTATCTGAGTTCGCAAGGAATTTTCATCGTATTTATTCGACAAAATTCGACAACACTTTGAAATTTAGGGTATAAAAATAATAACAGGCAATATTGTCGATTGAATTTCCACAATACTGCCTGTCTCTTATTTCTCAATTAACATACCGGATACAATTCTCCAGTCTTGGTATCCATGATATATCCTGCAATTTCCACATCCTTTGGAATCAACGGATGTTCTTTTAATGTCTTAACGGTATCTTCTACAGATTCACGAATGGTATTAAAACCACAGAGCCATCTTTCAAAATCGACTCCGGCATATTTCAACATCTCTACACTATCCATATTGATTCCACGTGCTTTTAAATGTCCAAGTATCATTTCTGAATCAATGTGCTGTACACCACAATCTGTATGCCCGATTACCATCACATTTTCTACACCTAATTCTACAATCGCTACCAGGAGACTTCTTACCACACTGCCAAAAGGATGTGTGATAACTGCTCCTGCATTTTTTATAATCTTTGCATCTCCATCCTTAATGCCTAATGCTGCTGGAAGTAATTCTGTCAGTCTGGTATCCATACAGGATAAAATAGCCAGCTTCTTTTCCGGATATTTTCCTGACTGATAGCGTTCATACTCTTTGTTCTCTACAAATTTCTTATTGTAGTCTAATATCTCCTGAATCATCTTTGTTTCCTCCCGTACATTATTTATCGTTACAATATCTCGATCAGTTGATCTATATCTTCTTCTCTGGTTGCCCAGCTGGTTACAAAACGCATCACCGTATGATTTTCATCATAATTTTCAAAAAAATCAAAATCCACTTTTTCCAACAGTTCTTTCTTCTTTTCGTTATCCAAAAGAACAAACTGTTGATTGGTCGGTGAATCCAGATACAACGTATATCCTTTTTCTTTCAATGCTTTTTTCAGTTTTTCAGCCATTCGAATCGCATGTGCTGATATCTCTTCATATAGATGATCTGTAAACAATGTATCAAACTGAATGCCAACCAGTCTTCCCTTGGCCAGTAATGCGCCATGCTGTTTGATCGTAGTAAAGAACTTTGGAATCATTCCCTTTTGAGGTATCACCACTGCCTCTCCACAAAATGCTCCTACTTTTGTTCCTCCTATATAGAATACATCACAGTTCTTGGCAAGAACAGGCAATGTCACATCTGTATTTCTTGCTGCCAGACCGTATCCCAGTCTTGCCCCATCCACAAACAACGGGATTTGATAATTTTGGCAGATATGATGAATCTCTTTTAATTCCTGCGCCGTATATAAGGTTCCATATTCCGTTGGATGAGTCAAATATACCATACCAGGCTGTACCATATGCTCATAAGTCTCATCTGCATAAAACTTTTTTAAATATTGTTCAACTGATTCTGCACTAATTTTCCCATCTTTCTGAGGCAATGTCAATACTTTGTGACCAGTATACTCAATTGCTCCTGCTTCGTGTACATTCACGTGCCCCGTCTCTGCCGCCAATACCCCATCATAGGAATGAAGCAAAGCTGCAATGACCGTAGCATTTGTCTGTGTTCCTCCTACCAGAAAGTGTACTTCCCCGTTCGGGCATTCACATGCCTCCAAAATCTTTTTCTTTGCGCTTGCACAATAAGGATCATTGCCATACCCTGCTGTCTGTTCCAGATTCGTCTCAACCAACCGCTGTAAAATTTTCGGATGTACGCCTTCCATATAATCACAATTAAATTTCATTCTTTTCATTTTGTTTTACCTCATCTATTGTCTTTTTTCCAAGTCTGATTTCTTCCAGATATCTGGCAAATTCTTCGTCCAAATCCTGAAATAATTTCCGCCCTGCTCCATTTGGCTTATCCAGATATTGTTCTTTGATTTCTTTTCGAATTGCTTCCAGTTCTTCCCATAAACCTTTTGCAGATAATCTGAAAGCCCCGGCTCCCCATATAATTTTCTGTTCCAGAGCATCTGATGTAGCTACTGTAACATGATATTTTTTCCCAATCTCATGTACTGTTTTTTCTATGTACTGATCTGCTGTTTCTGCTTCTTTTGTATACACTACATGAATATTATGATATTTTTCTACAGATCCTGTACCACCTTCTACCTTGTATGCATCATAGACCAGTATCAGCGTATTCTTTTTAAAACCCTGATAATTACAAAGTAAATCTTTCAATCGATCTCTGGCACTGTCTATATTCACTTCTGCAAGTTCTTTTAGCTCAGGAATGGCAAATATGATATTATATCCATCTACCAGGAGATATTCTTTTTCTTCTTTCTTCTTCGAGCTTTCATAGGATGTCGTAACGATTCGTGCCCCCTGATCTTGTACGTTTTTCCGTCTCCACCCGATTCTGTCACCATTGCTATTTCCATATGTCCTGTTAAAAATCTCTTCCAGCTCATTGTCATCTCCCCATCCTCTGGAAGATGCATACACAGCTGACGTCTGTCTGGTTTTGGTATTCGTTTCTTCTGATATATTATCATGCTTTCTGGCAAGAATCCCATCAAGATGCATATAATCATAAACCTGATCCCATGGGACTATAAACCCGGCTCCATGGGCACAAAATACAGAACCTGTCGGATTCTCCTGATCTGCTTCAGCATCATATCCACGCTGCTGAATCACTTCAGCTTGGTTTGAACATTTCTCGTATCCCTTTAACGTACAAAGCAAATGTCCCCTTCCTCTGGTATATGCGATTACTTCTTTGTGATAGTCACGCATCTGCGAAACCGGTGCACTTCCAATAAGCACAGCTTTCTCACCGTTGATCTCAGGAGGTTGAAATTCTCCATTCATTTTTGTCAAATCTGTCATGGCGCGCCCCACACTTTCTGCCGGTATTTCCAGCCTAAACTGATAAAACGGTTCCAAAAGTATGCTCTCTGCCATCTTCAATCCCTGTCTGACCGCTCGATACGTTGCCTGTCTGAAATCGCCACCTTCTGTATGCTTCTGATGTGCCTTGCCCGCAATCAACGTAATCTGCATATCAGTGATCTCTGAACCTGTCAGCACACCCAGGTGTTTCTTTTCTTCCAAATGGGTAAGAATCAGTCTTTGCCAGTTGCGATCCAACATATCCTCACTGCAATTTGTAGAAAATTGTAATCCACTTCCTGCTTTTAAAGGCTGCATCAATAAATGCACCTCTGCATAATGGCGAAGAGGTTCAAAATGTCCTACACCTTCTACCTCTCCGGCAATGGTTTCTTTGTAAGTAATACTTCCTGCACCAAATTCTGCTTCTATGCCATATCGATCATATATCATTTTTTTCAGGACTTCAATTTGAACATCTCCCATCACTCTTGCTGATATTTCCTGATGTCGTTCATCCCATACAATATGAAGCTGAGGTTCTTCTTCTTCTAACTGACATAATTTTAGAAATGTACCATGTACATCCGTTCCTTCCGGAAGACATATCTGATAAGACAGTACCGGTTCCAAAATTGGCTGCTCGGCCTCTGGTTCTATCCCATATCCCTTTCCGGAAAAACTATTTTGAAGACCGGTAACTGCACAAATTTCTCCTGCTTGTACTTCCCCCGCCATCTCATAAGTCGTTCCTGAATATAAACGTATTTGATCTATTTTTTCTTTACTGTCGGAATTTGTATTTTCATTTAAAATACTCTTTACCTTTAGGCTTCCTCCTGTAATCTTCATGTGTGTCAGACGATTTCCCTGACTGTCTCTTGATATCTTATAAACCTTTGCACCAAATTCTTTCGGATATTCCGGAAGCATAGTGAATATATGTATTCCGTCCATAAATTCTTCCACGCCATTCAATCGCAAGGCTGCCCCGAAATAACATGGAAATACTTTCCTGTCTCTTACAGCTTTTCTAATTGTATCGATCCGAATTTCCTGATGTTCAAGATATTCCTGCATCATATCTTCGCTGCACATTGCAAATTCATCTTCAATTTGCTCTTTTCTATCATAAAAATTCGTACAATCTATACAGGCATCATCTAAATATTTTTTGATATCCTGTAATATGCGTGCTCTTTCCATTCCAGGTATATCCATTTTATTAACAAATAAAAATACCGGAATCTGGTATCGGCGCAAAAGATTCCATAAGGTAATATCATGTCCCTGAATTCCATCTGCAGCACTGATTACAAGCACTGCATAATCTAAAACCTGCAAGGTTCTTTCCATTTCTGCTGAAAAGTCTATATGTCCCGGAGTATCCAAAAGCGTATATTTTCTCCCTCTCCACTGCAATCGCGCCTGTTTGGAAAAAATAGTAATTCCTCTGCTTCTTTCCATCTCAAAAGTATCAAGAAAGGTATCTCTATGGTCTACTCTGCCTGGTTCTTTTATGATTCCGCTATGATACAACATGCTTTCGGCCATTGTTGTTTTTCCGGCATCCACATGGGCCAAAATTCCTAAAATAAGTTGTTCTGTTCTTTCTGTCATATATTTTTCCATCCTTTGCGTCAATTGTACACGATCCCTTTATATTCGTCAAACCAATATCATACCTGGCAGACTTTTATGTAATAAGGCATTTCATTCAAGAATGCCTCGGCATTCTTGCTGCGAGATGCGCGTCATGCAAAGCATGACATATTTCTTTTGCGCATCTCT
>CAKRON010000043.1 GCA_934373455.1 uncultured Marvinbryantia sp.
ACCTGTGGATATGTCGGATATGGATACTCTTCTTCCCATGCTTCGTACAACTTGGAATTATCCACTACCAGCTTGCAACCTGCCAGAAACTCATCGTCAAATCTGGCTGCGGACGGCATGCTGATCAATGCTCCTTTTTTGATCCAGTCTCCACTGATGTATGGGAAAGAAGATACGTCATCACGCACGGTTGTAGTAAAACTGATAATATCACTGTCTCGTACCGCTTCCTCTACCGTATCGCAGATTTTGATGTTCTTAATCTGTGGCAATTCTTCTTTTATGAATTTTACAAAAGCATCCAGTGATCTCTGGCTTCTGCCTTTGATTTTTACGGTGTCCACCTTCGGGCAGACACTGACAAATGCGGCAAGAGAAGTCTTTCCCATTACTCCAGGTCCGATAATGGATACTACTTTTGCATCTTTTCGTGCCAGATATTTGGCTCCGACCCCAGGGATTCCACCGGTGCGGTAAGCGCTTACCAGATTCGCAGACATCAGTGCCAGCGGGGCACCGGTATCTTTATCATTTAACATCATCATCAGAATAGATCGAGGAAGTCCTTTTTTCTTATTGTCTACATTGGATCCATACCACTTCATGCCTGCCATCTGATATCTTCCACCAAGATAAGCCGGCATTGCCATGAACCTGCGGTCGTCTGCATTCTTTGGCATACCTTCAAACTGAGGATCATCCGGAAACATAATCATACATCCATGGGAATTGTGGTTGGCGCCACCCATCACATAATCCCCTTTATACAAAGTGATAAGCAAGTCTTCCATTACCTCCACACAGGAAGCCATGTCCTTGACGCCGGCTTTGATCATATCTTCTTCACTTAAATATAAAAAATCAATTTTTGCATCCATTTGAATGTCTCCTTTACTGAATTTATTATTTTCTATCTCCTAGATCACTGCCTTGAACCGATCATAACGAAATGCGGACAGATCCAAAGTCGTATTTTCTTCTCTGGCAATCTCGGCCAGCAGAGTTCCCACAATTGGGGAAATACCAAATCCATGTCCGGTAAACGCACAGGCGGCGATCAGGCCCGGCACCTCTTTGATCTCTCCCAGAACCGGCACCCCATCCGCAGATACATCCTCATATCCTGCCCAGGTACGAACGATCTTGGCATCTGCCAGTTTCGGAATATATTTCATGATTCCCCGACAGATACATGGTGCTGTGATACTGGAAGTCATGTTGTGACCGTTATCTTTGTTCACTGACTCAAATCCGGATGCACCTCCGAATACAAATGAACCGTGATCCGTCTGATGTCCGTAAAAGTCTGCGTCTGCGGTTCCAAGCATCTGTGGAAACATCGGGGATTCCGCTTCTGTCACCAGCGCTTCAATCAAATCTTTGGACATTGGAATGTCGATACCCACACTTTCAAGAATCCATCGGCTTTCATATCCTGCTGCTACGATGATTTTTTCCCCTTCAAATACATTCTTTCTGGTAATGACTCTGCGTGCTTTTCCTTTCACTGTCTGAAGTTCTGTCACTTCTTCTCCGGTATAAAACTGTACGCCCAGCCTTCTGGCTGCACGGTAATAACCGAGGGTGGTCATCAGGGGATTCGCGTGTCCGTCTGTGGCACACCAGCTTGCTCCAATGACCTCCTCACTTAAATATGGATTAATCGCACGTACTTCTGCTCCGTCAATCATCCGTACTTCCAGTCCACAGGCAGTTGCACGATCTGTTAAGCCCTGAAGAATTTCAAGATGACGTTCTGTCTTGCCAAGTCGCAGATTGCCTTCTTTGTGGTATTCTACATTTACTCCCAGTTCCTCAGAAAGATTTGGCCACAGATTGTTTACTGCATACATTGCCAGAGGAAGTTCTCTCGGATCTCGTCCTGACTGACGGACGCCACCGCCATTTCTGGCTGAACCACCGTTTCCGATATTCTCATCTTTATCAAGAACGATGACGGAAGTTCCTTTTTTTGCAAGATAGTAGGCTGTTGCACATCCGATCACTCCGCTTCCTATAATAATCACATCTGCTGTTCTACTCATCTTCCTCACCTTCCTTTGCAAAAATCTTCATTTCCAGAGGTCTCATGGGTGCTCTGGACGTGGCTGGTGTCAGCACTGCCGGGGAAACACCCAATTCTCTTGCCACAATTCCCTTCACCAGCTTCGCACAGGTCTGTCCCTGACAAAGTCCCATACCGCTGCGGAGATATCTTCGAATCTCTGTAATTGTATACATGCCATCATGTACAGCTCTGCGAATCTCGCCTTTCGTGACCTCCTCGCATCTGCATATAATCCTGTCATCATCTGGTTCTGGTTTATATTCTCCCAAATCTATGGTTCTGTCATATATGTTTTCCATTGTTTTTCTCCCATCTCTCATACCTTTCTATAGTTACCGTCTCAAAACTTTAGCTGAGATAAAATCTGACTTTCATAGCGTAATCTTCCGGGACTTTGATGGTCAGCAAATTCGTATGGTCAAAAGCTTTTTTACTTCTGACAGATAGCACCTCTGCCTTGCAGATTTTCTGTCCATTTCTACCTAACCCATATCCTGTTTCTCCCGGTTCCGAAAGTGGAAGAAATTCATATGGAATGGTTACTGTTGCAAATCCAGGTTCATATGTCTCATCTACCAGAAAAATTGCCTGCCCTGAGCAAGATGCCACGCACATGCCACAACCGATACAATCTGCTGTCTCGTCTACCGCCGGAAGAGATGTGATGTGTTCTCCGATCTTAATACAATGCTTTGGACATGCGTCCTGACATGGATTACATGGGATGTTCTGTGTACACTCCATTACCGGATGTACTCCGACTCTGTGGGTAACGCCTGGAAAACGTTCAATTTCATCATCTGCTACGAATCCGTGTTTTAAAAGATTCATCGAGATGTCGATGCCTTCCTCCGTCTTCTCGATGAGTTTTCCACGGTTTTTCGGTGCAAACATACCCTGACGTAATCCTTCGAGAGCTGTTTCGTTTTTCTGAACATCTTCTTCCAGTTCTGTCTCTTCGATATACCCAAGATATTTTGCTGCTGCAATTCCGGCAATTCGCCCTTCGATCATCGCAGAACTTGCTTCCTCAATTCCGGATACATCTCCTGCTACAAAAATACCTTTTATAGATGTCTCTCCATATTCATCTACGATTGGCACTTGACCGCCTCTTTTTGGATTATCCTCCATCTCGCATCCTGCCATCTTAAGCAGCTGTGACATTGGGGAAAGCCCTACTGCCAGGCATATTGTATCCACATCAAAGTGCTTTTCTGTTCCAGGTATGAACTGGAAATGACTGTCTACCTCTGCAATGGTGACACCGGTTACATGATCGGTTCCCTCTGCTCTTACAATCGTATGTGACAGATAAAACGGAACTCCGGTTCTGGCCACTTTGGCTGCATGCACACCGTATCCACCGATTCTTGGTGCTGCGTCCACCAGTGCGACCACATCGCATCCACATTGTTTTAACTGAAAACTGACTACCAGTCCTACATTTCCACTTCCCAGCATAAGAATTCTATTTCCCGGTTTTACTCCGTGAAGGTTCATCATCGTCTGTGCTGCCCCGGCACCGATGACACCCGGGAGTGTCCAACCATCGAATGTAACCATGTTTTCTGCCGCACCTGTGGCTATAATAATTGCGTTTCCTTTATAGTGAAATACTTCTTCTTTCTTGCGAACTACAATTTCTTTGTCCTGATACATACCAATTACTGTCGCATTTAACTCTACATCCACACCGGCTTTGTCTGCTTCTACCAAAAGTTCTTCTCCAATGACAAAACCTCTTATCTTTGCCTTATGTTCTTTGGATCCAAAAAACTTATGAATCTGCTTAAACAACTGCCCACCTGGTTTTTCATTTTCATCAAATACAACTACTTTTAATCCTCTTTTTGCTGCTTCAATAGCAGCTGATAATCCGGAAGGTCCGGCTCCCACAACGATTAAATCATATCTTTTCATATTCTCATCTCCTGCTATTGTTTTTCAAAAGGTTCTGCAGACACACCATATTGAGTCTGAACTTTCATTCCTGCCTTCAGTGGTGTCACACAGGTTCGCACATTTGGAACTCCATCTACTACCATGACACAGTCTGTGCAGCGCCCAATGGCACAGAAAATACCTCGCGGTGTATGTTCTTTTTTGGTATAACGGTGAATCTGAATACCCGCAGCCTTCAACGCTGCCGCAATGGGTTCTCCTTCATATCCCTGAATCTTCTTGCCGTCATAAGTGAAATTAACCAGATTTCCTTTCTGCGGTATTCCTAAAATCGGATGTTCTGTAATACGTGTTCCCATGTTCTGTCTCCCTTCTGTCGGTGTGTCATGCGGTGGTGGCGAGGCCATTGGGGACGGAGTTTTCTGGCTTTTCTGAGCCAGAAAACTCCGTCCCCAATGGTCGCCACTTCACTTAAAAACAGCCGAGGACATCTGCGATTGTTTGCAGACATCCTCGGCTGACTTATCAGTTTTTTCGATTTATAATCGTTTTTGTTTTGATTTGTTCATATCATAATCGTTCTACTGGAGATTGTATTGTAAAAAACGATACTTATTTCTTATTGTTATTGGCCATTTTATAAATCTTATAAATATCGTTTTCATCGCACACGCGGAAGGATCCTATGGTTCTGGTACCTCCAAATGCACAGCTATGTGCCATTGCATGAAGTGTTGCATCATCCTGAAGACCTACTCCTTCTGCTTCGCCAAAGCAGGTGGGCATATCCAGTGATTGAAAATATGCTACTGTCTGACGAATTCCTTCCAAAGCTGCTTTTTCGGTATCTTCTTCTGTCACGTTCCATACTTTTCTGGCATACTGGGCGAATCTCTCTGGTTTTTCCTGATATACATACAATGCCCAGGATTCCCATACTGTGGAAAGGCTGGCTCCATGTGCAAGATCAAATCTGGAACTTAATTCATGTCCCAGCTGATGCACTGCGAAGTCTTTCTGCGCGCCAAGCCCTGTCAGACCATTGTGGGACAGACTTCCGGCCCACATCAGTTCACTCATGGCATTATAGTCATGTGCATCCCGAATTGCGATCTTTCCATTGCGGATCGCTGTGCGAAGCAGTCCTTCTGCAATCTCATCTGTTAATTCATTATGTTCCGTCTTCGTGAAATAACGATCCAGAGTATGCATACAGATATCTACCACTCCGCATCCAACCTGATATTTCGGGAGTGTAAAGGTCAGTTCCGGATTCATAATTGCAAACGCAGGGCGGTTAAAATCGGTGGACATTCCTCGTTTTTTCTGTGTCTCTTCGTCTGTCAATACTGCCGAATCACTGGTTTCACTGCCCGCTGCCGATAAAGTCAGAACTACTCCGACCGGAAGGGATTTGTCTACTTTCTTTTTTCCTGTCCAGAAGTCCCAAATATCTGTGTCAGGGTTAGCGGTTCCATGAGCAATTGCCTTGGCTGTGTCAATCACACTTCCGCCTCCCACCGCCAGCACAAAATCCGTGCCGAATTCTTTTGATTCCTCTACGCATTCTCTCGCAAAAGAGAGTCTTGGATTTGGTTTTACGCCACCTTTTGCCACCCATGTAAGCCCTGCTTCTGTCAGAGAATCCGTCACACGATTCAGAAGCCCACTTTTCACTACGCTTCCTCCACCATAAACTACGAATACTTTACTCGCTCCCTGCTGCTTTGCCAGACTTCCGGCCTGCTGTTCTGTGTCCTTTCCAAAAATAATTCTGGTTGGTGTATATTGTGTAAATGCCTGCATAATTTTCTCCTTTGGGACGGTGTTTTTTGGCTTTTTTAGTGTCCCTTATTGTTTTATTGTTGTGTTGCACTGCATAATTTCTGTCAGCTATTAAACTACATAATTTCTGCCATCTTTACCGGTCGGTGCTCTGCCAGTGATTTTTTCGCTGCTAGTCCCATGCGTACTGCTTCCAGTCCATCCGTGATTCCGAGTGGTGTCTCTGTATCCTGCTCGATTGCTTGAACAAATGCTCTGATCTCTTTTGCATAAGACTGCATATAACGTTCCAGGAAAAAGTACAATGGTTTTTCTCCCATTACGCCTTCCGAATTGCTGATCACTGCAGAAGATGTGGTATCATTGGATACCGATACCATCCCCTGCGAACCAAACACCTCTACTCTCTGGTCATATCCATAGACTGCTTTTCTGGAATTATCTATCGTAACAATGCTGCCATTTTCCATCTTCATAGTAATGACAGCAGTATCCACGTCTCCCGCTTTTCCTATCGCCGGATCGATCCGCACTCCTGCCTGCACATAGATCTCTTCTGCGTCGCAGCCTGCCAGAAAACGTGCCATATCAAAATCATGAATTGTCATATCCAGAAACATTCCACCGGAGACTTTTACGTATTCCAGGGCCGGTGGCTCCGGATCTCTGGATGTAATACGTACAATATGTGGTTCTCCGACTTTTCCGGATACCACCGCATTCTGTACTGCTTCGAAATTGTGATCGAATCGACGGTTAAATCCAACCTGATATTTTACCGGATGCTTTTTCAATGCTTCCTGCACCTGTCTGATTTTTTCTATACTATGATCCACTGGTTTTTCGCAGAATACGTGCTTGTCTGCCTCAATAGCTTCCATCGATATCGAAGCATGCGTATCTGTGGATGAACAAATCAGTACTGCATCTATTTCCGGATCATCCAGAATCTCATGATAATCTTTTGTTACCTGCGCCACACCTTTCTTCTTTACCCATGCCTCCTTTTCCGCATCCATAAATGGATCTGCCACTGTCTTTACCTTTGCATTCGGAACCTGTGTACAAATACTTTCCATATGTACTTTTCCGATTCTTCCTGCACCAATGATTCCTAACTTAACCATAGTCTTGACCCCCTGATATCTTTTATAACAAGTATAGCACAATGGGGACGGTGTTTTTGGCTTTTTTTGTGTCCCTTATGGTTTTATTGCTGTGTTGATTGCTGTCCGTGAAATACCTGTCAGTCTGCTAAGCTGGCGTATGGATATGCCGGTATGGTATAGTTGACTTAAATAATGATTTCTTGTAATGAGATCCAGCCGTTGAAAATCTGCCGGCGATTTACATGGTGTTTTTTTCTGAATTATTTGAAGTGCTTCTATATCAGAAATACGAATTGTTGAATTGTGCTCCATACATTTTTCTTCAGAAGTGGTTTGCAAGTAATCCATGCACTCTGCATGATTTGAAAACAGGCTAAGAATTTTTTCAATATCTATAAAAGAATTGTCCGAATTGGCATAAGACCAATCCACTAGGGACGGTATTAATGCCAAAAAACACCGTCCCCAATTTCTCTGCATATCCAGCCTGCTTCTCCTGTATACAATGGATATTTTCTGTTTTTATGAAATTCTGTTTCATAATTTTTTATCAGTTCTATAAGATGTTTGTTATCTCGGACCTGTACCGCTGCCATTCCGGTTATTGTCCAGGCAAAACCTTTTCTTGTTTTGTTCATTTCCTGCCACTGGAATTTTTCTGTAAACTGATTATATAATTCTTTTTGTGCCTTTTTTTCTTTTACTTTAAATCCACAGATCAGGGGATAGACTTGGGCTATTCCATCCGGATAGAATTTTTCCGGATTATAATGGTCACTGTCTCGCATGATTCGCCATCTTTGATTTTTTTCGTCCCAGAATACGGCCTCTATTTGTTTCTGCAGGTTTTCACGCATTTCGGTTACCACTTGTGTTTGTGTCATATCGTCCTGCATGATATCTGCCGCTTCCAGTGCCAAAAGACCTTTCCACACTTCTAAATTATCCATCAGATAAATGGTTGTATTCTCTGTGGAAACCTGTGTGGTTCCATCTCGCATCAGACTCTGAATTTTGTCCAGTGCAAGATGAATTCCTTCCTGCCAGGATTCTAGGCTTTCTGTATCGCCGGTTTTTTTCAGGTATTCTCCCATGAGTAAAAGGTACATACCAAGATAGCCGTCTTCTGAATCTGCTTTTTCCACATACACAAGTTCCTGTCCTTCTTTACGGTAAATTCCCATTTTTCCATCTGTTTCCAGAAGCATCTTGGTATGCCAGTTCAAGTACCTGCTCACCGCATTTTTCTCTGTTTCACTCATCGGACAATTTTTTGTTTCTGCCAGAAGTCCCAGTGCAGCCATACAGGCAAAATATGGATTTACATCTCCGGCTTTTTCTCCATTCATGTAAATTTCACCTGCCGCTCCCTGATTTTTCAGAATCCACTTTTTTTCTTCTGTCAAAACACTTTCCAGCCATTCCTGCCTTGCTCGTATTTCTTTTCTCCAGTTCTGATAATTTATGAACATCCATACCATTCCCATTATTATACACACCATGAGAAATGATTTCACGATTCTTCGCTGTTTCACGTTTCTCTTTTGTCTGACCTTCTTATGATCATACATCAAGATCCTCCAGAATTTTTCGAATTTTGATACTTGCTGTTCCATCACCGTAAGGATTTCTGGCTTCACTCATCTCCCGGTAGATTGCCTGATCTGTCAGAAGCTTCTTGCATTCTCTGTATATGTTCTCCATTCCTGTACCAGTCAGCTTTAACGTACCGGCCTCTACACCCTCCGGACGTTCTGTCGTATCTCTCATAACTAGCACAGGTTTTCCAAGTGCCGGCGCTTCCTCCTGGATTCCGCCGCTGTCTGTCATAATCAGATAACTTGCTTTCATCAGGTTATGAAACTCCACCACATCCAGCGGTTCAATCATGTGAATTCTCTCACATCCGTCAAATTCCTGGTCGGCAATTTTTCTTACCTGTGGATTTAAATGAACCGGATAGATCACCTTTACATCTTCAAATTCTTCCACAATCTTTCGAATCGCACGGAACATATCCCGCATAGGTTCTCCCAGATTTTCACGTCTGTGCGCAGTCAGTGCGATCAGTCTGCTGCCTTTTGCCCATTCTATTTCAGGATGATAAAAATCATTTCGGACTGTATAATGTAACGCATCGATTCCTGTATTTCCTGTAATAAAAATATGCTCTTTCTCTTTTCCCTCTTTCAAAAGCGCATCCGCTGCTTTCTGCGTTGGTGCAAAATGCAGACTGGCAGTCAGTCCAATCGCCTGACGGTTAAACTCTTCCGGATATGGCGACTGCATATTATACGTGCGAAGTCCGGCTTCCACATGTCCTACCGGAATCTGCTGATAAAATGCAGCCAGGGATGCTGCAAATGCAGTTGAAGTATCTCCATGTACCAGCACAATGTCCGGTTTTTCCTTTTTCAGAATCTCTCGCATTCCTGTAAGAATTGCAGTAGTCACGTCTGTCAGATCCTGCCCTTTTTTCATAATAGCCATATCATAATCCGGAACCACATGAAAAATATCAAGCACCTGATTCAGCATTTCTTTATGCTGCCCGGTAACACATACCACAGTTTGCAGTTTTTCGCTTTTTTTTAATTCCAAGACAAGGGGACACATTTTTATTCCTTCCGGTCTTGTTCCAAAAATAACCAGTACCTTTTTCATTTGTTAATTTCCTCCTAATTCCTTATCCAGAAAAGCAATTCTCTTCTGAATGGTATCCTTCAACTGTGTCATTGCATCTTCATAGCTTTCAATATCTCTTGAGGTTCCATCTTTATTCCTGCCAACCAGCAGATTTTCTTCAAAAGAATATCCCCATACTTTAAAATTTCTTTCCACAGCTTCTCCCAGTTCTTTTTCATAGGACGCTATTTTATCAAAAATATGCTCTTCCGAAAGAGTACTTTTACGAAGCTGACAGTATCTTTCACGGACGCGTTCTCGGAAGTTCTCGTCCTGCCACAATCTTTCAATCCAGGAATTTTCGATTGTGTGAAACTCATCGGTTTCTGACCGGAACCACTGATAATTGTCAAATCCATTGTTAAAATCCCAGACTGCCAGCTGCAATTTTCCTCCAAGTTCTTTGTATACATATGTGGAAAGATTTCCTGCATCATAGTTCATGGCAAATTCGTTGATAATAAAATAGTCTATCCAGTTATCCACATCTATATACTTTTGATAGCCGCTCCATTTATCCTGAAAATTATCCCCGTATAAAACTTTTTCAAATTGGGAAATATCATTTTCGATATATTCTATTTGCTTCTCTGTCACCTTCTTAGAAGAAGGATATTCGAGGTACATGGCATTGTTGGTGTATCCCGCTGTTTTTCCATAAGTTTCCAGTTCTTCTGATCCGGTATCCACTCTGTCCCTGTTTGCTATATAAGCAGTTTCACCGGAGAGAAGACCAAATTCAGCAAGACGAAGCCGGCTTTCTCCATTCGTAACCGGTTCGACTGCCAGATAAACGCCCTGATATTTTCCGTCTACAAACAGCTCCACAAATCTTGAATCCGGCGCCCATCCATTTAATTCCCTGGAAAGGTCATACATCAGTTTATTTCGTATTAACGTCTTGTCAAGGTAGGGACCATTCAAAACCCACTCACTGTTTGCACCCATTCCTGCCAGAGACACTTTTTTAGAACTGTCTTTTTTATTTTTATAAAACTTGATTCGATATTGCTTTTTTTCAAATTTTAAATAAGAAGAAGCACCTCGATATTTAATTGTCGCTCTGTGAAGTGAATTAGGAACAGAAAATATCGATTTTTCTTCACCGTCCGCTTCCAAAAGAGCAATATTTCCCCAGATCGTATTTTCCTTTAACACCTGCTGACCTTTGGTATTCATATAAACTACCGGAAGTGTAGTGGAAAACTCGCCCAGACCATAATACTCCAGCATATCCTTATCTGGTGCAATCCATTCTTTTCTTTCCTCTTCCGTGATAACAGTTTTCTTTTTACCTTTTGATGTGTTCTCCGATTTGACAAAGAAGTTTCCCATAAGGGAGGCTGCACAAAGAAACGCTATCATAAAAAAACTTAACAGGATCCATTTTATCCTTTTCATTTCGATTCCTCCCCACACAGCAGTTCTTTTTTATTGTGAAAGTTCATCCTTCTGGTCAACCACATTTACTCTTTTTACACCATCGATTTTAATCAATTTTTCTGAAATATCCATCTGGTTCTTTTTCGCAAAATGTTCCAGTACACCTTCTCCGATAGAATACACCAGTTCGCAGCTTGTCTGTGTCACATTGCGCATGGAAGCATGCACTTTTCCGGAAAAGAATGTATCCACAGCGGCTTCAATCTTATGTAAACTTTGGAGATCTCCCTGCACAACCAGCATCTTATTGCAGGTTGTAAATCCTTTTCTGGTAAGAATAAGAAACAGCAGCAAAAAGGCTGAACCGACAGCAATCAATGCATACTGGGAAACACCGCAGCCAATACCTGCTGCAATTGCCCAGAAAATATATGTAGCATCCCGCACATCTTTTACTGCGGTACGAAAACGGATGATAGAAAGCGCACCCACCATACCAAGAGACAATGCAACGTTGTTACTGATAATACTCATAATCATTGCAGTGATAATCGTAATAGATCCAATGGAAATATTAAACCGTCGGCTATAGGTTGTTCCTGCATAGGAGATTTTGTAAGTCAACATGATGAAAAACGCCACCACTAAAGCCATCACATTGTTCATCAGGATTGTGGCCATACTCAATGCCTCTGTGTTTGTCAGATTTTCAATTATAAATTCCCTCATTTCATCTCTCCAATCCCGGCATAATGCCGTCTATTTATTTACCTTCACATCATTCTTGCTCTGGAATATTTACTGTGACTGGTAGACAGTTCATCTGCTTCTTTTAATACCTCTGCTATCGTATCCGGAAGAAATCCTGTATACTTTACTTCCATTAATTCCTTATTGGTTCCACCCAGGGCAACTGTCCCTGTATTTTCAAATAAACCATACGGATAAGACGCTCCTCTTATATCTGTATCAAAGGTAATCCTCACATCTCCTGCCGGATACGCAAATGCCAGTCTTTGGTAGTCAATAATCGTTTTCGGCCGATAGCATCCCCGGGTGATCCGCAAATACAGACGCATGGCCAGTTCTGTTTCGTAATTCAGGAGAAAAGAAGCATCTCCCTGTTCCATACGAAGGGCTTCTTCCCGGCTGATTGGTATGGAATATTTCACCCCGTCCATCCCATTTTTACATTTGAATTCCAGTTTGACCGTAGTATCCGATAAGGAATAGATTCTTAATCTGATTTTTCTTTTTTCATATATTCCATCGAGATTGTCCCATAAGTCCCTGTCATCAATGGAATCATAATATTGTGACCGGATAAAATATCTTCCATTCTCTCCATGAACATCTCTCTCCATGATTGTATCCAGCTTTTGCTGCAAAATAATAGAAGATTTTCGGTCGATCAGATATTTGATTTCTTTGCGAAAAACCGTTTCCAAATTTTCTGCCCCCTTTCTGATTTTCTTTCAAACAAGATGAGCTGAATTAGAAATCCGCATACCGCAAGTAAAACGGCGTTCTTGATTCCAGCTTCAGAAATCAGCAGTGCACCGGCTGTCACTGTAGCAAGTATTGCTCCTTCCAATGGAAAAAATCCGGCTGCCACAGCTGTACCTATGGCGAAAGCTCCAGTCACCCACAGAGAAGGATGATTCATCCACACAACTGCCGCAGCGGTCAGTGCAGAAAATAACATGGAATCTGCTGTTTTCCATTTAAATGCCATGTATCCCAGCAGACATCCGGTTATGGTAAAAGCAGTTACAATGCTTCCCCATTTTGCGTGACCGTCCATTATGGTGCATAAGATAACCGTCACACCCCAGAACATCACAAAGGACATAACAGCTGTATATATTTTAGCTCCCAGGAAAATCAGTATTATTCCAAGCACCAAAAATCCTGTTCTTATGTTATCTGCGTCCATATAAAACGTTCCTGCAGTTCCTGTCTTTTTCAGGAAAATATCGATGCCCTGTAAAATGAGTTCCGACATCATGCCTTCCCTCCCTCCTCTGAAAGTGGATTCAGTGCTCTCATATAAGACGCCTTTCCCATTTCTGCAACATCCTGTGCCCAGATGATGTATTTTATATCATACTCATCTATGATTTTTTCCAGGTTCTGCACAAAATCGACATCCTCATAAATATTTGATACGTAGACTTTATGAAATAACTCAGATAAATAGGAAATCATCATTTTTCCTCTTGTATCTGTGATCAAAAGAAGATTTTCTTCTCCTCTTCCCTCCACTACACTGTGTTGGTACTCAGAAGCAATGACCGCATTCCCGCCACTGCTGTTCAGCTGGATCGTCGTCCGCTTCATTGTCTGCAGCTTTCCTTTTCTGTTTTCAAAAGTGACTTCTTCACAGTTTGGATTCGAACCATTGAGATAAATATAAAAAATATCCTTTTCTATATTTTTTATGGATTCTGCAAGATCTGTTTCACATTTTTTTGCGGCTGAAGAAACCAGATCTCCATCAAAATTTCCAAAGGCATATTCGCGGTAAGCATCCAGATTTTCTTCTTCGTATCCAATTGCTTTAAAAAAGGTCTGTGCACCGTAAAATGCCCCTCGCATCGTCCAGTTGTTTTCTGTCCGGAAATAAAGATATTCATATTTGTGTTGTTCCATTTCCGGCAGCGGATTTAATACTTCTGCATTGTCAGAAAGAGCCTTCTTCATCTTTTCGATATAACTGTTGTATTGTTCTTTTTCACTGTCATATCCAACTTCAAACACGCCTCTTTCCGGCACCGGCAGAATATATATATCTTTACCTGTTTTTTTCTGAAGTGCGCCGGCAATGTCTGATGCATACAATGCCTGGGATGTATCCGTCTGATTGATGTTGAAAATGCGGTCTGTATAAACGACTTGTTTTGCATCTTCTAAAAGCTTTTTTGTAGATAATGTTTGGTTATCTTTTAATCCAAAACCGTTATACAAATCCCTCGTTTCCGGATAATATATCTGCTCTTTCTTTGCATTCTGAACCTGGTCCATCTGATTTTGAAGAATCAGTGTTCCTGTTCCCAGCAGCAGGAGGAAGAATAAAACAAGAAACAGTTGAAGTATTTTACTCTTTTTCACGTTCTTTCACCTCCCTGAAATGAATCTGAACCTTTGGACAGATTTCATTTAATTCTGCAATGCCTGGCTGATCTTTTATTCTTTCCGGTACTGAAATACTAACCAGGGAACTGCAATACTTAAATGCACTGATTCCAATATATTCTATCTGATCCGGCAAATATACTTCTTTTAATTTTTTACATCCCCGGAAGCTATGAGCGCCTATTTTCTTTAATAATGCATTGTCTGAAAATATGATTTTTTCAATGGCCAGACATCCTGCAAATGCTGCACCTTCAATCGTCTCAAGGGAATCCGGAAGTCTGGATACTTCCAGCTTCTCACAATTTTCAAAAGCTGAATTTCCAATATAATTCAGTGGAAGCTGAGACAGATCTTCCTGCATTTGCAGCAAGGTACAGTCGGCAAAGGCATAGTCTTCTATAATAGAAATACTTTTTGGCAGACATATTTTTTCAAGCTTCTGACATTTAAAAAACTGACTTGCCGGTATTACCACACTTCCATCCGGTATCACTGCCTCTTTTATATGCTGATCCATCCTGAATCCCTGATAGTCAACATTCTGGTATTCTTCCAGACTCTGAAATACAAGCTTTTCTGTATACACCGGTTTTTCCGGAAAACAATATTCTTCCGACAATGTTTCATCTGATTTCAGAATTTCACCGCCTCCTTCTGATGTAATATACCCAAATACGTAATTGTTCCCATAAAAGCTTATGTTTCCCCTTGCAACTACAGAACTTATCTTATTTGGCTGGCCAACGCTGGCACCTTCTTCAAATATAATGTTGCCCTGAGTAAAAACGTTGCCCAGTACTGTTGCATTTTTTTCCAGAAGCACATCTTTCTCTGCAAACACATTGCCAAGGACTGCTGCATTTTCCATAATTCTTACGGATTCATCACTGTGAATATCCCCTTGAAGAATGATGTTCTCTATTACCTTTACATCCCCTCTTGAAATAATGGAATAAGGCACCGTTCCGTTTTCTGTAATCATATCCTCATGAATATAATGACGGTTGAATTCATGGCTGTTGAGCACCGGCATCCGAAAGATTTTCATATCACGGCTTTCCATAAAGCGTTCCGGTTCCTGTGGTCTCTGACCAAGACGGATCATTGGAGCATACAAACTTTGAAAAGTATTGTCAAACCCGATTACCAGCTGTTCTCCGCTGGATACTCTTCTTCCCAGATCGCATCCGTCATAAACCACAACTGCTTCTTCTGCATCTGCCCATCTAAGCAGATGAATGTTATTTCCGAAAAGAATTCTCTGCTTACTGTATACCGCACGAATTTTGGTTTCTTTTGCAAAGAACATCGCATCTTTTTCGCAGTATATTTCTTTATGAAACTCTAAACCTTCTTGTTTTAGGCAAAAGGTTTGCTTTCTGGAAAGAACCAATTTTTCTATATCTGAATTTTTAAATGTCGTATCTTCTTCGATTTCCAAAACTTCCTCTGGTTTGGAAAGTGTAATCACATTATTTTTCATTTCCGGAAGAGCTTTTTCCATCATGTTCGCAAAACTACGTCCAAAGTATCTTGTATCTTTGACATAATTCTGTCTTATTTTCAGAATCTGTCCCTTTTTTAACCGGAAATACAATAATGCAACTACAAGAGGCATAGACATCATGCAGATAAAAAGTAAAATCCATATCTTCATTTCCCAGCCTCCTTCCTCGTATTGTCTGTGGAAAATCTGATTGTTTTATCCCATTTCACCCCTCTTCCTGTAATTGTATCCAGCACAGCATCGAAAAATCCGAGAGAGATGTTCCACATATAAAAGAAGAAATTAAACATCATGAGCGGCAGCAACAATGCCTCTCCAATCAGCCCATCTATCACCAATGATGTTCCAATTTCAAAAAACGGTGCAAAATTACCAAGGGAATTATAGATACCCAAAAATAAAATAACCCACCATCCTGAAAAGATCTGCATTTCTCCCAAGAAAAATAATGCCAGGGAATCAACCCAGCCGATCAGTAAGAATACCGGCACAGAATAGATAAAAAGCAGAAATAAACCATCTATTTTCTGAAATAATCCCATGTATGGATTTGTGATCGTCGGAATCAGATAACGGAATAATACTTCATTATGTCCTCTGGACCAGCGTCTGATCTGTCTTCCCCGCACATTCCAGCTTTCCGGAGATTCTTCGTAACATTCTGCAGAATTTGCATACACGACCTTCCATCCATTTGTAAAAAGCCGATAGGTAAGCTCGGTATCTTCTGCCAGAACTTTGGGATTGAACCCTCCTGTCTGCAATAAAAAGTCTTTCCGAAATCCTCCTACGGTTCCACCGTACTGTGGAATGGTCCGAAGGTTATAACGTGCCTGCTGGTCAACCTGATATCCACCTGACCGCTCCAGATTAATCAGTCTGGTCAGCATGTTTTTATTTGTGTTATATGGAATGACTCTTCCCATAACTGCCCCTACCTGCGGATCTTCAAATCCAAGGGCAATCTGTTTTAACATATTTTTGGCAGGCCGGTAATCCGCATCAAATACGATGATGATTTCGCCTCTCGCCAGCTGCATGGCATCATTGAGTCCCACAGGTTTTCCTCTGTCCGGACAGTCTCTGTGAAGCGGTCGTATGAACTCATATTTTCTGTGATATTCGTCCAGCATTTCTTTTGTGCGGTCTGTTGAATTGTCATTGATTGGGATGATTTCTAATCTGTCCCTGTCATAATCACATTCCAGGAGTGAATCCAGTACATTCATAAGTACCTGTTCCTCATTATGCATTGGAATCAATACGGAAATGCTTTTCATTCTGCTTGTAACAATATCATTGTAATAAAGGCGCTGCTTTCCCAACAGTCTTACCACGGTAAAATAAAAATGTCTGACTGTATACAACAGCATCAGAATAATCACAAATATTATGTAACCTTTCATAATAGCTATGACCATTTCCACACCTCCTTACCTTTTCGGGAATCATATATTTTAATCATTCGATTCACGAACATACCATAGATCATGACCAGATACAGAAAATCAAATAATGGTCCTATCATAAAGTAGAATAATGCCATATAGAGTACGGAATATTTGTACAGCAAATAGATAAATACCATATAACGCACTGTTCCAAATACAATGGAATACAGCATCACAAAAAATAACGCTGCCAGTTTATATCCCAGTCCCTTATTTCCCATGATTCCCGTAACGCAAACTGTCAGAACAAAAAATACGACCCATATGCCTATTTCCTGAAGTATATATAATTGAGAATACACCGTTAAGGTATACGGAAAATCTCTTCCGCCAAAGATAAACCAAAGGCTGTTTATCAGATGGATTGTGCCATTTAAAATCATATAGATGGCAAATGGACGTCCTTTACATGGCAGGAACGCAAACAGGAGAACTATGAATAAAGAGCATCCTGCATTGATCAGGCTTGTTCCAATTCCCGGGTATACTGTGTTCGCAGACAGATAACTGATTTTTCCAAACAGTGGATATGTTTCTGACCTTATTCCAATATACATACCCGGCTCATATTTTTTCAGCTCCGCTGCACAAAATTTACAGATGATTCTGGTCAGATCTCCTACATGAAACCAGAAAAGTAAAAATACAAATATGATCAGTAAAATAATATAAGCGGCACATTTCTTTTTATCCGCACTGATTTTTCGATATGTTCTGCTGTAATCAATAATTTTCTTTTCTTTCATAATCATCACCGCTCTTCTTTATTATTTTTCTGAACTCATGATCAATTCTTTATTACATTCTTCACTTATGACTATAGTCTATTTTATACTTATGATTATAAACCACATTGTTTATTTACATAATATACTTTTTGACTTCAAAAAGTGCCCCTTTTCTGTAATAAGAAATGCATTTTCCTACTATAGAAAAATACGGTCATCCGCACTGATAATTCAGTAAGTTGACCGTATTTTTTATCTCAGTACAAATTTCTTTAGTTCATCTCTTTTTTTCACATGAAGTTTACCAAAAATATCTGTCAGATAATGCTTCACTGTATTTATCGATATTCCTATATGATCTGATATTTCCTGATTGCTCCATCCCCGGCTGGCAAGCATTGCAATAGAAAATTCCATAGTTGTCAAAATATCTGTCACATTTTCATCCGCACGTGGGTTATGAACTGCTGTCCAGCCACGGGTGAATGAAATCACTGCTTCAGCTATCTTTTTATACATTTCAGGCTTTTCTTTGCGAATGCATGATTCCAACAGCCCCTGCAGAAGTCCGTGGTGTTCAATAAGTGGTTCAAAAAATCCGTCCTTCTCTGCTATTTTCCATGCAGTGCGCAGCGCTTTTTGTGCTTCTGTCTGATTTTTCAGACTCATTTCACACGTAGCAATCATACAGTACAGATATATCGTGCTGATTGGATACTTCTCTTCGCTAAAAATCAACGCCGCATCACAGAGTCCCAGCGCTCTTCCATATTCTCCTTTCAGGTAAAGATCATGTGCCATTACATAAAACGCATAAATTCTAAGGCCATCGGGCAGCTCAGATATGTATCTTTTCATCTCTTGAAAATCTTCCATCGGGAGATGCAGAAGCACTGTTACCAGATATCTGGTAAATTTACAATATGCCAGATTCTCATCGGATGACGGCGCCGCCATTTCTTTTCTAATCGTTTCCCGAATTATTTCCAATGCATGCCTGGATGATCCGGCATTTCCCAATGTCAGATTCGAATATGCATATAACATACATGCCGACAGCCGCAATTTCAAATCCGGACTCATAATATATATTTCCGCTATATCACTGCATTTTTTCACTTCTCCCGAAAAATAATAATATTCCGCCAAAGCAATCTCAGAAAAATTCCGATCTTTAAAACTTTCTGCCCTCTCTTTTGCAGTTCCTGGCTCAAAATCTGCATTGAGCAATGGTAAAACTGTCATCATTTCACTTCTTTCCGGGGACGGTGTTTTTTGGCTTTTTTAGTGTCCCATACGGAAGATATCTTAAGCGAATCCATAAGATTTTTCAAGGCATAGTATTCACTATGTCCAATGTTTATGTCCATTTCTCGGGAATTTCTTTTCCTGTACGATATTTAGTTGTCAATTTTCATTCCATTTGTTGTCTTCATTATAAAATAAACAGATTTTTTTTCAATTGTTCTGGCACGAATCACTCAATATTGGCACAAATTGTAAGGGACGGTGTTTTTGGCTTTTTTAGTGTCCCATACGGTTTTATCCACTGGGGACGCTATCAATGCCAAGAAACACCGTCCCCAGATGTATATAATAGGATGTCGTTTCATTCCAGTCAATAAACATGGAACAAAACGACATCTAAATGGCTTAAAACGACATGTTTTTAGTTATTTTGTACGATTTCTCAGGTATGTACTCCATATTTTATGGACATTGTCACTACTGTCAACTGCCTTTATCATATCCAGGTCAAACAAGATACAGCCACAATGCCCCTTAAAGGTAGGAAAACAGATTACTTTCAGGTTGGTGTCTATTTCCGGGCTATAATCCATAAGTTCCAATACTTCTCCATAAAGTGCCGAACGTTCATAACTTCGCAGCCATTTTGAATCCATATTGGCAAACAGACTTCCAAAAGATTTTCCCAGTAATTGATTCAACGAAAGCTTTTCTAATCTGGCAAGTTCCTGATTTGCATAACGGAAAATCCAGTCTACCGCATGGTTTTCTTCATTAAACACCATTTCTATATCCGTAAATGCAATAGGAAGATATTCAAAAGAACTATAATGATGACGATATTCTTCTTCCGTAGCCGGAATGCCTTTATTTTCCAAAGCATGAATCATTTTTTTCTGCTTTTCCCGAATCTCGGCCACGATTTGTTTTTTCTTGCGAACAGTATACGCCAATTCTTCTCCGTTGCCGAGATCTACCGTATCTGTCACATCATGAATCGCTTTTACAGATACAATACAGCCTCTGTGTATTTTTACAAATTCTTCCTTCAATATTCCTTCCAGTTCTTTCAAAGCAGTTCTCGTCTCGTATACTCTTCCCCCGACTATATGAATCTCCGCATTTTTTCCATTCATTATAATATAAAGAATCACATCCGTATCCAATGTTACTTTTTTTCTATCTGAAGTTATATTAATAATTCCCATTTTTGTTATCCTCACATCCACTCAAGGGAGATGTTTTCCATTCCACCTCCACCCATTTGTCATCATAAATGCAATACTTAAATTATATTTCCACCAACTGATTCTCATCCTCTGCCATTTTAATCTGCTCTGCAGTGTTCAGAACATTCAGCTGATATTCAGCAATTTCCTGTAGGATTTTAAACCGTTCTTCTTTTTTCTTTCCTTCTTTAATCATCTGCGCGTTAT